>NZ_ABOX02000002.1 GCF_000172555.1 Pedosphaera parvula Ellin514
AATGCCGCCGCCAAAGGTGTTACGGTCAAGCCTGTTCTTTATACCAGCTCATGCAGCGCCTGCAGCTTCAACAGCAGCGTGTCCGAATGGATTCCATGGATTGCCGATTACAACGGTCAAAGTTCCCAGTCCGGAAGCCCCTGGAGTACGTGCGGTAGTTGCGATGTCTGGAACAAATGGAACGCCTGGCAATACAGTAGCAGCGGCTCAGTTTGCGGGATATCCGGCAGCGTGGATGTGGATGTATTCGACGGGGATTCTGCCTCCTTCGTCTCGACCATGGTGATTGACGGCAACGGCAGCAGTTCCTTCGCTCCCGGACCGGCGGCCGTTTCCTGGGGACCCAATCGCATCGATGTAGTAGTCCGAGGCGGAAACGATGCCATCTATCACAAATATTGGGATGGCTCGAATTGGCAGCCCAGTGGTGGTTTTGAACGACTCAACGGTGTCTCCAGCTACGGGCCGGGAATCGCCTCCTGGGGCGTTAACCGACTGGATGCTTTCTGCGCCGCAACGGATTCGAGTTTGCAACACAAATACTGGAACGGTGCAGGTTGGTTTCCCGATCCACATTGGGAAGACTTGGGCGGCGGTTTGACCTCGAGCCCGGCAGCCGTGTCGTGGGACACCAGTCGTATTGATGTGGTGGCCCGGGGCGGCCAAAATCATATCTACCACAAATACTTCAACAGCAGCACCGGCTGGCTGCCCAGCGGCAGTTTCGAAGATTTAGGCGGCACGGCGGTTGGACAACCGGGGATCTGCTCCTGGTCTCCTGGCCGGCTCGATGTTTTTTATCGGGGCACGGACAATGCCCTTTGGCATATGTACTACACCGGAGGAAACTGGAGCGCACCTCAGAGTTTAGGCGGCACATTAACGTCCGGCCCGGCGGCTTGTTCATGGGGTTCCGGCAGAATTGACGTGGTTGTTCGCGGTGGCCAAAACCACATCTACCATAAATATTACATCACCGGACAAGGCTGGCTGCCTAGTGGCGGTTTTGAAGATTTGGGTGGCAATGCCACTTCCGATCCTGCCATCTCCACCTGGGGTTCAGGACGCCTTGATGTCTTCTGTCGAGGAACTGATAACTCTCTGCAACATACCTATTACAGCAGTGGAAACTGGGCTGGATGGCAGAGTTTGGGTGGAACCTTGCAATAAATTCAGCGTTGATTCATCTGCGTCTTCGGATGCAGCGCATTCCTGCGCAAACTTGGGATATATATACCTGAGTTTGCGCGGGTGCGTTTGAGCCAGGCAACTGGAACTGATGTCGCGCGATTGCTGGCGTGGGTTCCTTTGAGATGGAAACACGAAGCGAACTGGCCTGGCAGAAAAGGCAGGCGAAAGGGTGGCTGCATTCTATTTTCAATTCAAAGACCTTGAGGCCTGGAGATTAAATTATGAGAGCCTGGGATTTTGGACCTTTTGATAATGACACTGCACTCGACTGGCTTTGGGGCCTGGAGGAGGCGTCGGATACATCTGTGATTGCGGCAGCGTTTGAGCGGGTGACGGAGACTGGGGAGGAATATCTGGAGGCGGGCGAATGCTGTGAAGCGATCGCTGCAGCGGAGGTTGTGGCGGCGTTGAAGGGACATCCATTGGCCAAGCTTCCGGAAAGGGTGAAGGATTGGGTGGATGGGCATCAAGATTTAGAGGTGCAGGAATTGGTGCCGACGGCGTTGGCAGTGCGGCAGCGGATTCGGACGAAGTCGGAGCTCAAGGAGCTTTGGGATGAAGGGAAGGGTGCGCCGGAGTGGTATGAGTCGTTGGATGATTTGGTGAGGAGATTGGGCCGTTAAGGAGATGCAAGACATGGAGGAAAAGCGATAGGCGGCTTATCGGCATCGGCTTTATAACATTTCTCAAAATGAATGTCGGAAACGGAGCGAGCTATTGGCCGCCCTCATCGGTTTGGGGGCGTGGGAGTCACCCGAGGCGGCGCGGAGTCCGGGCGCATCTTCCCTCACCCCGCCCTCTCCCATGCGCAAAGGGAGAGGGTGACTACGTCTGGCAGCGCATGGTTGATTGGTCATTATGGCGCGGATTGCCATCACGGGTGGTTTTCTCATCAGAGCACAACCCTTTTTTGACATTCGTTTTGAAATACAGCCTAGGTGGCGATGCTGGCTCTTCGCGGGTGTTGCCAGGCTCGTGAGGAAGAGAGTGTGGATTCGGTGGGGCGAAAACCTCCCTTTGCAGGCTGCGGGTTGGTCCTCCAATGTGAATAAGGTGCCATCCGGGAAATCGCATTTAGCGTCTGTGGTGGCTGAGGAACGGTGGGCAAATTCAAGTGAAGAAAGAGGAGTGTGTGTGCCTTGGCGTGGGCGGTGCCGGTTTGGTAGGCAGCTATTAAGCCCAGCGGCCCTGGTATTAAAGAAGACCCCAAAATGGCTTGGGCTTTCAGGAAGAAAGGAGTTAACGAAATGACGAATTCCACGGAAATCGGGCGGGCAGGGATTGAAACTGCGGAAGAGCAGCAGGTTCATGCAGCACTGGACCAACATTGGATTGCGTCCGCCAAGGGCGACCTGGAAGCAGAGCACGATATTTATCGGGACGATGCCATCTGCGATTATCCTCAATCGGGTGAACGGATTCACGGGCGGCGCAATCTGCAGGCGCTTCGCAGTCATCATCCGGCAAAACCGGCCGGCTTTGCCGTGCTGGGGTTGCACGGGCGGGGCGATCTCTGGGTCACCGAGTACATCATCACCTACACTGATGGTCCAATTTACACGGTTAGCATGATGATATTCCGGGAGGGCAAGGTGGCGCACGAAACGCAATATTTTGGCGAGCCATTTGAAGCGCCTGCCTGGCGGGCTCAATGGGTGGAGCAGACGAGAAGTGAAAAACGACGGCGCAGATGATGATGATGAGTGGGCAGTCCAAATTTTTGGAGGCATCGCCGAGGTGGAAGTGCAAGCGGCCTCCAGATGAAGAACTGGAGCGTTACAGGGAAATTTTTGATGAGTTTTTAGGGGAAGGCCTTATTTGTGTTAAGCCCGTTTATATTGCGGCGGGTACGTTAGTTTTGATTGGCCAGCAACTCTTGCAATGCCTTTTCATAAACCAAAAAGGCTTTATCGTCTTCACGGGTGTAGAGGACGAGGCGGACGAATTCTAATGTGTGCTGTTCTTTTTGGAGGTAGTCGCAAATGGTTTTGAGGGCGATGGGGGCGGCGAGTTTGATTGGATAGACAAACGCGCCGGTGGAGATTGAGGGGAAGGAGATGCTTTTTAGTTTGTGCTCGGTGGCTACTTCGAGGCTGCGGCGGTAGGCGCTGGCGAGGAGTTCAGGTTCGTGTTCATCGCCGCCGCGCCAGACAGGACCGACGGCATGGATAACGTGTTTGGCTTTGAGATTTCCACCGGTGGTGATGACTGCGTCGCCGATGGGACAACCGCCGATGCGCCGGCATTCTTCGTAGATTTGCGGGCCGCCGCGGGTGTGGATGACGCCATCGGTTCCGGAGCCCTTGTTGAGTTTCCAATGGGCGGCGGTGACGACGGCATCGGTTTCCTGGTCGGCGATGTCGCCAGTGATGAGTTCGAAGAGGGTTTTGTGGATGGTGATTTGCATGGCGGTTAAAGGTGGAACACCGGTGAGTGGGGTTGGTTGCGGCGGGAAGTTAGAGTCTCGTTAGTTCGACACGAAGGAACGGTGTGGAATGAATGGGGTTGGAATCGTGACCGCGTCCGCGGATGAACTCGATGGGCTGAGTAGGATCACCGACGGGGTTTGAATTCGGGCGAAGCCTCATTCCACCGATTTAAACGATTGCTGGCGCGTGATACGTGATCCGTGGTCGCGTACGCGGACCAAGCGCCTGGAAGGGATCGGGATCGTGGACGATGTCAGGGCTCGACAGAGTCTCGCCCCACCTTAGATGGCGGCTCGCGCGGGAGATTACATCCTGGAGAGAGATTGACGGTGGATTGCGGTTCTAAATTTTGTATTGGGCGATTTTTAGGAGTTCGCCGTCTTTGAGGGCGGATTGGTGGGCGATGATGCCGGGGACGGTGAGGTTGAGGGCCATGACGATGTCGACGAGGGGCTTGCGGTCTTGCAGGATGGCGGTGACGAATTCGTTCATGAGGTAGCCGTGGGAACCGCCGTGGCTCCCAGGGGAGACGCCGGGTGGGAGTGGTGGACGCTTGAGGTCAGGAAGTGTTTTTTCGAGGCCTTCGTATTTTCCGTAGTAGGAGCCTTTTTGTCCACGGACACGGCCCATTTCTCCGCCGGAGCCGGGGGTATCCCAACTCACAGCCATGCGAGAGGTGCCGCCTTCGCTGGTGCGGAAGAGGGCGACTTCGGTGCCGAAGGAATTTTTGTAACGGTTGTTCGACGGCATCAAATGTTTGACGAGGCTGGGTGTGCCGACGCAGGAGACTTCGGTGAAACTGCCGCCAGTGATGCAATTGTAGTAGGCGTTGGAGTGGGTGGGATACCATTGCGGGGGCAGGCCGACGCGCCATTCATTGTAGGAGGCGATGGGTTCTTCCATGTAGTGATAATATTCGCCTTCGGAGTAGAGGAGTTTGCCCAAGGCGCCGGCATTGTAGAGTTGGCGCATGGCGTAGAGGTCTTCGTGAAAGCAGGAGGTTTCGAACATCATGTATTTGCGGCCGCTGTCCTTGACGGCATGGAAGAGTTGATCAGCTTCCTCCAATGAACCAAATGCTGCGGGTACTGCGCTGGCGACGTGTTTGCCGTGCTTGAGGACTTCGACGCAGTGTTTGACGTGACTGGGTGCGTCGGTCGCGACGAAGACGGCTTCGATTTTATCGTCTTTGACGAGTTCTTCGAGTGAGGGATAAGTTTTTGCGCAGCGGCAGGCCTTGGCGAGGTTGGTGCAGCGGTCGGGGAGAAGGTCGCTGACGGCAACGATTTCAACATTGGGATGATTCTGGAAACCGAAGGCTGCACCGAATTGGCAGACGCCGTAGCCGACAATGCCGACGCGAATTTTGCGATCAGAGATGGGCTGCCAGCCTTTGGAGGCGGTGGGATCGTCGGCGGTTTTTTCGAATCCTTGGATGGGCTTTTGTTGGGCGTGGACGGTTTGTTGGAGGCCGAATGCGGCAGCGCTGGCGAGGGCGCTGGTGCGCCAGAGGAAGTCGCGGCGTGAAACAGAGTTGGAGTTGTTGGGGTGGGCGTCGGTCGATGGAGAAGATGAAGGATTCATAGACGGGATGCGGTAGTGATTGAAGGGATGATGGCAGAATGGATGGATTTTTTCAATTGCGATTGAGTGGTGGGTGAAAGTTCGGAGGTTTGGGAGGCGCAGTTGCGCGATTGCCGTCGAGGGTTGTTGGTGGGACGGATGGGACAATGAGCGCGGCAGAAAAACGCTTAATTCAAGTTAAAGAACTCAAGGGTGCTGAGGTAAAATATGGGTCACGATTTTGCAGCCGGAAGCGTGACGAGGTTCTGGGCTCGACTGGCGGAAGTTTGAGAATGGGAGGATGGGGCAAAGTGGTTTTACCCCATCCAGCGGTCGGAAATATTTTTTGATATCTGATCTATTGGCAGGTGCGGCAGATGATGTGCTCGACGTAGGTGCTGCCGTAGTGGTGGGAATGGACGATCCAGCCGTAGATGCGCTGATCGCCGTTCCAGATGGAACCGTACATGGCTTTTACGGAGCCGTTGACTGTGCCGCTGGTGTCGTAGGAATTGATCGTGATGGTGGAGACATCGCTGGGATAAAAGACTTCATTGGTCATAAGCATGCAACGGACAATGCCGCCGCCGGTTTTGTTGATCCAGCTCCAGCTCAGGTTGGTGTAGTTGGTTCCGTAAGGCGCTCCTGGGGTTCCGTAATTGGAGTAGGAATAATATTGGCCCGTGCTGGGTCCGATATAGTTCATGGCGGCAGGAATGGGTTGCGGGTTGATGAAGTAGGATTTGGTGGTTCCGCTGGGAAGAATGATATCAGGGGCGGAACGGCCATTGAACAATCCGCCGGAACCGCCTCGAGCGTTGGGGTCGATGGTGGGGCGGCTGGTCATGTCGGCGATCCAAACATGGCCGGACTGGCCGTCGACTCCGCCGACGCCCCAGCAGTAGTAATAGGTACGGCCAGCGACGGTGAGGGCTTCCATGCCCTGGAACCTGAGGGATGAATTGTTGCAGGTGGAGTTGGGTTTGTTGTTGATGACAAGACCAAGTTGGTTGCCGGCACCGTCGTAGATGGGGACGGAACTTTTATTGAGGGAGATACATTGGAGGTTGTGGGTGGCGCCGTCGAAGTTGTAATCGTCCGAGGGCGCTGCGGCGTGGAGCAGGGATGCGGTTGCGAGGGAGAGCAGAGTGGTGAGGAGTAATTTCATAGATGGGTCCTACTGATGGATTGGTCAATGATGGGTCAGTTGGTTGTGAAAGGATGAGTCCGGGGGCGTGGGGCGTCAAGCGGTGAAATGGAGTTGGAGTGATTCAGTGGAGGGAGTAACCAAGAGGGAATGCGTTTTTGAGTTGGATGGTAAAGTTTCAGCTAAAAGTTAGTTTTTCGGGAGCATCAATATGCATCCTCACGTCTGATGAGGTATGAGAGCTTTATTAATTTTATTGGGATTGGTGCTGATGGTGGCCTTTGAGGAGGCTTGTCTCGGAGCACGGTTCGAGTACGGGACGAATGTGACTTCGCAGCCGGAGTGGCCGGCGGAATTGAATAAGCTGGTGAATCATCCGGCGCGGTATGCTGGATATTCGATGTTGGGGCATAGTGAGTTTTCTTATCGAGGGGAGGTGAAGATTCTGAATGAGTTGCTGGCGATTTACGGGGGTGTGCCTTTGCCGGAGTTGATTGTTTATTTAACCCCGGAGTTTGAGACGGATCATCCATTGCAGTTGCAGGTGTTGAATCGCGCCAAGCAGGTGCGGGCGTATGTGACGGTGTCGATTGGGTCGATGGCAAAGCTGGAGGAGTTGAAGATTCCGAAGTCCGTCAGCGTGGAGGCGATACCGCCGGCGGGAGTGCGGGTGAAGCCGAATGGGGAGGTGGATGATGCGGAGCAGAAGCGCGTGATGGGGGAAATTGAAGCGTTTGTGAAGCAGCGAAGGAGGGCGGAAAAGGGGTGAGATAATGCAAAGAATTTGCGGAATTTTTCGCGTCTTGGCGTTAGTGGCTGATGGTCAAAGGAAGATATTTGAGGGGATGGACAGCGTATGTCCATCGCCCGGGTGCAGAATGCGACCATGAATAACGGAGAGTATGCAGTTTCACGTATTCAGTCTTTGAAGGGAGTCGGTTGTGTGCGTTGCGTTGCTGATGGGAGCGGATTGGATTTATCCGTTAGCGATTACAGGCTGGATGACCTTGAGCTAACACGAGCTATCTCGAGCTAACACGAGTTAACGGCAGTTAACGGCACTTCTTTTTATTTTTTAGGTCGAATGAAACGTAGGAGTGAGACGCGGGATGACGATCAATTTTTTTTACGATTGCGAGCCAAGAGGTGTCTGCGAGCAGCCGAAGCAAAAGGGAGAAAAATGGACAGATCTGCAAACTATTTATTTTTTGACGTAACCGTGATGGCGGAACCATTGGACGGCGTCGGCGAGGGCCTGGCGGGGAGGAGTTTGAGGGAGACCGAGTTCGCGGATGGCTTTGGCGGGGTTGAAGAACATTTTGTATTGGGCCATGCGAACGCCAGCGAGGGGGGCCTTGGGTGGCTTGCGGGTGAATCGGGATTTGGTTTCGTCGATGTGGGCGGCAAAGAGGGCGAGGGCGTAAGGGACTTGGAACCTGGGAGCGGGAATGCCGGTAATTTCCTGAAGAACGGAGAAGGCTTGTTTCATGGTCCAGTTGCCTTCGGCGTTGCCAAGGATGTAGCGTTCGCCAATGCGGCCTTTTTGGGCGGCGAGAATGTGCCCAACAACGACGTCGTGGACGTGAACCCAGTGAGCCCGGTATCAAGGTAGGCAGGCATCTGGCGATTAAGGAAATCGACGATGACGCGTCCGGTGGGCGTGGGCTTGACGTCGCGCGGGCCGATGGGTGCGCTGGGGTTGACGATGACAACAGGTGCGCCTTGGGCGGCGAGTTCATGGGCAACGACTTCGGCACGCCATTTGGAGAGCTTGTAATGGTTGCTCATCTGGGCTTCGGAAACGGGAGTCGATTCGTCGGTGGGGACGACGGTGCCATTGATTTCCCTGGGCAAGCCGATGCAGCCAACAGTGCTGGTATAAACTATGCGGGAGCAGCCGGCTTCAGCAGCCGTTTGGATGATGTTTCGAGTGCCCTCGACGTTGGCGGCATACATGAGGGCATAGTCTTGAAGCCAGAGATGGTAGCTGGCGGCGACATGAAAACACCAATCGCAGCCGCGCATGGCGGTGGAGTAGGTGGAAGGATCAGAGACATCGCCGGGGACGCGTTCGAAATCAACGCCTTGGAGGCCGCGGAGGTCGGCATTGGGACGCAGCAATGCCTTGACACGATGGCCGTGAGCGACCAATTCGTGGACAAGGTTGGCGCCAATAAAACCAGAGGCGCCGGTGACAAAACAATTCATATTGAGCGTCTAATTACCAAAGGACGTGCAGAAAAGCCTTTGGCGGAGGGGATTAAACGCAGTTCGGAGAGAAGAGGGAACAAAAATATGGTCGCCGAAGCGATTTGGCATGAAAAAAGCGGAGTAAAACTTGACTTAGAGATTGCAGTTGAGAACAATCCAAAGCGTCGTATGCCCGAAAAAAATCTGGTCAAAAAGAAAATGACACGCGAGGAGGAGAAGGAACTCGATGTGAAGATCAGTTTCATGGAGGGCGTGGTGAGGCGGGATCCCGGGTACGTGGAGGCACTGCAGATTTTGGGGGATGATTACACGCGCCGTGGGAAGTTTGTGGCTGGCTTGAGGGTGGATGAACAATTGGCGCAACTTCGCCCAAGCGATGCCTTGATCCATTATAATCTGGCCTGCAGCTATACGTTGACGGGAAATTATAACCAGGCAGTGGCGGCGTTGGAACGCGCATTGAACCTGGGTTATCGGGACTTTAAATGGCTTTCACAGGACCCGGACTTAAGCGAATTGCGGCAACATCCGCTTTACAAAAACATTCGTGCGACGGTCCGGAAGCTGAAGGGGCAACAAAAGTAATCACCGTTGAGTTATCGGGAAGGCGCAATTAATTTCATCTCATGAACGTTACAGTTCGCGGGCGCACCAATCATTATCGCACAGTAGCCTTTGATACAGCAAAGAACTCGGTTTTGTTGATCGAGCAGAGATTGCTGCCGCATCAGTTCGAGGTGATTGGCACAAGGGATTTCAAGGAAACCGCGAAGGCGATAACGGATATGATCGTGCGGGGAGCGGGGGCGATCGGAGCGACGGCAGCGTATGGCCTGGCGCAAGGAGCGCGGGCGTTTCGCGGGAAGGATTTGAAAAAGTTTGAGCGGCATGTCGAGATCGTTTATCACACGCTGAAATCGGCGCGGCCAACGGCGGTGGATCCGGTCAATGCGATGAATGATGTTCGCGCTACGATGAACTCCGGGGAAACGGTGGAAGAACAACAGGCCCTGGCGTTGGCGGCGGCGGAAGAGTTTGCGAATCACGACGTGCAGCATTGTGAAGAAATTGGGAAGCATGGGGCGAAGTTGATCCGATCGGGAATGAAGGTGTTGACGCACTGTAATGCGGGTTGGCTGGCGTTTGTGGACATCGGAAGCGCGACAGCCCCGATGTATGCGGCGCAGGCGGAGGGGAAGAAGTTTCACGTGTTCTGCGATGAAACGCGGCCGCGTTCGCAAGGGGCAACACTGACGGCGTGGGAATTGGCGCAGCAGGGAATCTCGCATCAAATTATTGCTGACAATGCGGCTGGGCATTTGATGCAGCGCGGGCACATCGACATGGTGATTGTGGGGAGCGATCGGACTTTGGGGCGCACAGGGGAGGTGGCGAATAAGATCGGTACGTACACAAAGGCGGTGCTTGCGAAGAGGCATGGGATTCCATTTTACGTAGCGATTCCGCTTTCGACAATTGATTGGGATATGAAGTCAGGTTTTGACATCCCGATCGAAGAGCGGCACGAGAGTGAAGTGCTGGGAGCCTGGGGCATCACGGGGAAGGGCAAACGCGAATATGTTCGAGTGGCGAATCCGGGGAGTGGTGCCTTTAATGCGGGATTTGACGTGACGCCAGCGGAGTTGATCACGGGCATCATCACGCCGGCCGGGGTTTTCAAACCGAAGGAGTTGTGGGGCAGGCGTAAGCAGTTGGGATTTATTGGTTGAAGTGAAAGTAAAGACTTGCGCCTTGGCGAGTCTCAATTAATCTTTACGAAGTTGTGGCGGGGTAGCCAAGTGGTAAGGCAGGGCTCTGCAAAAGCCTTATGCGTCGGTTCAATTCCGACCCTCGCCTCCACCCAATTTCATTGGGGTTTTGGAGGAAAAATCACCAAAGTGTGTGTGGAACTGTGAGTAAAAAGTTAATCCGGACACCCTCCAGGTTAATCCAACTTTATCGGTCCACTCTCCTTTAACGCGGCGGAATCGACCCGGGTTATGCTCACTTGAAACTGAGATGACCAATGAAAGCACGGTTCCGTTTATATCGACGCGACAAGCAAACCAAAGGGAAGGGTGGCGTTTACTACCTGGAGGACGTGGAGACCGGCAGGCGCACGAGCCTGCAGACCACCGACGCCATGACGGCCGAGCGGTTGCTGCATGCGCACCGCGAGGCCCATCTCCAGCCCGCCATTAACCTGCAGATCGCCCGCACCTATGTTGTGGCCAGTGACCCCGCCATGGTCAGCCGCAACTGGCAGGAGGTGATGCAGTCCATCGTCGCCACCAAAACCGGGGAAACCAAGAACCGATGGGACTCGGTGGCCAAGGACAAGGCGCTGGCGCTCCTCTGGAAGAAACCCTTGATGGAGACCCGTGCCGAACATTTCCTGGATGCCCTGCTCAAGGGGACCGTCTCAACGAATGTCTACCTGCGCCGACTGCACAATTTCGCCCTGGACATGAACTGGCTCCTGGCCCCGGTGCTGGTGAAAAAGAAATGGCCCAAGCCGGTTTATGGCGAAAAGCGAGCCATCACCTGGGACGAACACCAAAAGATCATCCAGCGGGAAATCAACCCCGAGCGCCGCGCCTTCTATTCCATGGCCTGGCATACCGGAGCTTCCCAATCTGATCTCGCCCACTTGCATGCGGAGGACATCGATTGGTCGAAAAAGATCATCAGCTACGAACGCATGAAACTTGGGGGCAGGGGAAAGCTGCCACCCCAGGTTTCCATCGGCCCCGCCTTGGAGCAGTTGCTTAAAAACCTGCCCGCAAAGGGTTATCTATTTCCTTATCTGCAGACAGTGCGGGCAGGGGACCGGGCGACCGAATTCAAACAACGGTGCGAGGGGTTGAACATCGTTGGCGTGACCCTTCACTCCTATCGCTACAGTTGGGCCGAAAGGGCCAAGAAGGCGGGTTACCCGGAACGCTGGGCGCAGGTCAATTTGGGGCATAACAGCAAGGCGATGGCGCGGTATTATTCCAAGGGCGCTGAGTTAGTTCTGCCGTCGCTGGAGACTTGGAAAGCCGATCCCGGGAAGATCGTGGCGGTGGAGTTCAAATCCGTCCCGGCCGGCGAGTCCAGTTCTACACCTGCGCCGTCACCATCTGTCGAGGCTCAATGCCAATGAAAACACTGGCTGGAGAAAGTTGATGTAGCAGCGTCGCATTTCCTGCCCAACCCCTCTGAATCTCAGTTGGGTTAGCAGGAAATGCGACTTTTTCAGACCATAGGAAGCTGCTGGATGAGACAGAGCAATACCAACCAACACCTCCGCAGGGTTCATCAGGAACTGGTCACCACTGGAACGTGGGCAATGCCCAAGGACATCGCCTCTTCGGTTGGCAAAACGCTGTCGCCGTGCCCTTGTTTTTTCTTGGAGTTCTTCTGTTGCCAATGACGGCTCAGGTGACGGTTGATACGATCCAACCACTTTACATCCTGCATTTTTTCCTTCAGCTCACAGGTTGCAAAAAGCTTGACCCCGTTCTTTGGTGGGTCCCCCAAGGGTTTGAGAAAGCCGCCCTCCACCAGGATGGGAATGTGTTCAGGACGACGACCCAAAAGGGCGGCTGTTTGTTCAGGGTTTAGGCAGGCAGGCAGTTGCTTCAAATTGAGAAAGGAAGCCTCCGTAGGGGAAATGAGATGACTATTGCTCATAATAAGAATTATGTAGGAGGAAAATAAATGTGATTAAAAACGATTCTGCTCTCAAACGATTCCATTTTCTACCAGAGGTTCCGAGTTCGGATTCGCCTTTTTGACTGCCCTCAATAATTCCTCAGCTTGCGTCTGGGAGAGGTGACCTGTTGCTGAGCATTTTTGAATCCGCTGGACCAGGACTTCGAAAACATGCCTGTCAATTTTAGGGACAGGCAGAGGAGAATCCTTCCGGCACAGGACGCTGATCCGTCCCTGAGAAATTCCGGTCATTAACGAAACCTCTTCCAAGGTCATGCCATCGACCAAACGCAACTGCTTTATCAGTTTCAAGAGCTCTGCTGTTACCTTGCGGTGCGACAACCCAATGTTCCTCCGATGAAGTTGTTGGCGTTGCTCAGGAGACAAGCTTGCTGGCATTGGAACGTGTTTCCAGGCAGCTTCCACAGCCTGTTTCTCAAGAGCGACGGCAGCCTGTGGGCGACAGGCGGAAATTATTATGGTGAGCTAAGGGATGGAACTTACACTGTGAACGCTCCCTACGGTATCAATCAGCCCGAGCAGATTGTGGGGAGCAACGTCACCTCGATCGCCAGTGGAGCTTTTCACAGCCTGTTTCTGATGAACGATGGCAGCTTATGGGGCATGGGTCTTAACCAAAATGGCGAGTTGGGCGGCGATGTTTACAACGAGGGTAGCCCCTTTGTTCAAAGGGAGCAGATGGCTTGCGCCCTCGCCGAAATATGCAACCGCAACATAGGCCTTTGAACCAGCGGTCTTCTTTGCTGCTGCGCTAATGTAAGGCACAACTCGAGACGCCAGCCACAGAACCGGATCACGAGTAACGTAAACTTTCGTCTCTCTTAGCTTTCTCGGCTGAGGCGCAATCGTTATAGGCAAGGAATGGACAAGGAGCTAAAAGATAGTTTGACAAAAGGAAAAATCGAGAGATGAATACCCGAGTTATCTGGGATGTCTTTCGTGGCCGCTTCTAATGCCAGGCAGTTCGTGTGGATTGCGGGGTCTTTTACGCGTTTTTCACATAGTGCAGATTGGCTAAGAGGAAGGTTAACCAGAGGTGCAGAAACCGGGAACCCAAGGGATGTGGGAAATGCTGAAGGCGCAAAAGGTAATTTGGCGGGATGACGATCCATTATCTGCTAATCATTTTTGGGCATTGGAAGAGTGGGTGGAGGATGGTCTCGCGGTTGGTTGGCAAGCGTTCGACGGAGGCGGCCTTATCACGGCCGCTGGAGAATCTGCCATCAATGAAGTCCCGCTTGTATCCGAGCCCAACCCTGACGGCCAGGACTCGGTTGAGTTGATCATCGGTCCGTTTCGCGCCGTGACGGCCTCTGGCCGCGTTTTATTTAACCGAACCCGTCGCAAGGTAAACCTCTCACTGGCTGGCTGGCGGGACAATGCAGAGTGGAATCTGGTTCATGTGTTCCACCCCGAGCCCGGCTCCGCGCAGCCCAAGGAAATGCCCCCCGGCACCAAGGGATTGCCGGCCTGCTATTGGCCTGACCTGGCGGTCACCACCGACCCCGCCAAGTCTCCCCACACTTTTGCAATTGGAAGAATCAAAAGAGAGGCAGAGCGTTGGAAAACAGACGATTCGTTCATCCCTGGTTGCATGTTTGTGGGCAGTTGTTCCCGTTTTCAGCACAAATGCGAGAACGCCGTCCAAGGGATGAGCAAGTCAGTGGACTCCCTGTCAAAAGCGCTCCCCAAGATGATTGAAAATGAATGCCAGGACCGCACCGCCCAATCACGTAAAAGAACGGTACTGACGCAATTGATCCTTTCACGTTTTCATGCCACCCGTTTTGCCGGCACTCTGGATCGCCATGCCACCCGTCAATTTATCGATGCCGCCAGGCTTTTTCTGACCGGTGTGCGCCGGGATACAAGCGAATTGATACCCAACCTGCTTAACAGCGTAAACTGGCGGAATAACGGCGAACTTGCGGCGCCAACTGAATCAGACCTTGCCCCGTTAAGTGAGGCCTTGAACCAGCAGGCAAGTGCCTTTCAGGCATTAGTCAGGCAACTGGCAGATGTGCCGGATCTGGCACCTACAGAAATCGGGCATACCATCCAAATCAGGGATTCCACGCTTCCGACGTTCTGGATTCTGGAGATTAAACTAAATGACTCCATTGGTGAGCTTATGGGGGATGGCTCCCTGGTTATCGGGCTTAGCTTCGCGGAAATCATCGCCAGCCCAAATTGGTGGGTGAAGGCCCATCCCACGGAAGTGTCGTTTGAGCAGATTCCTGACGCTTTCAGGTTTGTGTTGGAACAGGTCAAACCAATGAATGGAGGTCCACCTTACCAATTCACATTTTCGGATCGGGGCAAGATACTGAAGTCGAAGGACCTAACCAGCAAAAGACTCACCGTTTTTGTACGCGCCAAGCCTTGCCAGCCAACTTACATCGAAAGGAAAGAACTTGTAGTATGAGCCAAACCAACAATGTCGTCGTGACTCAAGTCGGGAAGGAATTTCAACAAGATGGGGAGGACTTGAGGAAGGAACTTGAAGAAAGAAAGCCAAAAAGCCCGATCCAGCCTTGTTCCCATCAAATGTTTGTTAAGCTGCGCCGGTATTTCGACCAACTGGATGCCCATACGGGCACGCGCCAAATTGCCCCGGCCATTCAAGCCGATCTCTGTGTTGACCTGGAAATTTGGATTAACCTGCTCAAAACTTCGGATTCACTGACGTCCCTGGTGGCGGACCTCGCGCTCTCGAGCACCCGCGGTTTTAGTATTCGCATCAACAATCGCGAGCTTTATACGGAATGGGCGGAGGAGCGCAAGCAAACCAACCTCTCCGCCATCGAGCGCCATACTCACGAAACGGCGAACCAACTTGTCTCATTGACCGGGGCTTCGGGCGATGAAGACTACACCCTTTCCACCAAGGAGTTCCTGCTGCATATCATGTGCAAGCCCTTATTGAACGAGGACATCTACGCCTTTGACCTTCAGGCCCTCGACCCGAGCACGCCCTTGACCGCCACCGACCTCTTGCACCTGTGCCTGTGGCGCGAGCGTCGTCGTGCGCGAATGCCACAACAATCCTCTACCGCCAGTGTGCCGGCCGCGCGTTTGGAATTACAGGAATTGTCGCGCACCGACGCCCGGGGAATCTCCTCCACCACTACGATCATTGACCGTGACACGGATTCCATCCCGTTCCCCATCGAGGCCACGCTCCTGCATTGGGTTAACCAGCCAAAGGCCGATCTCGACCTCAGGAAATTTGCCGCGCACTTGTTCAAACAATGGCAGTGGCTGGAGGATTCCCCCGCCCGAATTCGCAAACAGCCGGACAGTGTACTGCCCTCCCTCAAGCTGATGGAAAACGAATATAAAGTGGCATCGCCGGTGGACGGGTATAATGTGCTTTCGCCCGTGGATTTCCTGGCCATTGGAAGCACTCGCATCGGGAAGACCAGCTTTTTTTATTCAATCTACAAATCGTTACAACCTAGTGCACGCGAAAGCTCGGTCTTGCTACACCGGCAAATCCAGTTTGAGCCCAATACGTTGCATTATGTCAACAAGATAGAAAAGACCCTGGAGCAAGGTGGAAATTCCGATACTCCCGGCCAGGAACAACTCGACGCCAAATTCACTTATTTGCGCAATCCTCCCGCCAACTTGGACCTCGGGGCCAAGGAGATTGTCATTCCACTCCGCATCACCGATTACAAAGGCGGGGATGCCGAACTTGAGGACGCAAGACCAAATAAGGATTTGGTGGCCTTGCTAACAAAAACCCAGATCCTTTGGTTCATGTTGGATGACCGTTACCTGAAGGATTACACTTCCGCGCCAGGCAACGACGGCAAACTGATTGAGCCAATTAACGCGGACAGGATAGGTGCCTGGTACCGGGTTTTGCTCAATAGGTTCGGAACCAAGAGTTCAGCAAAAGGGTCCAAAGTCCCGGTGGCTCTGGTGATCAATAAGGCGGATAAGATTCTTGGCCCTGACGTCTATCTTGCCACTACCCCTGAGGAATTGAAGTTGTTGCCGGATAATTTCAGCCTGGAGGAACTGGCGAAGTCAAAGTCCAACGCGGTTGACTGCATACTCGATTGTTTGCGCCGAAACCCGGTCGTGAACTGCAACCGTGAGGTGCAGAAAAGGCTCTGGGAGCTTTTCAATAGTTTGCGCCCCTTCCTGGAAGCGGTCATTCAGAAGGCGAGTCATTTCCAGGTCTTCCTCACTTCGGCGAATCAGGAGCTGGCCAAAAAGAGCTACGATCCGAAGATGCCGCTCAAAGTCGCCGAATGGAGCATGCAAATAATGCGACCGGCGTACGAGCTCAAGCTGCAACAGTATTTGACCGAATCGTTGGAGAAGGCGTACGGACAGTTGACCGAAGTCAAGAACCAGGTTTCCGTTATCAACGCACATTTGGAAAAGGCAAAGGCTTTGCTGGAGGAAGTGGATTTGCTCTCAAAGACCATCGACAAGGAAAAACAAGAACCAAAATTCATGCGAAAAATGAAAACTGTGTTCGAAAGTGACCATAAGGCTCAAAAGGAAACGAAAGAAAAGGAGCTCGGCAACTTGCTCGATCAAATGGCTGTGAACCTGTATGAGGCCCACTGCCGCCTGGAACAGGAAGAACACGAGGACGGAGCCGAGGATTTGGGAATGTCATTGGCGGAATTGACGCTGCCGCTCGACTCCAGACCATCGGTGGCCAACACAGATCAAAATTCGAGCCCACCCAAAGTGGAGGGAAGAAAACAGAGGGACCGTATTCTTGATTCCAAGAAGAATCCGAAACAACGGATCGACTTGGCCGGCGACTGGAGAGATGATTTACTCAAAAGTGCCGGGGAGCGCATCGTGGCACTGGGAAACCTGGCGGAGCCGCTCGCAGCGCTGCAAGGACGTCTCGTTGAGACGCCGCCAGGAAACGAGGTCCTGAAACTGCCACTGCCGCCCGGGGTGGACAGCGATGCCGAGATGAAAAACTATAAAAAAGAGTTAAGCACTGCACTAGGTATCAAATTCACCAATGAGACGAAGTATCTTGTTTTAAAAAGCTAGGTCTTGATACCGGTCATGAGGAAATTCCCATCGCGCATCTATGGTCGATTGACCCAAGGTCCTGATTTCCAAAAAATGCAGGAGTCAGCGTTGCGGTTTCCGGAAACTCTGGACACCGAGGCTTCCAAGCTGTTGCTGAACTGCTTTGGTTCGAAGCCAATTGATGTCCGCATCGGTGACTGGGAGTGTGGACATTGGGCTTCGCGCGAACAGAAAGAGATGTTCCTGGTTTGGAAGGTGGTGATGGTGGCGAAAGCCGATCAACCGGCGCGTTTGGTCATCGCCCTGACAGAGGACGATTACCAGGCATTCAACTTCGATCCGTTCGCAGTGGAGGCCGGCGGTTTTTTTGAGTTTGCCGCGAGCTTCATTGAAAATCCGCAACATAATGTTCAGTGTCCGCCGGCCACAGGGAAGCTTCCCCCAGCGCGCTCCGATCTCTCCCTCTCATCAGAGGAAAAGGAGATGATCGCACGCATCGTTACGCCGTTGTTGAAGGGCCAATCCCAAATCCTCAAGCTGCCGTCCGCCGATGCCCAGGTAAGGCGATTGATGGAACTGGCGTTCGCCGCCTTGCCCGGGGAAAAAAGAAAGGCCTGCACGCTTTTTACCTTTGCTTTCTGTAATGGCTCCGACCTCGACTGGGCCAAGCCCGCATTGGCTGCGGTTTGCTTGAGGCAGCGAGACCCAACGGCCTGGAAACTGGATTTGCCTACAACTCCGTTGGAGGATGCGCGGCAACTGGTGGAGCAATTATACGCCCGCGGGGCGGCGACGGAAATGCCGGCCGCTGTTGCAGCCCAGCCGAAGCCATCCCCGACCATAACGGCTGCCACCAAACCCAGCGAACCCGCGGCTGTCCGGGGCGACATCATCCGGTCGAATGAGCTGAAGGCCCTGGACCTGAAGATTAGCCAGCTTATTTCCGCCAACAAAACTCTGCAGGGCGATGTTGGGATTCTCGACCAGAAAATTGCCGACTTAGATAGGATGTCTCGAAACCCGCGAGACAATGACCGGCTCGAAGACCTGGCCAGGTCCATCAAACGTCTGGAGGAGGCGTTGGCGACCATGAAAACTTCGGCTTCCCAGCCCCCGGCGGGAAAGAAGGAACCCGCAACCGGCAAGACGGCCCAATTGCAGCATGATTTGGACGCCCTTATTACGGAGTTCAAGAAACTTGAGGACTCGGTTGCAGGCCTGAAAACAGAAAGGCAGAAGCCGGTTTACGCCAAGCCCAGGCTTGGGACGTATTGGTGGACAGCAGCAGCCGCTGTGGTTGTGACCGCCGGCCTGTCCAAGTTTGTTCCTGTGCCCATTCCCAATAAATTACAAGCTGACGTAAAGGACGCTGCAAAAAGCGCCCGCGAAGCGAAGTCACATCAGGAAAACGCCCATACGTATGCTCAGCACGCAGCCAACTATGCCGCGAACGCATCGAACGAAGTACATGGTTTGGATACGAGGATCAGCAATGCTTGGCAGACAGACAATACCCGCTTGCAGAGCCTCAAAACTTGGTTGACTTCGGTTGAACCGCTGACGAACCAAGTGGTTGAAGCTGTTAGCAAGGCCAACAACGCAGCCTTCACAGCCGCTAATCGAGTATCGGAAGCGAGGAGCTACAGCGAAACCGCAAAAGAGGATATGGAAGGGGCTCGGGAAGCTTACCAGGACGTAGTCAAAGCGCTCGCTTCCTCCAACAACATTCAGCAATCCGACAAACTTAAAACCCTGAAAGGGATTTCCAAGCGTCTGAACAATCGCTGCAAAGAATGCAAGCATCTTTTAGACAAGCATAAAAAAAGCAAGAACAACCAAGATGCTGATGCTGCCCAACAAGAACTAGGTGGGATTAAAGAGCAGCTGAAGAGCGTTGATGATGATGATCTCAAAAAGGCCTCGTCCAGTATTGAAGAGCATAAGACAGTGGACTTTAGTGACGTAGTTTCCAAGCTGGAGCAGTTGGAAGAGAGGTTGGACAATCTCACCCCTAAACTCATCGACATGATTCCTAATCCTTAACCCACGTGATAACCACGGCCTTCCATCTTGTTCTGCGCCCACCGACGGGGAATTCGGTGAAATTCCCGCAGGGCGGCTGGTTCGCCTGGCGGACCTCATTGGACCTGCAAAACGATCCGGATGTCAAAAAGTGCTGGGAAGGCCCGGATCAAGACGAGCCTGCGCAGGCATGCCAGGGGAACAGGGCGTACAGGCGATATACATGTCCTCAGCCCGGATCCCTTTTTGACGAAGTTTCAAACTGGATTTGGTTTGTGCGCCCGGGCAGCTTCGATTTTCCAAACTCAATTGCCCTGTCCTTCCAGGAAGACAAATCGGTTTGGCGTCTTGATCCGGCGTGGACCAATCACCTGCAGCTTGCCTCGGGAGGGCTCTACAAGCTAGCGCCCCAAGCGGAGGCTGGTGGGATTCAGGATGAGGCGACGTTTGAGTTCGCGATGCAGGATCTACCTGGAAATGCAGCCGGCTGGATATCCCCGCTTCACCTCCGCTGCGAGTGCAACCAGAAAGAGCCGGCCAACCAGGGAAGCGGACAAAACAAATTTTGGCAGCACGTATTGAAGAATGACGACGCCATTCTCGATCTGGTGCCGGAATTTCCAAGTGCGGACAATTTGCGCGTACAATTCTATTTGGAGGCGGCGCGGCAATTGCGTGGAGCTAGGTCGGCATCGGCCGTTCAGCGGCTGGTATTTGGTCCAAACGCCGACGAGCCGAATCCCCTGTGGTTTCTCATCCTGGATGGCTTGAATGGTGAATTTCGACTGGAAGGCTTCCCGGCCACGGCGGATTCGGCTGAACCCAAATGGATTTGGTTGCAAACAGGTAGGCTGACGTTTTTTCAGGAATGGCTGGCTGGTTTCGCCTGCAGAAAGGCCGGCCTGGATTGCCGTCCCAGCGACGCTTCGGAAAGTCAACGTTCTGTCCCGCCCAATAATTTCAAGAACGTTCGCGAAGTTTTTGCCGGCAGGAAATCCATTACCCTCCTAGAGAGCGAACTGACTTGGAAAAGGCTTGGGATGCTCCTGGAGGATGAGAAAACCAAGGATGATAAAAGAATCACATGGCAACAATGCCTGGCCGATTCGGCCAATGCCGCCAATATGGACGTGGAATCAGCGATCGATGGCTTTCTTTCCCTGCCGGGGCGCGGGACGGAAAAATCGATTGTCCCGGGGGAGGTAGCCTGTTTTCTTTCTGCGCGTCATGTTCTGCCCCGCTCGCCGGTGCGCGTCGTGCTGCCGTCTGTACCAGCTTGTCTCCAGGACATGGACCGGGATGATTGGGAGAAAAATGTAACGGAAGCCGGCTTATTAGACTTGGTGAAATCAGTTCCCTGGCCGGAACAGGACTGGCCAGCCGGCCTAGTGGCCCCGGTCGAAGATCGCGATGAGCCGTTTTCCTGGAACGCGTTGTCAACCGGGTGGCATTGGCAATTTCATGATGCCCTCTACCAGAAGCCATTTGCCACTCGCCTGGAGCGCTGGGAATACCGTCCCCGCTGCGTGTTGGGAAAAACCCCCATCAAATCCTTTCGTCTGGGCACCAGGCGCCCGGGCCAGCAAGTTTACCAATTTGACCTGCCATGACCACCCCGATTTCAAAATCCATGAGCCCGCAGGAATTTCTCCAAAGCCTGAGAGGAAAGGTGGAGGGATTGCGCGAACCCTTTACCTGGGCACATATAACTCGCCTGTGCCTGGCCTTGGCCAAGAGAGATAGCAGTTACCGGCAGGAACCGCTGCTTCCAGTGCTCGGGAGCGAATTGGAGCGCCGGGTTTTGACCAAGGTTGGCGCGGAACCAATCGAGTCTGGTTTCAATATCACCCAAATTGCGGAGATCGGCAGCGGCTTGAGGGAATACGAGCGAGACGGCGGTGCCCCGGAACAAATGCAGGATCGCTTCCTTCGCTGGATCGCTTCAGGTGAAGCCTCTCCTGTGGATTGGACGCTCCCTTTGGTAAGAGATCTTTTCGCCGAGAACCGCCTGGGGGTAGGGCATTTCGATGGTACCCAGGCTTGGCCCTCAAAGACCATCGCCCCAGCCCGGACGAGCACAGAGCCCGAACGGCACTGGCAGGAGGAACTCGATGCGCTGGTCGGCCTCGAAGAGGTGAAGTCCGAAGTGCGGCGGTTGCACAAATATTTGATGGTTGAGCGCTGGCATCAGCAGGACGGCACGCCTACCCAGAGGATTGCCCTGCACCAGATTTTTCACGGCAATCCCGGCACGGGCAAGACCAGTGTCGCGCGCATCCTTGCCCGGATCTATCGTGAATTTGGTTTCCTGTCCAAGGGCGAACTCGTGGAAACGGATCGCGCCGGGCTGGTTGGCTCCGTAATTGGAGCGACCGAAGCCAAGACGGAGGAAATCATCCGCAAATCGCGTGGCAGCGTCCTGTTCATTGACGAGGCCTACAGCCTCGCGACGGACAGCCAGCAGGATTTTGGTCAACGGGCCATTGATACCCTCGTCAAGGCCATGGAAGACATGCGCGGGAACCTGGTGGTGATCGTGGCCGGTTATCGCAAGGAAATGGAACGTTTTCTGGGCGCCAACCCGGGATTGGCCTCCCGTTTCAATCGCAACCTGGACTTCCCGGATTACTCCAACGAGGAACTGGTTGAAATCTTTCGCCGATTCGCGGCGGAACGCCGTTTTGTCATGGAAGATGAGGCAGCCACCCGCGTCATCAGCGCCCTCGTCGAACGCCGCCAGCGCCTGGAGGAGCGCTTTGGCAATGCCCGCGACGTGCGGACACTCTGGGAAATCAGCCTAATGCGCCAGGCCGAGCGAATTTACGACCAGTGGAAGGCCCGCGGTTTTTCGGAGCAAACCCTGGCCAAACTGACCAAGGAAGAACGCCTCCGCGCGTCCCAGGAGGAAATCAACCGCCTGCAGGGAGATGATATCCCCGACAGGTTTTGAAGCTAACCCAAAACCCCAAATCCTATGCCCACACTCAATAATTCCCTAAGGCACATCGGCGTGCTCGGCAAGTTCTCGCTTTCCCGCCCTGACAACAGACGGGTTGTAATCCCCAACGAAATGAACCGCGAGGTCGCCTTCAAGGCAATCGGTTTCGAACTGGTCTACGGCCGGAAGACGACCGTGATCAATGGAAAATTCATGGGAACCTTTGGCATCAGCGCGCCCGCCTCGGCGCTGCCGGAGTGGAACAAAACCATTTCCCTGGCTGACGCAAAACCGTTGATCGCCGCATTTGAGAAGGGGGGCGATGCGCGCCAAATCGGTGGCTCCTTGTTCAAGGATTTGCTGGATCACTTGGATGGCCTGCGTCCGTATTGGAATCCCAAGTTCGACCAGGCCCTAACGTTGGCGGCGCTCTACTGGAGCCAGGCCCAACTGGAAGGCCAGCCGGGTGTGACGGGAGACGTCCTGCGGGAAGCTTTGTTTGCGCCGGAAATCAACCGCCCTTTGCTCGCCTGGATGCGTGATCCCTCCCCTCCGCCCATGGAAGATAGGCTAAAATCGCTCCAGGAGATCTTCGGAAAACGTCCCGAGCTAAAGCCTATTTCAAAAGAGTTGGCGGACGGGATGGGAAAGATGCTCACCACATTCGCGGGCAGGATGTCCCTCGATGCCATCCGTGCCAAGGATGTGAACGGTGAAATCCAGGCATGTTTGCTGCCCGACCAGTCCATCGATGATTTGTTTCGGGATTACACGGGCCACGCCAACGAAGTGTATCGCCTGGTGTGTTGCGAACCGCTTCTGGCGTTCATCATTGTCTGGTTTTTCGGAAAAGTGGCGGGAAAGGAAACCACCGAACAAGGTATCGCCCCGAAATTGCACGCCCAGTTGTACGCCGGCAAGACGGGCATCGCCATCCTGCCTGCGGAAAAAAGGAAGGAAGACCAGCAAACCTACGAGCAGGAAAAAGAGGAACTGGCAAGGCAATTTGCGGAAAGCCACGCTGGGGAGGAAGGAAGATCGCTGATCAAGTTCTACCAGGCCTTGAGCCGCCGCGGGACATTAAAGACGGAGTTAGCTCGAAATCCGAAACAGGAGTACACTGCCGATGATCTCAAGAAGGCCGCCTTGGAACGGTTTGACCGGCTGAAAGCCTGGGGGATCAAGGAAGGTCACGACATCTTCCTGGAAATGAGTCGGCTCATTGAGGAGATTCGCGAGGGGTACCGGCCATTTGAAGATCTCTACGGGAATGAGGCCCTCACTTACGATACGCTGGCGGGGACTGCCAAGGAGGCCAAGGGCAGCGCCCATAAACTGTGGGGTACGGTATTGGCGGGGCTCAATCGCGACCTCAAAGGTGTCGAATTGGCGGACGCGTTCCGGGCCGCCTACAACAAGGGGTGGGCGACCGTGGAGGACGCCGCGCTCAGCGCCGGCATCGACCAACGCAAAGACGCCATCATCCGGCAATTCACACGCGCCCGGGAGCACTATGCCCGGTCGCTGGACACTATTAGTCCCGGCATGACGCTTGTGGTCGCCGGCTCCATTGTCGGGATACCCGATCCCAAACTGGAACAGAAACAGGTCTCGGCCCCAAAGACACAGGGGCAATCAGCCGCGGCGACCTTGACGCAAACCGTCAGCGTCGCCAGCGTGGAAAAACCAAAAGCGTCCGCGGAAGTTTCATCTCCTCAAGAACCAGCCGGGTCGGCCACACCTCCCTCGTCGACGGACGCGGAGCAGGAGGCCAGGTCCAGGCAGGCTTACGAGGACTTGATCGGTGGCTACTCCCCGGAACAACTGCGAGCTCAACCGGACAGGGCTGCGGCCATCCAGGAAGTCGTCAGCGATCGGGCCGATTTCGACAACCTGCGCACGAACATCGTCAACGCGCTGGCCGAGAAAGGCGCCACCTTGGCGCCGGAGCGCGGCAACCTGCGAGCCCTGTTGTTTGCGGAGATGTTGCTGGGAGCTAAACCGGAAATGTCGCCCTTGGGCCAATATGATACCAGCTTGAGTGTGCCCATCCTGCTGGAAATGGTTACGGCCATTGGCGCTGTGCCGGGTTGGGAATCACCTGATAAACGGCAATTGATGGCGCAACCGGGTGAACAACTGGACTGCGGTGTCAAGGGAGTCGCGCTGCACGAAATTTACCCTCTTCCCAAGGATGCAGACTTAGCCAAGGCGGAGCTGACTGAGCGTGTGAAGTATTGGCAGGACCTTGCCTTTAGCCTGATGGACGCCAAGGATTACCTGGTGGAAGTGACGCAGGTCCAGCGGCTCATCGAAATGCATAAGGGGAAAAAGGGAAGCCGCATCACGGTCTTCAATGAGACTCTGGCGGACCACGTTTCGGACCAGGCAACAGGCTCCTTGGCTTGTGTATCCAAATATGATTCGAGGAATCCCAATAATTGCGAGGAACCGCCCGCCTATTTGTGGCTCACCAAGGAAGCGCATGCCCACCACGATGGGGCCTTGGCGAAGCTCAACTCGGATACAGATACGGTTATTGCCGGCATTGTGCAGGCAGGTAAAAAATCCACCTTCTGCGCCTCCTATCCCATTTACTTTGTTAATCCACCACCACCGGACGCGAAGAATGTTCCGTCACTCCTGGTCGCGACGCTGTCGAGTTCCGTTGACGGCGCGCCTTGGGACCCGGTTGATTTGCTGTGCTACCTATCGGGCATGGAATTGGTCGAACTCATGGAATTGAAGAAGGACGTGACCCCTAAAATTCAGAAGTTATTCGGTGTTACTTTACTCAGCTCCACGCAAAAGGATTCCTATTACGCGGCGCTCGCACCATTACTGGTAGGATCGCACTTGCTGGAAAGCCGGATTCTTACAGCAGGAATGTTTGATCGTCTAGAAGGGGGCGCACCCATTCCAGGACCTGTGGTGCAGGCCGCAGTTTCATGCCAGCCAAGAGCAGAGTTAGTCACCGCGGGGTATCGGCAGAATGGCGTAGCATTTGATTCGATCGATCAGGTCAACCTCCAGAACATTCAATGGCAGGCTGCCAATAAAATTTACCCCCTCAACAAGTTGCAACGTATTTGGCCAACAATCTAAAACTAACACAACCTATGCCTTACAATTTCAATCATAAAAACGCCAGAATCAACGACGCGCCGATAGTCGGTTGGTACCTAGCCTTGCCGTTCTCCTTCAGCAATCCCGACGGAAACGGGTATCGAAGCGCTGTGGCTTACTATCAGCGCCTTGTCTTTGTGGTGGAGTTCAGCATGGACCAAGCCAGTACCGAGGCGTTCAGCACCTGGACCAAAGAAGACCTGCGTGAATCTGGAAGCATCCAGATCACGCCTGCCAATTCGGGCGGCGCTACGCTTGACTTGACCGGGGTTAATCTTGAACCTTCATTTGCACAACACACGGTTCAATCTGCGAAGACCATCCTTTGGTTTTAGCGGCATCGGCGCAGGCACTACCGTGGCTTTTACGCCAAAAGTGGAGTCCTTTCTGTCTGGGGAAAGAGCGACCCCCAAAATTATGCGTGGAATGGTTGTTTAGAGGACAGCAAGAACAATAAAATCATGCTGCTTTCACATGCGTACTTGAAATGGAACAAACAAAAATACTTTGAGGAGGTGCAGTTTGCCGGTCCGGCAAGAGCTTCGGATGGCGACAAGAATCAGGCGGGATCGCTGTTTAAGCGGGTGTCAGAGGCTTTCGCGCCCACAACTTTGGATGGCGCGGGCCAAACGGCACAGCCCGGTAGTCCTATCAACCAAATCATTTTGAACGACGGACGCCGGTCCAGTCGTAAAGACGTCGTGTTTTTTGGCGCTACTGTCGAAGGCGGGAATCAGGTGGCAGAGGCTTGTGGCGCCATCTGGCTTGCCCAGGGGGCATTTCTCCATCTAGGAACGGAATCCTTGCGAGACTTGGCGAAAAGCGCCTATGACAGGTCCTTCCCTTACGACCGGTTGCTTGGTCACCAATCGCTCCGGGACACCATGTCCTTTGGTAAAAAAGAATCAAAACTTCAAGCCGATGAAGCTGTATTCGAAGGCCTCAGCGCCTGGAAGTTGGGAGCGCCCAGCCAGCAAGGCGTTCCCCCAGCCTTGATGTAACATCCCGGCATGCAACTCAAATTCTCAGACGGGAAAATCGCACCGCTGAAGGAGGCAATCATCCGGCTGCGGCTCGGGTCTTATCCTGGTTATAATGTGCTTGGAGTAAACTCGTTTACCCAGGAGCAGTTGCAACCCGCGTCACGATTGAGCTGGTCGGTTGGTGGTGTGGACATCGGCCCATTGCAACCCATCCATCACCGGGACGACCGGCTGGTATTGACGACCATCGGCCCTGCGCTTCCAATACCGCCAACCCAGTTGCAACTGATCCAGCGCGGGGAACAGGAAAAAGTGCTGGAAGCCGCGCGCCGCCTGAACCTGGCCCATTGTTGGCAACAACCCAATGGCTTGGACGCACCCATGGAAGGTAGCGCCAGTTACGAGGACGGTGCCTGGCCGCGAGGAGCCTGCCTCATGTTGCCGGTAGGCGAGTCACCCTGTGCCACGGAACAGCGGCTGATCGGCTGGCTGGGTGAACGGCTGCCGACTTTGGCCGGCGTTGCCGCGGAGATGCTCAACGACGCTTCCAGGCAGGATCGTTGGCGCTTTCGTTTTCATTTGCCCAACGAGAAAAGCGAAAACCTCGTGCTGCCATTGGCTGGGAGTTGGTCTCTGGATGCCCGCGAAGGCCCGGAGGACGGCTGCATCCTGAAGCAATCGCTGGGTCAACTCATTGACGCCGATCTCAATCTGCTCATGGGTCAGTTGCTGGACACACAAGGCAGGAATATCGCATTGCCTAGGGGAGCCAGCTTTCCGAAGCGGCCCATTTCGGTCCGCCTGGCCAACGGTGGTGCGACCGCCTTCTGCCGCGAGATTGAAATCAAAATCGCGAACGAAAACAACCAATGGAACTGCACGGTGCGATTGATGTTAGTGGACGATCCACGAGCCCAAAGGCCTGCGCATGCGCCGCTGCCGCCAAGGATCCTGCTGGCGGAATGCGCCCAGGTGCCGGCCAAACAAAATGAAAGGCTCTTTGGGCTCAAGCCCCCCGCTGCCGGAGCTCTTAAGAACCTGGAAGCCGAGCTCACCGAGGCGGCCAATTGGTCCATGAAGCCCGCCGACGCGCTGCTCAAGGCGGCGCGTGTCGTTCCGGGTTTTGTGCGTGAGAACGAAGTGGCGCTTTACACCCGGTTGCGGGTCGGTGACTTGGTATTGGTCCAGATTGTTGATGGCGCCCTGCCGGTGATTGTTGGCGCGCTGCACGAGCGCCGTAATCAATGGGAGGAGGGCGACAGTTCAGCCGATATTGCCTGTGCCGCGACGCAGATCGATTTTGGTCCGTCAGCGGCTCAGTCGGATGGAGCTCGACTGCGGCTGGCGGGGGGCAAGGCGCGATTGGTAGCTCCCTCCGATGCTGAGGTCAAAAGTCCCAGGGTTGAGATCCAGGGCCAGATGGAGGTTGCCAAGGCGGCTGCCTTCAAGGGTGAGGTGACTGTAGGCTGAGCTGAAGCGATTTGGAAGGCAAGGAACAATGAACTTCCTGACTGAAGATTCCATATTGATGTGCCCTCACGGCGGCACGGTGCAGCTCAAGGGGCGCGGAAAACCGTCGTTCAAAATAAACGGGCAGGCGGTGATTTGCCTGTCCGGTTTGATCGGGGCGCCATTTGATGACAAGTGCACTCAAGTCGGTCCCGGCTTGAAACCTTGCACCACTGTTACCTCTGTGACTGCGGGATTTGCCCGGCCGATGGTCGTCGGTCGCAGCACACCGCTGCTTTCCTCTGTGCAGGCGATCACCGATAGCAGCCCGCCAGGCATGATTCACTGCTCGACGGTACAACAACTGGCGAGATGCCACACGGCGGCGCCGCACCAAGCCAATGCCGGCAGCGGGTCCAAGGAGGGCAAAAATCGTTCTTCTACCCAGGCCAGTCATAAGGTCAGCGTGAAAATCAAACCCGCCAGGATCAACGACGGAGGGTATCAATTGCAGTGGTCCGGAACCAAGGAACCGACCGACTTGGTTTTGTTGGTCCTGGGAAATCCCAACCTGAACGAGGATTTGTCGGTTGCGAGCCAGGACTCAAGCCGGGTGCTTGACATCACCAAGTACAGTACTGCAGGCAATCTGTATGCGGAAGATCTGGATTTGCTGTTGCGCCACATCCTTTCGTTGTACCAGTCACGCGCTTCCGAGTTGGCGATGACCATTCAATGCAAGGCCGTGCTGAGTAGGGGAGGCGTGGTTCACGTGGATAGCGCTGACGCGAAGGCAGTGTCTTTGGCATGTCCGGCCCGGCCGGTTCCAATTCCGCTCAAGTTGTCGGCGGCAAGCGAGTTAAAGCCCATTATCTATTATTTTGATCCGCCCAATGATAAGTATGGGCGCACATTGACTCTGGTCGCAGCGTCAGCGGAGAAATTTGCTTGGTTCAGATACGATGGCAAATTCGAAACAAATCCGCAGGCGCGGGGAATGGACTGCACCACCTTTGTCCTGTCGATGCTCGCGCCGGATTTTAGTTACGGGAAAAATTCCATTAAAAGCAATTGGGCTTTGACTGGAATCCTGGGTGGCGTGGCAGCTGAAATGCGTTTGGCGGAACTTGAAAAGCCGGTTCCATTGGCTGGCGGGGCAGTCGGCATCCATTCCCAGACTAATCCGGCATCAGGATACGTCGTCATCAACCATGCTGGCAAATCTCACGCCTTGTCGGGCGTAACGAAGCCCGTGGGCGTTCCTTTGATCGATCTGCCGGCGTGGCTGTTGGCAGCACTACTCGATTCTTCCCATCGTCCAGGGTCCATAAAACTGGTGGATGCCGCCAAGCAGGCGCAGATTGGTCAGTATACGGCTTCGCTTGATTCGGGCCTCTTCCTGGTATGGGTATCCCACCACATTGCCTTGCTCTTGGACGGCTGGATCCATGAATTTAATTCCTATCAAAAAGGGCCTTCGGGGTATATCCGAATGACAGCGAGTCAATGGTTTCAGAAGCGGCCAGCCGATGAACATTGGACAGTCGTCCGACTGCCGAACGAAACGGCGGACAAGATTCGAAACATCTGATTCTTAGGAGGCGTGCTGCCTCAAGCACGAGACCAGGATATGGAGTCGCTTAGAACCGGGCAACATGTGTTCCTCCAATCCTGGAATAAAAACCACCCTACACGAAAGTCCCTTAGCACCATGCATTGTCATTATGCGAACTTGTTAGCGCATTGGGCTCCCTGGGAAGACGTGCCAGCATCATATCATGATGGGGCTTGTGGTTTTTCCTTTGCCGACGGTCACGCAGAGATGCACAAATGGCAGGACGAAACCACCAAGGCACCTATCCTCAAGGTGAATTTATGCAGCTCTACCACCTTCACTTCGCAGCATGATAATGCATGGATGGTTCAGCGCACAAGCGCAGCGCACTGAACTCCGCAAAAGGTAAGGCAGTTACGGGCTCCTTTTGTGTATTCCAGCAATAGTGTAACTACGTTCGCTTCCACAACCCGGCAGTCTCGGCCAGCCATTCTGGCAGACCTCCGTCACCAGGGATTGCGTAGGCCGACAGTTTCCAAAATTATTAAAGACCTGGAAGCGGAGGTGCCCGGAAGCTCAGCCCAGGAAAACCGCTGAGCTATTTGGTATTTTTACCACCGTTTCCCTGCGGCAGTGAAAATGCAGTTTTTCGAAGATGTTAGGAATGTAGCTGCGCAGGGTCCCGGTGCTGATTCCGAGATTATCAACCATTTCCTTGTAACGTAAGCCTTTCCAGTTCCGAGGATGGCTTCATGGGGATCCGCCAACGAACACCTCACGAATAGCTCTAAGCAACTAGGCTGCTGGCGTCATCTTTAATAAATAGCCGCTGGCACCGACCATCATAGACTTGAAAGGACGATTGCTATCCTCATAGACATTACCGTCAGAGATCCTCCTAGGTTCGCTCTACCTTGCCGATGATTTTTTTAAGAATTGTACTTTTCAAAGTGTGTGTAAAACTGTGAGTAAAAGGATTAAAATGGATACGTTTTGATTAAGTCGGGAATAGCTTGATTGTTGCTGAAAACAAGGCAAATTCCTCAATAATTGGTGCGCAACCAGGTCAATTCCGACCCTCGCCTCCAAGTTTTGAATGCTTGGGCTTCAATAGTTTTGGAGGGTTCGCGGGTTCCATTGCCAGAGAAAATCTCTGGCATACGATGATTCGTGCGTGTTCAGTACAAGTCAAGGTGCCCGCACTGGAGGATTACGAAAAAAAGCTATCGGCAGAGTAACGTGATCCCCGTGCAGTTTCCCAAACTCCATATGGAATCTCCCCTGGCAGCCACAGCTGTGGAAGGTGCCACCGGGGAGGAGCAGGTGACCAGCCTGGCTGGAGGTGCCAAATGAAAGGCCCAATCTCACAAGGGTGTTCGGAAGGGGACGATTGGATGGTGAAGGAGTTCATGTGGGAGCAGGGGATTCCTTTCTGGACAGATATACATCATCGCATTTGTGGCCTTTTTACGACTGCCGGAGCCTTGGTCTATTACGTGGAGTCCATGGATTATTCACCCGGTCTGGACAGTGGGCGTAGGCAGGGAGGGAGCCTTTGGCGAGAAAGGCCCGGAACTACGAAAGAATATTCGCTGCTTCCTTGGGCAGGGTGGTATCAAGCTGGATTGCGAGGAGTCGCTTTTGGATGCCAGTAGCACCCGGATGAAAATTCACTTTGTCAACGAGGCCAGTGAGCTGGGTAAAAGGGTTACTTTTGCCCAGACGAGCCGGGGAAAGGTGATGGAATGCCGGGAGGAATTGCGGCTGGGAGATTTCGACTAATTATGCTGCTGGGCGATTCATTGATTGGATTCGCCACGTGCGAACGCTCTCAGGCGGAACTCTCTGGATGAAAGCGACGTATGTGGCGTGGAGGTTTTTTGACTCGCTCACCACACACTGAATAGGTAACTCGGGGGGGCGATTCAGTTTACGACTTTTAACCACTCCTCGTTTCCCTGCGGCAATACTGGTTTCCCCGCCGACGAGCCTGATCGTGCAGTAAGTGACCCCAACTACTCTGCATCTCTGGGCTTTGTTTTTGTTAATACGACGGCGGCTCATAAATTTCCACAATCCTTTTGTCCTTTTAACCATTAAATCTCGCCTTGTATTTATGGCCTCACTGGCCGCAATTTTCAGAATGAAGTTCCAGAAGAGCGATTTAATGAAAATAAAAGGCTCGCAATCGATACCTTTCCGTTTGATTTGCAAAATCATGGAGGGGATGATTCGCATGACGTAATGAATGATTCCCCTAATCCTGACGTGGCTGTCTTTACAGAAGCCGTCCAGTTGCCTGCCGGCCAACGAGGGGCATATTTGGACCGTGCTTGCGGCAGTGACAGGGAACTGCGCCAGCGAGTTGAAGTGCTGCTACAAGCGCATGATCGGATCGGCGATTTTCTGGAGCAATCCCCCCAGAAGCCTGAGATGGAAGCCAGATCGGGGGCTTCTGTCGGCGAGAAACCAGGCGATCGTATTGGCCGCTATAAATTGTTGCAACAAATTGGCGAAGGCGGCTGCGGCGTGGTTTACATGGCCGAACAGGAGGAGCCGGTTCGTCGTCGGATCGCCCTGAAAATCATCAAGCCGGGCATGGACACCAAAAGCGTGATCGCCCGGTTTGAAGCCGAGCGACAGGCGCTCGCGTTGATGGATCACCCAAACATCGCCAAGGTATTCGATGCGGGTGCGACGGAATCCGGTCGGCCATATTTCGTCATGGAACTTGTCCGTGGTATCAAAATCACGGAATACTGCGATCAAAAGTCGCTGACAACCGAGGAGCGGTTGAAACTTTTCATCCAGGTGTGTCAGGCGATTCAACACGCGCATCAAAAGGGAATCATCCATCGGGACCTCAAGCCTTCCAACATATTGGTGACCACCAGCCTGGAAGGTGCGGCGTTGCCGGTGGTGATTGATTTTGGAATTGCCAAAGCCACCACGAACCAGCGATTAACGGACAAGACGCTATTCACGGCGTTCGAGATGCTCATTGGCACACCTGCCTATATGAGCCCCGAACAGGCGGCACTGACCAGCGTGGACGTGGACACGCGCTCTGACATTTATAGCTTGGGGGTTCTGCTTTACGAGTTGTTGACCGGTGCCACACCGTTCGATGCTGGCGAACTACTCAAGGCTGGCCTTGACGAAGTCCGGCGTGTAATCCGTGAGCAGGAGCCCCTTCGGCCTTCCACACATTTAAGCAAAATGACTGAGGCAGATTTGACAACGGTGGCGCAACACCGCTGTTCCGAGCCGCCCACGTTGATTCGCACGGTTCGCGGAGATCTGGACTGGATTGTCATGAAGATCTTGGAGAAAGACCGTACGCGTCGCTATGAAACGGCCAACGGTCTCGCGCTCGACATTGAACGATTTCTGGCCAACGATCCCGTCTCAGCGCGCCCACCGAGCTCGCTTTACAAATTTCAAAAGACCGTGCTTCGCAACAAATTGCTGTTCATCGGCATTGGGGTCATCGCAGGGCTTTTCGTCACGTGCTTGATTATCGTTTCGGCGTCGCTCGCCAAAGAACGGCAGGCGCGTCGCGAGTCCGATGCCGACAAGGCAAAGGCTCAAACTGAAGTGGCCAAGAGCCGGCAAGTCACGAAATTTCTCGAGGACATGCTGCAAGGCGTTGGACCGTCGGTTGCCCTCGGCCGGGATACGACAATGTTGCGGGAGATCCTGGACAGATCAGCCGAGCGAGTTGGCACGCAGCTCACAAATCAGCCGGCAGTCGAGGCCGAGTTGCGAACCAGAATTGGCAATGTTTATGGCGAGCTTGCGCTCTTTAACAAGGCTGAGGCCATGCAACGCGGCGCTCTGGCAACCTACAAACAATTGTACGGTGAGGAGAATGCCGAGACGGCTACAGCGCTCAACGGCTTGGCCATTTTGCTTCGGCAGGAAGGCAAACTTGCGGAGGCTGAGGCCGCTTTTCGCGAAGCTTTGAAGGCGCGGCGCAAGAACTTCGGCAGCGAAAACACGGATGTCGCCACCTCACTCAACGAACTGTCGCGTGTATTGCTGGAGGAAGATAAAACAGCCGAAGCAGAAACATTAAGCCGGGAAGCTCTGTCGACACGACGAAAGCTGCTCGGAGAGGAAAATCTCGACGTCGCTGATTCACTCGACTCCAATGGAATCATTCTGCGACTGCAAGGCAAGAACGGGGAGGCTGAAGCCATGGCGCGACAGGCTTTGGCGATACGGCGTAAACTTCTCGATGAGGGACACCCGCTGGTGGCCGTCTCGCTGATCAACCTGGGATTGGTGTTGTTCAATGAAGGCAAATGCGACGAGGCGGAGTCCTGCTACCGCGAAGCGCTGGATAAACAATCCAAACTCGTCGGACACGACCACCTGAACGTGGCGGTCGGATTGAGCGATCTCGCCTTCCTCTTCCGAAAGCAAGACAAGGTCGCCAACGCCGAAACACTGCTGCGTTACGCGCTTTCCGTTGAAGGCAAATTCCTGGCCAAGGAGCATCCTGAATACGTTAAAACGTATCGAAAACTCGGTTTGACGCTGGAATCCCGTGGAAAGCTTGCCGAGGCGGAAGCTGCGGACCGCGAAGTGTTCGAATTGGCGCGAAAGGTTTACGGCGACGAGCATTACGAAGTCGCCCAGGCACTCCATTCCCTATTACAGGTCCTTATGGGTGAGAAGAAGTACGCCGCGATAGACCAATTACTGACCGAGTTTCTTACTCCGGATTTTGTCTCCACAGCGCAGAGTGCTCGTTGTCTGGTGGTGCGTGCGGAATACCTTGCTCGACGAAGCCGCTGGAAAGAGGCTGCGGCCGATATGGCCTTGGCTCTAAGATACCATCCCACAGACTCTCGTTACTATCACATGCAAGCACCACTGCTGGCCGAAACACGCGACCAAGGGCAATATCAACTCCTCTGCCAGAACATCCTCAAGGACTTTGCCGGTACATCCGACCCGTTCGTTGCCGACCGGATGGCCAAAGATTGCCTCCTTCTCCCAGCTTCAGGAGTGGATTTGCGGTTGGTCAGTGAAATGGCGGATACCGCTGTCATAGCCGGAAAGGACGAGGCCGCAATGCCCTTCTTTCAATGTAGCAAAGCGCTGGCGGAATATCGGCAGGGGCATTTTGCCAACGCCATTGAATGCGCGCAGAAATCCCTGAAGGGACCAGAATACTTATACGCTCAAGCTGAGGCCTATCCCGTTTTGGCAATGGCGCATTTTCAAGTCAAACAGAATGACGCGGCAAAAGCCGCGTTGGCCAAAGGATTGGAACTTATGCAAGATCAATTACCCAAACGTGGCTGTGACGATTTAGGAGACGACTGGCAGGGTTGGATTTTCTCTCAAGTATTGATGAACGAAGCTACATCTCTAATTAACCCTGAACCGGCATCTGGAAACAACGCGGTCAGGCCATAGCAGAATATTAAAATCAAATTGGTAGCTGAGAAATGTAATCCTGATACGCTCAGCGCAAGCGCAGTTGTTAAATGAAACCATGAGCGACGCCACACTACCGTTGACTGCTCTCGAGCAAGGCGAACCCGAGGCTGCTGAAAAGCTACTCGATCTCGTCTATGAGGAATTGCGGTTGCTCGCAGCCAGCAAGATGGCGAAGGAAGCGCCCAGGCAGACACTTCAGGCCACTGCATTAGTGCATGAGGCGTGGTTGCGATTGATGGGCACCAAAAACCCAAAATTTGAAAATCGCGCTCACTTCTTCTCTGCCGCCGCCGAGGCCATGCGCCGTATCCTCATTGACCGTGCGCGTCGTAAACTTACCCGGCGGCACGGTGGCGAATGCGAGCGAATTGACATGAACGAACAGGTGTTATCAGTCCCGGACACCGACCGGCAACTGCTGGCCGTGCATGAAGTTTTGGATGATCTCGCAAAGCAGTTTCCAGTTCAGAGTGAGGTGGTCAAGCTGCGCTATTTCGCCGGGATGACCAACGAGGAAATCGCGGGGGTCCTGGGCATTTCTGTTTCCACGGTAAAAAATTATTGGACATTCGCTCGCACCTGGATTTTCAGCGAGATCACCAAGTCCAGCTGATTTTCCGCAGAGGATTCCAATTAATAAATGAAAGCTTTGAACCCCTGGGGAACTTTGAGAACCGCCTGCCGGCATTATTTCCATACATGAGAGTTTTGTCATGGTTATTGTTTCGAGCAGCCACGCTTACAGTGATGTGATTGGCGTAACCCGTCCTTATACCAGCTCAATATCAGGCCTGCAGAGATTTTGTCGGATGAAGGCTCAATGAAAAAATCATCAGTATGACTCACGTATTTGAGGAGAAGAGCTTTTACCTTGATTGAGTTGCTTGTGGTGATCGCCATCATGGCAATTCTTGCAGCTATGTTGTTGTCGGCATTGGCCCGAGCGAAAAGTAAAGCTCGTCTGACTATTTGCATTAACAACACAAAGCAACAGGGCATGGCACTGGCACTTTATGCCGATGACAATTCGGATTATTACCCGGCATGGATTAAATGGGTGGCTTATGGTGGGCAAACCTCCACGTTAAAACCCGGCGATCCGGAATATGGGGCGGGCGGTAGCTCCAAATGGGGGTCATGTGAATCAGACCAATCGGCCGTTGAATCAACATGCTGGCAACAGTCTGAACGTTTTTCGTTGTCCTGCGGACCATGGAGATGCGGCGTATCCAAGCGTCAACTCCTGTTGGGATGCATACGGCATCAGTTATTACATGGCCTTTTGGTTCGACAACGCCGGAGTGAAGCATGTTGGTGGAGAGTCCGAATATTGGTCGACATCCAATCCTGGCGCTAACGACCAAGGGCCCATCAAATCCTCAGAGATTGCCAAGGCGCCGACGACGAAAGTTATTTTGAGCGATTTCCCCTGGTATGGCCGCGACCCTAATAATGGCGCAAAGTGCGTGGCACAATTTTCTGGGTAAGCCTCTTTTTCCCACGTTGTTTGGTGACGCTCACGTGGCGAATTTCCTTTTCCCAACCAACATTTCAAACGCGACACTGCCAAATCCTGACAACGAGTTTTGGTAAGGACTTAAAGCAAGTCGGTTGAGTTATCCCCCCTTTCGCATTTCCAGAAAGCGGCCCAACTAAGTTAGAACCCCCTGAAACAGAAATCGGGCGGCTAAATTCCGCGGCCGGTTGACTGCAATTACGGCCGTGATTTCCGTTATACCTAACGGTGTCTGATCAATTCTGAAGCTTCACAAATTTGCGGTGATTAAAAATCTTCGTGGGCAATTACCCCTTTTCTTCTGAAATCTCGCATTGTGTAAGGACGGGTAATATGCCCGCGAAGTAAAACGGTTAATGCCATGAGCAATATCAATCACCAACAACTTATCACTCAACTGAACTGGCGCTACGCTACCAAGCAGTTCGATCCAAACCGGAAAATCAACGAGCGCGATTGGGCGGCACTCGAAGCGGCGCTGCTGTTGACGCCTTCAAGCGGCGGCCTGCAACCGTGGAAATTTATTGTCGTAACCGATCCATCTGTCCGCACAAAACTTCTGCCTGCGTCATACGGCCAGCCGCAAATCACTGATGCTTCGCATTTGGTCGTGTTCGCCGCGAAAAATAATTTCAGCGAAGCCGACGTGGACGCGCACTTGAAACATGTTGCTGAAGTTCAGGGCATTCCTGTCGAAGCGTTGACTCCATTCCGCGCGATGCTGGTTGGTGGAATCGTCACAAACATGGACGAAGCCGCACGCAATGCCTGGGCGCGCAATCAGGCCTACATTGCGCTCGGCAATTTGCTGACCAGTGCCGCGTTGCTGGGGATTGATGCGTGTCCGATGGAAGGGGTTGATCGCGATCAATACGATGAGATTCTTGGATTGAAGGCGAATGGTTTTGCGACCGCCGTGATCGTCACGCTTGGACATCGCTCTGCGACTGACAATTACGCAATCGCCCGCAAAGTGCGTTTTCCCAAGGAACAAGTCTTCGCCAGAATCTGACCGAACGAAAGCTTTTGCTAACGGCGTCCGTTCAATTTTAGAGGTGCACAAAAATGAGACGATCAAAAAGCTTCACGGGCAGTTGTCCTTTTCTTTCTGAAATCTCGCATTGTGTAACGACGGGGAATACGCCCGTGAAGTAATCCGGTCAAAGCCATGAGCACAATCATTACGAAAGACGGCACGCACATTTATTACAAGGACTGGGCCTCGGAGGAACCCGTCGTTTTCAGCCACGGCCGGCCGCTAAGTGCGGATGCATTCGAGGACCAAATGTTCTTTTTGCGTCCCAAGGCTATCGCTTCATCGCTCACGACCGCCATGAACAGGTTAAGCAGAATCTCCTGGCGATCATAAGGCACTGACGAGGAACCCACAGGAATTTAACTATGCTTCTGACAATACTCACATTCGTGCATGTCCTGATAAGCTTTGCTGGCATCCTCTCAGGCTTAGCCGTCCTGTTCGGACTGTTCACCGGAAAGCGGCTCGACAGATGGACAGTGCTTTTCTTGACAACAACTGTGGCCACAAGCATCACCGGGTTCTTCTTTTCGGTCCACCACTTCATGCCGTCCCATGCCGCTGGCATCCTCTCACTCGTGGTCCTGGCAATTGCCATCCACGCGCGCTATGCGCGAAAACTCAACGGTGTATGGCGCAAAATATATGCAATCACTGCAATGGTTGCGCTCTATTTAAATGTGTTCGTCGCCGTCGTGCAGGCCTTCCAGAAGTTGCCTGCTCTTAAAGTTCTTGCGCCAACTCAGTCTGAGCCACCTTTCAAACTCACACAGCTCGTTGTTTTGACGCTTTTTGTAGTGCTGACTTTTGCCGGCGCGATCAGGTTTCGCGACAAGCCGATTCACACAACTTGAACATCTGAATGAACTAAAATCAAAAAATCTATGAACCAAACACTCAAAAATAAACGCGCACTAATCACCGGAGGCAGCCGTGGCATTGGTGCTGCCATCGTCAAACGTCTGGCCAGGGAAGGCGTTCATGTCGCGTTGACCTACTCCAATTCGCCCGACAGAGCCAATGAGGTAGCTAAAATGGCGCAGTCACTCGGGGTCAAAGCCATTGCCATTAAGGCTGACAGTGCCGACGCGAACGCCATCATCGCTGCGGTCGAGCACACAGTAAAGGAACTTGGCGGGATTGACATCCTGATCAATAACGCTGGTGTTCTGGCTCTCGGCCCGATTGATGGTTTTTCGCTCGCCGACTTCGACCGGACCATCGCCGTCAACGTGCGTGCCGTATTTGTGGCGACGCAGGCGGCGGTCAAGCACATGAAGGAGGGTGGACGCATTATCAACATCGGCAGTTGCAACGCCGAGCGCATGCCGTTTTCAGGCGGAGGCGTTTACGCGATGAGCAAGTCCGCCCTCGTGGGGCTTGTCAAAGGTTTGGCGCGCGATCTTGGTGCGCGGGCAATTACCATTAACAACGTTCAGCCCGGCCCCATTGATACGGAGATGAATCCGGACAACAGCGAATTTGCCGGGATGCTCAAGAAACAATTTATGGCGTTGCCTCGTTACGGCAACGCCGACGAGGTTGCGGGGATGGTCGCCTACCTGGCCGGCCCTGAGGCTGCTTACGTCACCGGAGCAAGCCTTACGATTGATGGAGGGTTCAACGCATAACCATCGAACCCTTTTGCCTCGGGAAATCACCTCAACTAAAAAAACCAAACCAGAAGGAAAAGCGCCATGAGCCAATATAACAAACTCTATACACCGGCAGATTCCGCCATCGTGTTCATTGACCATCAACCGCAGATGATTTTCGGCGTCGCAAATGCCGACCGTGCCACGTTGATCAATAACGTCACGCTCCTCGCCAAAGTCGCAAAGGAATTCAACGTTCCCTCAGTCATCACAGCCGTCGAGACTGAGTCGTTCAGTGGTTACGTCTGGCCACAGTTGCTCGACGTTTTTCCTGGCCAGCCAATCGTCGAACGCAGCTCCATGAATTCCTGGGACGATGCCGGCTTCCGCAAGGCGATCGAAGCGACGGGCAGGAAGAATATCCTCCTGACCGGTCTGTGGACGGAAGTGTGCGTCACCTGGCCGGCCATCGAAATGCTTGGCGCGGGGTACAACATTTATGTCGTCGAGGATTGTTGCGGCGCGACTTCCCCCGCCGCACAAGAAGCCGCTCTCTCGCGCATGGTGCAGGCCGGTGCCGTGCGTCTGACCGCCATCGGAGCTTTGCTCGAATGGCAGCGTGATTGGAAAAATAAGGATCACTATAACGAGCTCATGAGCCTTCTCAAATCACAGGCTGGTGCTTACGGCATCGGCGTCGAATACGCCTACACGATGGTGCATCACGCGCCGCAATCCGCACAGAAGCCGCAGATTGTGATGAAGAAGGCGCAATTAGCAATGTCCGGGCCATCGGTCTGAAAGCAAATATAATGAACTCTCAACGAATTTCGTCCGAAAGCAACAGTATCGGCGGCATGGCAAACCTTCAGAAACTAAACGACCAGGACGGAGACAAAAAATCCTATGAAAAGTAACATATCCCTGGTTGCGGCCTTGACCAATGTCTCATTGTTCTTGGGTGTTCTCTCATTTTTTCCAAACCCTGCGGCAGCGCAGGACCAACAGGCCGATCTCATCGTTCAGAACGCTGCCATCACCACTCTCGACCCGGCGCAGCCAATCGCGCAGGCGCTTGCGGTGAAAGACGGAAAGATTGTCGCTGTGGGCACCGATGAATCGGTTCTGAAATGGAAAAGCGCACGCACAAAGGTTGTCGATGCCAAAAAACTCCGTCTGATTCCGGGCCTCAACGACTCCCACGCCCATTACTTGCGCGGCGGTATTTCATTTAATTACGAACTGCGCTGGGATGGCCTAACAAGCCTGAAAGAGGGCCTTGCCATGATTCGCAAGCAGGCGACCCGCACGCCTGCTGGTCAGTGGGTGCGTGTCGTTGGTGGATTCACGCCATGGCAGTTCAAGGAGAAGCGATTGCCCACGCCGGAGGAACTCACCGCGGCATCCCCCAATCGGCCGGTGTATGTACAATATTTTTACAGCGCTGTAGTAATGAACCGGAAAGGGGTCGAAACGCTGGGCATAGACCGTAACACCACATTTCCCCCAGGAACGAGTATTGAGAAAGATGCCAACGGCGATCCCACTGGAAACTTCTTCGCCACGCCCAGTCCCAACCTCTTCTACAAACTGCTCGCGACGCTGCCAAAACCGAGCGAGGAAGAGGCGGAGAGTGGCGAAACACAGCTTTTTCACACACTCGCCCGCTATGGACTGACGAGCGTGATAGACGCTGGTGGCGGCGGTTTCAGTTTCCCTGGTGACTATACCACACCTGTGGCAATGGTGGAGCACCGCAAACTTCCACTAAGGGTTTCCTTTTATCTGTTCACCCAGAATCCCGGAAAAGAGCTTGATGAATACGAGAACTGGATAAAGAACAATCGGGTCGGTCAGAACCTGGATGAATTCAGGGAGCACGGGTTCGAACTCGAGGGAGCAGGTGAATGGGTGCTTTGGAAGGCCGGTGACTTCGAGAATTTTCGGTCTCCGCGTCCGACGCAGGATGGGGACATGGAAGAGAAGCTCGAGCCCCTCGTCGCGCTGTTTGTCAAAAACCGCTGGCCGTTTCGCATCCACGCGACCTACGATGAATCTATCGCCCGCATCTTGAACGTCATTGAAAAGGTCAACGCAAAGACACCACTAAACGGCCTTCGCTGGTCTTTCGAACACGCCGAGACGGTCAAGGAAGGGAACATTGATCGGATCAAGGCCCTCGGTGGCGGTGTGGCGGTGCAAGATCGCATGTTCTTTCTCGGCGACGACTTCCTCGCGCGCTATGGAGCGCAAGACGCTGAACATGCGCCGCCGTTGCATCTGTTGCTGGCCAAAGGTGTGCCAGTGGGAATGGGGACGGACGCCACCCGCTCGTCGTTCAATCCTTGGTTGGGCTTGTATTTCATGGTCACCGGCAAAGTTGCCTCCGGCGCACAGTTCCTATCAGCAGAAAACCGACTGTCCAGAGAGGAGGCGTTGCGACTCTATACTGCCGGTAGTGCCTGGTTCTCCCAGGAGGAAACTGAAAAGGGGCTCATCAAAGTTGGCGAGTTCGCGGATTTCGCGCTGCTCTCGAAGGACTACATGACCGTACCGGAAGAACAGATCAAGACCATTGAATCTGTATTAACTGTGGTAGGCGGCAAACCGGTCTATTCGGCTCGGGGATACAAAAACCTGATTCCTGAGAAAGTGCCTGATCCATTACCTGCTTGGTCTCCAGTAACCTTGTTTCCGAGTTTCCACACAATCCACTAGAACGCTACAAAACTTACAAGACTTCTCTATGAACCTATCATCATCCAGACGCACCTTCATCGTTGGCACTGCAAAATTTGCCGCAATGTTGTTGTTGGCATGCGTCTCATTCCCGGCAATAGCCGGTAAAGTCCCTGCCGGTTTCAGCGAGCATTTTGCTGACGTGAACGGAACGCGGTTGCACTACTTCATCGGCGGCAAGGGCAGTCCCGTGGTTTTGTTGCACGGCTATGCGGAAACGAGCCACATGTGGCTTCCGATCATGCCCCTGCTGGCCAGTAATCACACGGTCATTGTTCCCGACTTGCGTGGCGCGGGTGAGTCCGCCAAACCGGAATCCGGTTACGACAAGAAAAACATGGCGAAGGACATTCACGACCTCGCCACATCACTCGGACTTGACCACGTGAGTATCGTCGGCCACGACATTGGGTTGATGGTGGCCTACGCCTACGCTGCGCAGTTTCCGCAAACGACCGAGCGCGTGGTGTTGATGGATGCATTCCTTCCCGGCATCGGCAATTGGAAGGACGTCTGGCTCATGCGCGATTTGTGGCATTTCCATTTCTACGGCGAAGTGCCGCTGGCATTGGTCAAGGGGCGCGAGCGGACTTACTTCGAGCACTTCTGGAACGACTTCGCCGCCGATCCAAAGCACTCCATACCCGAAGCCGACCGTCGTTTTTACGCGAAGGCCTATGCCCAACCCGGCGGGATGCACGCCGGCTTCGAGTATTTCCGCAACTTTGAGCTCGATGCAAAGGACTTCGCCAGGCTGGGCGCGACACCACTACCCATGCCGGTGCTCGTACTTACCGGCGAAAAGGCCAGCGGCAATGTTCTCATCGAACAAGCCCGGCTCGTCGCTTCAAATGTCCGAGGCCAGGTTGTTCCCGGTTCAGGACATTGGTTGATGGAGGAAGCCACGGAACTCGTGATTCCGGCCATCACCGCTTTCCTTGACGAGCCGGGAACAGCCCCAAGCGCCCCGTCCGGAGTGCAACACAAGACGGTTTTGGTCAACGGCGTGAAGCTCCACTATGTGGTCGCTGGCGATGGCGAACCCGTCGTGCTCGTGCCCGGCTGGCCGGAGAGCTGGTTCGCGTGGCGGCGCGTGATTCCCGAGCTCGTCCGCAGCGGCAGGCGCGTCTATGCAATTGACCCGCGCGGTTTCGGCGACAGCGAAAAACCTCTCACCGGCTACGATCCGGCCACCGCCGCGCAGGATCTGCATGCTTTCATAGAAACCCTTGACTTGGCGAAGGGCCGCGGCGTGGACGTCGTCGGCCATGACATCGGAACCTGGATCGCGTTTGCTCACGCAACTGCGTTCCCCCACGATGTTCGCCGCTTGGTGCTCAGCGAGGCAGCCATCCCGGGCATCTCGTCACTACCTGGGGGGGCACCGGATAGCGCGACGAATCTCAAGACCTGGCACTTCGGCTTCAATCGGCTCAACGATCTGCCGGAGATTCTCGTGCAGGGCCATGAGCGTGCGTTCCTGTCCTGGTTCTTCACAAACAAGATTCTCCGAAAAGGGGCGATCGAACCGGCGGCCCTTGACGAATACGTGCGTTTGTTCTCAAACCCTGACTCAGCGCGGGCGGGATTCACCTACTACCGGGACTTCTTTGACGAGGCCGGGCAGGCACAGATGAAGGATGGAGCCGCTCGCCGGCTGGCAATGCCGGTTCTGGCGCTGGGCGGCGAGGGAGGCGTGGGCAGCGCGTTGCTGAAGGCAGTGCAACCTCTCGGCGACAACGTGCATGGTGGCGTGCTCGTGGGGTTCGGGCATTACCTACCAGAGGAATGTCCGGAAGAACTCACGCGCGCCATCTTCGAGTTCTGGCGGGCGAATCCTTCCGAAGCCAAATAGAGACAAACATTAACAACCAACAAAAATATGAAAAATCCAGGTCACTATAAAATTAGCAGCAAGATTCTGTATGTCGTTGCGGTTCTCACATTCAGCGCCTTCGCCGGTGTGGCGAAGGCTGGACCCGTGAAGTCTGTCGGAGCGATGACGTTCGTTGACGCCAACACAGTTGTTATCGCCGACTGGCGGGCTGGCGAGATTCATGCCTTACAACTTCCTCCGGCTACCAGTGTCACGGCGAAACCGTTCAACTTGAAGAATGTGTCCACTCCAATTGCACATGCACTGCGCTCACAGCCAGACAAGCTGCGCTTCGAAGACATGGCCTTCCGCCCTGGCATGGAACTCGCCTACATCACCGTCTCGGTTGATCGGGGCAACGACGTTCCAAGCCCGGCGCTGGTGTCGGTGGATGCGGCCGGAAAAGTGGCTGTCGTCAACCTGCCAAAAACGCCCTACAGTTCGGTTGAAATCAAAGATCGTCCGGTGGCGGGAAAGTTCCTCTGGCGTGATGTGCCAGAGGCGACCTACACCGTGACAGATATGGTATTCCATGAGGGCAAGCTCTATGTGGCCGGCTTGTCCAATGAGAAATTCGCTTCAACGCTACGGGTCTATGGCTTTCCGTTCAAGGACGATGCGACCGCAACCAGCATCGAGATGTACCACGCCGTGCATAACCAGTTCGAGACCCGCGCGCCGATCCGCAAGATGGCCGTCGTCACGTTGAACGGTGAGCCAAGCCTGGTTGCTGCGTATACCTGCACGCCGCTCGTCACGGTTCCACTCAAAGACTTGAAGGACGGTGCGCACGTCACCGGCAAGACCATCGCGGAGCTGGGGTGGGGTAGTGCGCCAGTGGATATGGTGACTTTCGACGCGGGCCAGGGGCCAATGGTCCTGCTGATAAACTCGCACAAATCTGCGGACCTGATGACGGTCTCCTCAATTGCCGAAGCGTCGGCCAAGCCCGGCCTCACGACGCCGATCAAGTGGCCGAATGAACCTCTGCTGGGCCTGAAATCCACATCCATCCCAATGGCGGGAATCGCGCAGCTCGGCGACCAAAACAAGGAGTTTCTTTGCGCGCTGCGACGTAACTCGGAGTCGGGCGACATGGAACTGATGTCCATTCGCAAAGGTGCGTTTCTGCGTCTGAGCGACTTCGTCAACGAGTATGACTTCGAGGACTTCAGGTACGGCCCTCACGACGGATGGAGCGGAGTCCACAAAATGTTACGAACCGACGAGGGCTATGCCGATCTGGCCAAGAGGGCTGCACCGTGAGAGCGCCCGAAGCAGTCATAGCACTGCTGCTTTTTGCAGCGTCGGTCGTGGCACCCGCCGCCAGGTCGCCGGTTCAGGTCTATCCGTCCGGACCAACCGTCCCTGAAAACCTGTTGCGCATCGAGCTGCGGTTTTCAACGCCCTTGCGGCCGCCATTGAGCATCGAGCACGTCAAGCTCACCAATGTCGACGGCGTCGAGATCAGCGGCGCATTTCTCGATCTACTTCTGCCCAGCCGAGACGGCAAACGAGTGACGATCTTAATGCACCCGGGCCGGGTGAAGTCCGGTGTCGGCGCAAATCTCAACCTCGGTCGGGCGCTGCGTGCCGGAGATACGGTGGTGTTAGTAATTAATCATCCCGCACTGGCGAAGTCCATTCGCAAGGCCTGGCAGGTCACGGCCTTCGATGCTGAATCACCACAACCGGCTAACTGGACGTTTAAGCTGCCGCGGCGGGGGAGTCGAATTCCCATATTGCTTCGGCTCGATGCGCCAATCAGTTCGTCCGCCGAAGGGTTGATCGCGATACGCGGACCGGACGGGCGGCGTCTCGCAGGCGACGCCCTTCTGGAAAGCGGCGAAACCGTGTGGCGCTTTGTTCCAGCCCGACCGTGGTTGGCTGGAAGTTACGCCGTGGTCACCCATCCAGACCTCGAGGACTCCGCCGGCAATCGGCCGAGTGCGCCGTTCGAGGTCAGCGACGCCAGTCAGGTTCGTCGCGAGGAGGGAACAGTTCAGCCATTTGAGTTATTCAAATAATTCCTCAACGCACACCAATGAACCAGCCGAGCACAATCACCGTTTCCATCACCCGCACAGTGAAACCCGGATGTGAGGCCGCCTTTGAGCGAGCGTTGCACGAATTTGTACAGCGCTCGCTGGTGCTGCCTGGACAGATGGGTGTTCACATCATGCGTCCCGCGCCGGGCAGTGCATCGCGCGAATACGGCATCATCCGCAAGTTCGCGAACCGCGATGCACTCACTGAGTTTCGCACCTCGCCTGAATATATTGAATGGAATGGACTCGCGATGGAGTTGACCGAAGGCAGCGGCCGGGTTGAGGAACTCACCGGCTTGGAAAGCTGGTTCACCTTGCCCGGAACACCATTGCGTGCATTGCCGAAATGGAAAATGGCCATCGCCACTTTTCTCGGGGTCTTTCCAGTCGCCACAATTCTGAATCTGACTATCAGTCCGGCGATTCGGCCATGGAATTTTCTAGTTGGCAATGCCGTCTTTAACGCCTCGGTCGTGGCTCTTCTGACCTGGGTTGTCATGCCTGTAATCACACGGGTTCTGCACAGCTGGTTGCACTCTGACGAAATGAAAACCTCCCCATGAATTCAAAAAAGTTCCCCGACCTGATTCTTCACAACGGACGAATCACGACACTCGACCCGAAATATCCCGAAGCGACGAATTTTGCCGTCAAGGACGGCCGCATCATCGGTGTGGACGACGCGGAGGAATATGAGCGCGGGCCGAACACCAGGGTAATTGACCTTAAAGGACGGCGCGTCATTCCCGGCCTCAACGATTCGCACCTGCATGTCATTCGCGGCGGGTTGAATTACAATCTGGAGCTGCGTTGGGAAGGTGTGCCGTCGCTGGCCGACGCACTGCGAATGCTCAAGGAACAGGCGCAACGCACGCCGCCCGGACAATGGGTGCGCGTGGTCGGCGGTTGGAGTGAATTTCAATTCGCCGAGCGTCGGATGCCGACCTTGGAGGAGATCAACGCCGCCGCGCCCGAAACGCCAGTGTTCATTCTGCATCTGTATTGCCGTGCGCTTCTGAACCAGGCGGCTTTGCGCGCCTGCGGGTATACGAAGGACACGCCCAATCCGCCGGGCGGCGAAATTCAACGTGACCACGGCGGCAAACCCACCGGATTGCTCATTGCGCGTCCCAACGCCACGATTCTTTACGCCACACTTGCCAAAGGACCCAAGCTTCCGCCGGAGCACCAGATGAATTCCACGCGCCAGTTCATGCGTGAGTTGAACCGACTCGGTCTGACGAGCATTATCGATGCAGGCGGCGGGTTTCAGAATTACCCGGAGGACTACGCCATCATTGAGGAATTGCACCGCAAGGGAGAGATGACTGTCCGCATCGCTTACAACCTCTTCACACAAAAACCCAAACAGGAGAAGGAGGACTTCGCGCGTTGGATTAAGATGACGGGGCCGGGTGTAGGCGACGACTTCTTTCGCTGTAACGGCGCGGGTGAAATGTTGGTTTTCTCGGCGGCGGACTTTGAGGATTTTCTTGAACCGCGTCCTGACCTCGCCACCTCACTTGAGGGAGAACTGAGGGAAGTTGTCTCATTGCTTGCGGCCAACAAATGGCCATTTCGTCTCCACGCCACCTACGACGAGAGCATTACGCGCTTTTTGAATGTATTCGAGAAAGTGAACCGCGATGTGCCGTTCAAAGGGTTGAATTGGTTCTTCGATCATTGTGAAACCATTTCCGACCGCAATCTCGAGCGCGTGAAAGCACTGGGCGGCGGAATTGCCATCCAGCATCGCATGGCATTCCAAGGCGAATACTTCATGGAGCGCTATGGCAAGCAAGCAGCGGAACGGACTCCGCCCGTGCGCAGGATGCTGGAGATGGGCATTCCGGTCGGCGCTGGTACGGACGCGACGCGGGTGGCCAGTTATAACCCGTGGGTTTCGCTCTACTGGCTCGTGACGGGCAAGACAGTGGGCGGAGTCTCGATGTATCCCGAGAAAAACCTGCTCAGCCGCCAGGAAGCGCTTCGGCTTTACACCCAGGGAAGCAGTTGGTTTTCGAGCGAAAGTGGAAAGAAGGGAACGATCGCACCCGGCCAATTGGCCGACTTCGTCGCGCTTACCGAGGACTTTTTCTCCGTCCCGGAAGATCAGATCAAAGGCATTGAATCCGTCCTTACAGTGGTCGGCGGCAAAATTGTTCATGCCACAGATGAATTCGTCTCTCACGCCCCACCGTCGATTCCAGTGCTCCCAGAGTGGTCGCCCGTCAAAGTGTTCGGCGGCTACGGGGCGCCGTTGGACGTGCGTAAGGCTGCGCGAGCCGGAGTACCAATTCAGCAGCACCAACACAGTGCCGACTGCCATTCGCACGGTTGCGCTCACGCCTTGCAACAGCTCTTCACTGCTGCTGAAACAGCGCGCAATCGCTACGCCGACTTCTTCGGGCTGGGTTGCGATTGTTTCGCGTTCTGATGAGCAATTCATTGCTCCAACTCCAAATATGTTCAAAACCCTGCTGAAAAAATCCCCGACGACATGTCCGGGCAACTTGGTGACGACTTACAGGCACCTAATCCTTCGCGTCGTGGCGGGCCTGATGATTTTCTACATTCACGGCTGGCACAAACTGGAAGGTTTGATTGCTTACCTGCGACACGGCACGGCATGGCAGCTGTTGAATGCAGTGGCGGAGATGCATTTCCCCGCGCCGTTTGCGTTCGCGGTGGCAGCGACTTTGGTGCAACTCGCCAGTTCGCTATTCGTCGCGGTTGGCTTCCTCACGCGAATTAACGCGCTGCTGTTGGTGGGCGTGCTGAGTGTGGCAATTCTTCAGAACGTGCTGGCAGGCCACGATCCACAACTGGCGATTCTTTACACGCTTGTTTTCACAACGCTTGCCTTGATGGGTGGAAGACAATTTTCGCTGAATGCGAAGCATTTTCAACCGAAGCCAATGCACTGAAGCCACATTCAGCAATTTTTATGTGCAATGACGTTTTGAACGCTTCGAGCGGAGATGCCGTGTGGTCTGGTAAGCGTTGTATTTTGTGGCTGTTGACCACCGGTCTGATGGCAGGCGGAATTTGTCGCGCACGAGCCGACGATGCAACACCACCTCCAAGTCCACCGCCATTCAGGATCATTCGTTACGACGAGAGTTATGGATATCTGCGCGACCCGGCGCGGCGCTCCGACCCTCTCGACGCCTTGAAATTCATTCCGCTGAATACAAATGGCGACTCTTATCTTACGTTGGGTGGGGAGATCCGCGAACGCTATGAAGTCTTCAGCAATTACAACTGGGGCAAGGGACCACAGACCGACGATGGCTACTTGCTGCAACGCTACATGGTCCACGCGGACCTGCATCTTGGGCCGAATGTGCGTTTCTTCACCCAATTCAAAAGCGGTCTTGAGGACGGGCGTAACGGTGGACCCCGCCCACCTGATAAGGACGAATTCGATCTGCATCAGGCGTTCCTGGATGTCACGGCACATCTCGACTCAGAAGATGCTTTGACGCTCAGGCTTGGGCGGCAGGAATTGAGCTACGGCTCGCAACGACTAATCTCACCCCGGGAAGGGCCGAATGTCCGGCAGAGTTTTGACGGTGCGCGCGCAATTGTTTATCGAAACGAGTGGAGGATTGATGGGTTCCTCACCCGGCCAGTGGAGACGAATCCCGGGATTTTTGACGACCATCCGGACCCTGCGAAGCTTTTTTGGGGAGTGTATGCTGTCCATCCGTTGCCGATCGTTCCTGGCGGGAACATTGATTTCTACTACCTTGGGTTAATCCGAAAAAGCGCCACGTTTAACCAAGGCACGGCCCGTGAGGAACGTCACTCCATTGGCACAAGGTTCTGGGGGGCGAAGGAAGGTTGGGATTACAACTCTGAATTCATTTACCAATTCGGAAGCTTTGGCAGTGGCGACATCAGTGCCTGGACTGCCGGTTCCGATACAGGCTATACTTTTGCTTCCGTGCCCCTCACCCCACGGATTGGCTTAAAAGCGGATATCGCAAGCGGTGATGGTAATCCGCAGAACCCGAACTTGGGAACTTTTAATGGGCTTTTTCCCCGGGGCGCATACTTTTCGGAAACCGATTTGATCGGCCCAGCGAACATTATCGACCTGCACCCCTCTCTAGGCTTGCTGTTGACGAAACATGTCCAGTTCACCGCTGACTGGGATTTTTTCTGGCGTGAAAGCACCGGCGATGGGATTTACGGCGTGGCCGTGAATCCTGTGCGCTCCGGACAGCGAAGCAATGCCAGCTACATTGGCAGCCAGGTGCAGGCCAAAATTGACTGGCAACTCAATCGGCATCTGGTCTTCGCGGCTGCCTACGCTCATTTCTTCGCGGGCGAATTTCTGAAAGAGACTCCACCAGGCAAAGATGTGGATTATTTTTCAGCGTGGGCAACCTACCGCTTTTGAATGCAGAAGTAGGCGAAGTTGACCTGACCCCGAAAAAGTGGACTGGAAGAAGAGTGAGTCATGCCGCAAGAATGAAGACAGACCATGAAAGCAAGAGATACAGTCCGGAACAGGACGTAAAGATATTGAGGCAGGCACAGCTTGAAAGATTAATTGTACGCAAGTTGGGTTTACACGGGGAGTTATTTGTCAGGCTCGTTGGACTTCTCTGCGACCACTTCGTAACTTGAAAGTTCAAGTGATTTGGCTGCACAATGTTCTGGCACTCCGCCCACATTGTCAATTGTCTCGGAGAAGCCAGGGGCAGACGGCGGCATGGATGGGGAAGGCATTATCGCTGGTGTGATCCTCTTGATTGCGTGCTTGGAGTTTGTCTTTGCCTTGGGCAGGATACATTTGCGAGTATTTAATGGACAAACATGTGCGGAGTTCTCAATTACATTTCATAACGTTGCTTTGGTTGATTCTCCTCGTGACAGGAAGCAACGAAGCGTTTGGCACGGTCCTATGGAGTCATCCGGACGAAATCCTGGTCTGCAACAACGAAAAGGGCGAGGACATTCTACGCAGGGCGATCAAACCCCAAACGGCTAATTCCTCTGGCACGCTATACTTCCGCGTTCTGGTTAACCCTATTTCTGACACGGCGGGAAAGCTGATCGGTGAATTCGAGGCCGGATTTATGTTGGTTGCGAATGGCGTCGAGCATCTCGGGATTGGCAACGCGCACGGGGCCATGGCTTACTCGGCACTAAACGTCCCCAGTGCGCCCAAGGGATTTCAAGACCTCAATTCGCGCGTGCCGCAACCGCCCTTTGCATATGAGTACATGCGAGGCGGCATTCCGCGATACATTGTCATACGGGTGGAATACATTCCCGGCCAGGACGCTCGGGTGACCGCCTGGCTCGATCCGGACTTGTCCATCGGGGCTACCGAATTCAATCAACCCACCAACATCGTGGTAAACTTTGAAGCCAATGCGAACTTCGATCAAATTCGTCTGATTCATCGTGGCTATGGGGGTGGTTGGAGATTCAGCCAGATGGTTGTTGCCTCCTCATTTGAGGATTTGCTTATTCCGCGATTTTGGCAACGGAAATGGTTTCTGGCAGCCATTGTTGGCGCACTTGGGCTTACGATGGCTGGCTCGGTGCATTATTTCGAGCGGAGTCGGGCCAAACAAAAGATTTACCTGTTGGAGCACGAACGAGCAGTGATTTCGGAGCGCGCCCGGATCGCCCGGGACATTCATGACGAGGTAGGGGCGGAACTGGCGCAGATCGGTTTGTTGTCCGACATTGGCGCTGAGGTCAGACCAGAGCAGGCGGTGGACCGCTTCCTTCAGATTGGCAAGCGGGCGCGCCATCTCGTCGGCGTAATGGACGAAATTGTCTGGGCGGTGAATCCGAAAAATGACAACCTGCGCCAACTGGCCGATTACCTCTGCCAGATGGCAGAAGATTGCTTTAGCGAGGGAACAACGCGTTTGCAACAGGAAGTGCCCCGTCAACTGCCGGAATTTCCCGTTAGCGCCGAGGTGCGCCATGATTTGACGCTCGCCGTCAAAGAAGCCTTGGCCAATGTGCTCAGGCATTCAGGGGCTACGGAAGCCACGCTCCGACTCGACTGGAATAAACCGCATTTAGTGATATGCGTCGAAGACAATGGGCGTGGGTTTGATACCTCTGTGCCGAGTCTGGGCAACGGTTTGGGAAACCAGCAACTCCGCCTAAAGCGGATCGGCGGCAAGGTGGAGTTGGTCACCACCCCCGGTAAAGGCACAAAGGTGGTGTTTTCCATAAAACTGGAAGAGCCTGACAAAACCTCCCCCTCATTTGCGTCATGGCCTTCGCAGGATAAGCTTGTCAAAATTGGCAATTATGAATCCGATGATTCGCGTTGCGATCGTTGAAGATCACGCAGGCTACCGGGAAACTCTCGGGCAGATTTTTGCCGATACTCCTGATTTCAAAGTGGTGGCTTCCTGCGCCAATGCAGAATCGGCGTTGAAGCAGATCCCAGGCGCCAATTGCAATCTCGTATTGATGGACATCAATCTTCCCGGGCAATCCGGGATTGAGTGTCTAAGGGCGTTGAAAGCAGAGACTCCCGGGCTGCGCGTGGTCATGCTAACTTCATATGACGACAATGAAAATCTGTTTCAATCCCTGACTGCGGGGGCTGACGGCTATTTATTGAAGCGGGTCGCTCGTGCACGTTTGCTGGAAGCGCTGCGCGACATCGTGGCGGGTGGCGCACCCATTTCCCCACAGATGGCTCGTCGCATGGTTGAGTACTTCCACAATCTCAATATGGCGGGCACCCCCAGCCCGGCTCAGAGCAAAGCGGCTGATGTCACGGCGGAATTGACAGCCCGGGAAAGGGAAGTCCTTGAGTTGCTGGCCAGAGGAGCGACACCCAAGGAGGTGGCTGCCGAGTTGAACATCAGTTGGCAGACCGTGCGCAATTATATCCGGTTCATCTACGACAAGCTTCACGTTCATACCCGGACGGATGCCGTGCTGAAATACCTCGGGCGGGACACTGCACCCAGGCGCTGACCGCTGCGGCTTACTTCCCAAATGACGCAATTGTGTCATACCAGTGCAACGCTGGTAGTGTTACGGTAAAGCTCGAAACCCTAAAGTTCATTCCTCGCTCCCGACAATCTCGGATTGTCAGGAGCGCCGGATGGCATGGGATGACGAGATGCTTAAATCTAAACCAATGAAAAACCCGTACACGCGAGTGCGAGTGATGAAACCGGCCGTGGTTTCTCCCGTGTGCTTGCCACGCTGAAAAGTCCCATAATCCAACCGCTCCATCTCCAACTCCTTCGGAATATGAAGAAACAATCAATCAACAATCAAACACTGTACGAACTTTCCTGGTTGCGCAAACTGCTGTCTCTAGTCTTTCTGGCAGTCCTGCTTTCCTTGTCAGCAGACCGTGCCTGGGCGCAAGTTACCAACGCTTTTGATTCGGCCTCTGACGCAACCTACTTCGGTTTGGGTGCGCCCAACGGTCTTGACGTTGGCGGGCAGAACGGTGGGTTTGGCTTCGGTCCATGGACGTTCGCGATTAACACCCCGAGTGGTGGTGCTGGCGGTTCGTTCATTGAGAACAACGGTCCTAGTGGCAATTCGTTTGACTTATGGAATACCGGGGCAAGCGCCTCGACGATCGCTACGCGGGATTTCAGCACTCCGATGGCGGCAGGGCAGTCCTTTACGATTTCGCTTCGGTTCAATGGCTTGAATGGAGCAGACACGAATCGCTTTGCATTGCTCGATGCCAGCGGCAACATCTTGTTTAGTTACTGGCACAAAGGCGGCGACAACAACAACGGCTGGTATAGTGATGCCAGCAATGCGGCCGGCACAGCGGTGAATTTCCCCTATGCCTTCCAGCAGTTTCAAACCTTCAAATTCACGCTCACGAGCGCCACGACGTACACTTTCACCGATATCTCCTCAGGCGGAGGCTTCACCGGCACGATTGCGAATTCACCGGTTGCAAAGTTTGCGTTGATTCGTCGGAATGGCTCAAGCGCCCCAGGTGGAGGCGAAGATTTCCAGTTTGATCAGTTTATTCTGGTATCCGCTGCGCCGCCAAGTTTTCTGGTTTCGCCTGCAGCCGGAGCGATGAGCGTGCCAACGAATGCAACTATAACCGCAAACATTGGTTCGGGTGGCGTGCCCTTGAACACTGGTTCAGTGACAATGAAACTCGATGCCAACCCCGTTGCTCCCACGGTGACGGGAGACTCAAGTGTTTTGAACGTTAGCTATACACCCAGCCTTGGTTTTGCAAATGGCTCTTCGCATACGGTCGAGGTTGTGGTTCGGGACAACAACGCTGTTTCGTACACGAACACCTGGAGCTTCACTGCAGGTTACAGGGCGTTGCCGATTACTCTTCCCGGGCCGTTCACCACTGGCGGTGGTGTTGATCTCACCATCTGCACTTCTGCGGGTGAATCCTGGTTGGGCACAAACTACAATAACAACTCCAGCCAGATTCTTTATACCCGCTTCAGCATGGTCTTCAACGACCTGAACGGTGAGATCGGTGGTGGGGGCGGTTATGGCGGGCTGCAATTTTTTCTCGGCAACACGGAAAAACTCATCCTCGGCAACGGTTGGACCTCTTTGAACTGGAGTCTGGATGCCGCGGGATCGCAACAGGATCTGCCCGGCCCGATTCCAGTCAATTTGGGAGAATGGCATACGTTCGTGGTGCGGACGGAGTATGTGCCTCGTGGGAATGACAACGTAAAGGTGTGGTTTGACTTTGATTTTAGCCAGACCGAGGGCAATCAGCCAAATTCCCCGTACGAATTTACCTGCGATGCCAGTTTTGATAACATCCGTTTGCGTTGCGGCAATGGCACGGCGAGCGCCACCTGGACCAATATCATGATTGCGCCGACTGCTTCTGGAGTTGGAATTCCAGTCGCTGGTCCGCCGACATTCCAAAATATTTCGCCTGCCAACGGTGCTTTCAGCGTTCTTACGAATACCGCCATCAGCGCTAAAGTGGTGATTGGCGGCAACCCGGTTTCAGCGGTTTCACTGACGCTGGATGGTGCGCCTGTGACCATTACCACGAGTCAGGCGGCGGGACTCATCACGGTCAACGGTCAGCCGTCATCCGCGTTGAGTGCCGGCAGTATTCACAACGCTCAGTTGGTGGTGACCGACAATACTAACACGAAGTACACCAATAATTGGAGTTTTACGACGGGCTTCAACTCTTTGCCCGTGACTTTGGCGGGACCGATTACAACTGGTGGCGGTAATGATCTTACCATCTTCTCCGCCGCAGGCGACAGCTGGTTGGGCGCCAACTATGGTAACACTTCAAGCAAGGTTCTCTACACCCGCTACAGCATGGTCTTCAATGATCTGAACGGCGAAATTGGTGGGGGTGGAGGCTACGGTGGACTGCATTTCATGCTCGGCAATGCGCAGCAATTGATCGTTGGCAACGGCTGGACTTCATTGAATTGGAGTTTGGATGCCGCCGCTTCGCAACAAGACCTGCCCGGCCCGATCCCAGTGACGCTGGGCGAGTGGCACACCATTATCGTACGCACGGATTACATACCTGGCGGGAGTGACACGGTTAAAGTCATCTTCGATCCTGAGTTCAACAAGCCAGAGTCGCAACAGGTCAATGTTTACACTCTCTCTGCGGACGCCAGCTTCGATAACATCCGACTTCGTTGCGGTGACGGTACCGCCAGCGCGACGTGGACAAACATCATTATTGGTAGCAGCGCTACTGCCGTTGGCCTCGCACCGGAAGCTGGTCCGACCTTCCTAAATTATGTTCCGGCTCAGGCGGCAACCTCGGTCGTTCCCAATTCCCAGATCAGTGTGAAGGCGTTGTTTGGAAGCTCGGGCATCAACCCGAACGCAGTTTCGATGACCTTGGATGGCAATCCAGTGACTCCGTCCTTCACAAGCACACCCAATGACCTCACCATCAGCTATCAGCCACCAACGCCGTTTGCTGCTGGTTCTTCGCATACCGTCGCCGTGAATTTGGCGGATTTGAACAACGTCCCGGCTGCCACCACCTGGTCCTTCACAGTAGATTCATACCCGGCGCTGCCGATAACATTGTCTGGTCCGCTCAGCGTGACTGGCGGTGGTGCGGGCACAACCATCTTTTCAGCTCAGAACGGCTGGCTCAATGGTAACACTTATCTCAATACCAACTACAGTGGCACACTCTATACCACCTTCAACATGGAGTTTGATAATCTGAACGGTGAGACGGGTGGTGGTGGCGCTTTCGGTGGGTTGCACTTCTACAATGGCAACGACGAGAGGCTGCTCATTGGTAACAATTGGGGGTCGGTGAATTGGAGCTATGATGCCAATGCCTGGGGGAGCGGGAACATCTCCGATTTCCCAATTTTGCCGGGGGAGTGGCATACCTTTGTGGTGAAGATCGCGTTTATCGCCGGTGGTCCCGACAACATCTCAGTTTGGTTGGATCCTAATCTGAGCCTGGCTGAGTCTGGTCAGTCGAATGCTCCGGCTGGTATCCTGGCCGATGTCGCTTTCGACAACATCCACATCCGCGCGGGTAACAACACCGCTTCCGCCTCGTATTCCAACATTGTCATCAGTGCCACTTCGCCTTTCGCCGCGAGCGTGCCACCAGGCGCGTTGAGCATTCATGGTAAGCAGTTGTCCTGGACTGGCGCTGGCGTGTTGCAACAAGCTTCAGTAGTCACCGGTCCATGGACGGATGCTGCGAATCAGTCCAATCCGCAAACGTTGAGTACCGTCAACGCTGCACAGTTCTACCGGCTGCGACAGTAAGTACAGCCTAGCTGGTTTGCGGTGGGGATTACTCGAAAGGTGGCGAGGCTTGGACCTCGCCACCTTCAAACCTGCGAGCACGGTGTTGGTGTCATTCTGACGTAATATGAAATTCAGTCATTTGTTTTCTTCAGGAGGCTCGAAGCAACGCCAAGGTGCGGCAGCGTTCACCTTGATAGAGCTTCTGGTAGTGATCGCAATCATCGCCATTTTAGCCGCATTGTTATTGCCAGCCTTGTCTTCGGCTAAAAAGCGCGGACAACAGGTAAATTGTTTGAACCTGCAAAAGCAGCTTGCTTTGGCATGGACTATGTACACGGGCGACAACCAGGAACAAGTGATCGGGTTCAGCACAGTCGCCGGGGCAGCCACTCCCAACTGGCGCATCCAGCCGGATCAAGTGACGGATACTGTTCCCGCCGGGCTGACCGGGACGGAGGCGGTGAAATGGCTGATTCAGCAGGGTTATCGCAAGCAACCACTTTTCCAATATGCTCCGAACCCGGACATCATGCATTGCCCGGCCGACTTTCGCGTGAAGGTTCCGAATCACTTTACCTGGACCAGCTATGCCGGGGTGAATGGGTTTGTAGGCGGGGATACCGCCTATCAGGCGCTTCCCGGGTTCATTAACAAAAGCACCCAGGTACAGCACCCGAGTGAACGCTTCCTGTGGGTGGAGGAATGTGATTCGCAAACGATAAGTGTCAGAGGCATCACGGTGGGAGACAACCTTCGCACCTGGGATATGAATTCCGGAACGCCCTCTTTGGATTTCAGCGATGCACAATGGGGAGATTCGCCAGCGGCCTTTCATGGCAACAGCAGCACGTTCAACTTTGCGGATGGCCATGCAGAAGCGCGCAAGTGGTTGAGTGGGACGGTCGTCACTTTTGCCAACAGCATGAATCCGAGCAAATTCACCATCACGGGCGGTACTGAGGGCAATCAGGCTCAGAGTCAGGCCAAGCAGGACTTGTATTATGTCTCGAAACGCTGCCCGACTGTGCTCAATCCGTGACGTCGATGTCGCTTCAAATTTAGTCGTACCAGCAGCACTACATGAAACCAATTTGAATGCAACCCATCCAGACAAAGAAGTAACCAACCCCAATTCGCCGGGCGTCGAGGCTCATCCCCGCAGGTGGCGTGGTAATCCTGGGAAATTAGTTGTCGCCCTGGTTGCCATTTTTGTGGCTGCCATCGGCTCAGTTTCAGCACAAGTAACCACCAATGCCTTTGATGTGGCTTCGAATTATGCCACTTTCGCGGGAAATCAAGGATTCGGCTTTGGCGCCTGGACCATAAACACGCCCGGTGGTGGCAAATATCTCAGCGCCGACACGCCTCCCTATTTTGGCATCTGGAATAGCGCGGCCAACTCCACTTCGACTGCGATACGGCCCTTCAATGCCGGCTTGGCGGTTGGGCAGACCTTTTCTGTGCAGCTGCAGATGAATACGTTGGACGGCGCGATCAACAGCAATGGATTCAAACTGCAGAACGCAAATGGCAACACGCTTTTTAGTTACTGGCATCAAGGTGGCGACATAGCGGACGGACATTACAGCGATGCCGGAGTTGCGAGCGGCATCGCCACTGGTTTTGCATATGATTATCAGCAGTTGGACTCCTTTGCCTTCGTCCTGAACAGTCCAACCAACTACACTTTTACCGACTTAACTACGGGAGCAAGTTTCAGTGGAACGTTTTCCGGAGCGTCCATCACACAGGTGACATTCTTTCGGGCCAACGGGAATGCCACCCCCAGCAACGGACAGGATTTCAAATTTAACACTTTGGTCATCACCTCGCCGTCGTCTCCTCAAACCAACGATGGATCGAGTTTCGTTTACGAGGGGTTCAATTACGCACCCGCCGCAGTCAGCGGCCAACACAACGGCGGTTGGGGTTGGGGCGGAGCCTGGACGAACGCCGCTGGCAATGCGCTGTATTTTGATCTCGGCAATCTGATAGGTGAGTCAAACGCTCCGGCTCCATACGACGCTTACTCAATTGGCAACCATCTGCGCGGATATGGGGGCAGCCGCGTTGGACGTCTTCTGGATTGTTCGACCAACGGAGTGTTTGCTCAGAACGGCTACTTGAATGCCAATGGCGATATTGGCGCGGCGGGCAAAACAATTTACCTCAGCTTCCTGCAGCAGCCCGGGGTGACTTCAAAGTTTTACGAATTTGAATTCCACCGCAACGATTTCAGTGACGCAGGGCGCATCGCGGGCATCGGCAATGACACGGCCACCACAGATGTCAATTTCCGCGCACCCGGCAACACGCATCTGAGTCTCGGCCAGGGCGACACGGCGGTGGATTTTTATGTCGTGCGCATTGATTTCCACGGCGGCAATGACGACGTGCGGGTTTATCGCAACCCCACATCATTGACCGAGCCCGCCGTTCCTACATTGACTCGTCTGGGTACAGGTGACCTCTCGTTTGATCGCCTCTGCGTTGGAGTGTGGGACAATTTCGTCGCCGTTGACGAGATTCGCATTGGCTCCGCGTGGACAAATGTCATTGGCTTGGCGTCCATCGTGACTGGCAGCGTGGAGACGGTGGCCATCACCAACTCGATGCTGATCGGGCAGGGGATCGCAGCCTTTGTTCCGGCTGGTTACGACTCCAACAAAGTGCCATCGATGTCGTTGGTCTCCGAACCGGTTTCGACCGGGGTGTTGCCGGTGAATTGGTCCCTCGTTCCGCAGTTCAGGGTGGTGAATAGCAACGCCAGTGCTTCCATCTCGGTTCCGGCGGGCACAAGTCTTTACGGTGGAGGCGAAGTTTCCGGCCCGCTGCTACGCAATGGTCAGACCATTGAAATCTGGAATACGGACACTGCTGGTTGGACGACTGACTATTTGCGTCGCATGTATCAAGCGCACCCGTGGGTGTTGGGTGTGCGCTCGAACGGCACGGCGTTCGGCGTATTGTTCGACAGCACCTATAAAGCAACACTGACGACGGCAGATGATCGGATCGTTTACAAGAGTCATGGTCCGTTGTTTCGAGTCTTCGTCATTGACCGTGCGACGCCGCAAGCCGTGTTGCAAGGCTTGGCTGAGTTGACCGGCACGATTTCCATGCCACCACTCTGGGCTTTGGGCTATCACCAGTCGCGCTTCAGTTATTCGCCCGCGTCACAAGTTCAAGGCATTGCGAACGGTTTCCTGACCAACCAGATTCCCTGCGACACCATTTGGCTGGACATCGGCTACATGAACAACAACCGGGATTTCACGATCAGCCCAGGCGGCTTTCCGAACATGCCGTCCCTGACCACGTCGCTGCACAACAATGGTTTTCACGTCGTGCCCATCCTCGACCCTTCTATCGCGGTGGATTCGAGCTACTTCGTTTATCAATCGGGGACGGCGAGCAACATCTGGGTGCAAACCTCGAGTGGCCAGACGTATCAGGGGAACTCCACGCCGGGTTCTGCTGTGTGGCCCGACTTCACGATACCTTCCGCCCGAAGTTGGTGGACGGGGCTCTGCAAAAATTTCGTGACGAATGGAATGGACGGCATTTGGATCGACATGAACGAACCTGAGGCGAACAACGCACTCACCGCTTTGAATACGATGCCCTACGACAACTGGCATCGCGGTGGTGGTGGACTGCCCGCTGGCTCGCATCTGCAATATCACAACACCTACGGTGCACTTGAATCCGGAGCGACCTACGATGGTTTGATTGACGCCAATCCAAATCGCCGTCCGTTCGTTTTGACTCGCGCAAGCTTTATTGGCGGACAGCGCTACGCAGCCACATGGACTGGCGACAATGTTTCCTCCTCGAACAACATGGTGATCTCCGTTCCCATGTCATTGACGCTTGGGTTATCCGGCCAGCCGTTTAGCGGACCGGACATCGGCGGGTTCATCGGCAATGCCACGGAAGACTTATGGGGCAATTGGATTGGCTTCGGTGCTTTCTTCCCGTTCGCTCGCGGCCATGCGACAGCTGGCTCGAATCAGAAGGAGCCATGGGCATTTGGGCAGACCGTGGAGAACGCCGCCCGCATTGCGCTGCAGCGTCGCTACCGTTTGCTCCCCTATCTCTACACGCAGTTTTACAATAGCTCGCAGACGGGCATCCCGATTATGCAACCGGTTTTCTTCGCCGATCCTGCTGACCTCTCTCTGCGCGCAGAACAACAGGCCTTTCTGCTGGGTTCGGATGTGCTGGTCATTCCGGCATTTGCCCAAAACGCAACACTCCCCAAAGGCGTCTGGCGACCGTTGTCGCTCGTCCCTGGCGACACTGGACCATATCAAGCCGAACTGAAGATTCGGGGTGGAGCAATCCTTCCGCTCGGAAGCGTGGTGCAGAACACGACCCAAAACATGTTCAATCCGCTTACGCTGGTCGTGTGCCTCGATTCCAACGGTCAGGCGTCGGGAACGTTGTATCGCGACGCAGGCGATGGCTGGGGATTCCAGTCGGGTGATTACAAGCTTCAGACCTTTACGGCTCAGCAGAACGGCAACTTCGTAACCGTGCAGCTCGGCAATCAACAAGGGAACTACGCTGTCGCCAACACGCCGGTGGACGTTCAAGTCATCACGAGCAATGGAACATTTTTCGCGACCGGCACGATTGGCTCGGGAATTACAGTGCCGATGGATGCGCGGTCAGCCCGTGCCGAAGCCGCGTTCGATGCCTATAACACGGCGTTCTATGCGGTAATTGATGCCGGCAAGGCGCATTACACCGTGAGCCAGTATGATCCGGCCAGCGGTGCCAATTACTTTTGGGGTCAGGTGGAGGAAATCGAGGGGGCGATTGATGCTTACGAACGCAATCCCAATCCGAACAATCTTTCGATCGTCACCAATTTATTGAACGGCTTCAGTAACGACAATGGAACGAACTGGTCCGGGAACATCTACAACGACGACATCATGTGGGCCTGCATCGCGTATTTGCGCGGTTATCAAATCAGCGGCGTCACCCAGTACCGTTCCATCGCCAAGTTTAATTTCGATCTCGTTTATTCGCGCGGGTGGGATTTGTTGTTCGGCGGCGGCTTGTACTGGACCACTGCCAAGGCTGAGAAAAATGCGTGCATCAATGGACCTGCAGCCATCGTATCCTATCTTCTCTACCAAACCCTGGGCGACACGAATTACCTGACCAAAGCCCAGAGCATCTTCAACTGGGAGAAAACCAAATTGTATAACCCAATGAATGGTGCGGTTTACGACAACATTGCCACGAATGGCACGATCAACACCTGGAGCAGCACCTACAATCAAGGCACATTCGTCGGTGCGGCGGATTATCTCGGTGACATCACCAATGCGATGCTTGCCTCGACTTACACGAAGAACAATTTGGGAAGTCCCGATTCGAGCGGCTATAACATCTTGTTCGAATATGACCCGGACAACAATAATTCCGGGTTCAATGGCATCGGCATCCGGTGGATTGCGAAGTTCATGAAGAACCGCAATTTCCAGTATTTATACCTGCCGTGGTTGCAAGCTAACGCGGATGCCGCGTGGAATATGCGTCGCGCCTCGGACAACCTTTCATGGTGTCAGTGGCTGCATCAAACCCCGGTCGCGAGCAACCTGTTATCCTGGGATTGCATCAGTTCAATGGTGGCGTTGCAGGTGGTGCCGGACTCCTCCAATAGCCTTGCGCCCGTTTTCACGGTTCAGCCTTCCGATCAGGTTAGTGCAGCAGGTAATGCCGTCGAATTAAGTGCCTTTGCCACGAACGGCGCCTCGATCTCGTATCAATGGTATCATGGGAACAATCCGATTCCCGGAGCGACGAACACCGATCTGGTGCTCTTTAGCGTCACCTCCGACGATACCGGTCAGTATTGGGTCGTGGCCTCCAACGCTGCCGCCAGCGCTTACAGTCAGGTAGCCAACCTCTATCTTCTCGGCAATACAAACGGTCTTCTCGTCCAGGACTCCGCCACCAATTACAACCCCGCGATTGGTTTTACCGGCAATCAGGGGGTCGGCTTCGCACCGTGGGTGCTGAGCACCAGCGGTGGCGGTGCTTACATCAACAGCGGCACGCTCTTGTTCAGCCTTTGGAACAGCACCTCCAATTCACAGTCCACGGCCACCCGCAGTTTCAATCTGCCCATGCCGGTCGGCATTACCTTTTGGGTGCAGCTTCAAATGAACACCCTGGACACCGCCGTTAATAAAAACGGATTTGAACTTGAAGATGCCAACGGCAACACGCTCTTCAGTTACTGGCATCAAGGTGATGACAATGCCAATGGCCATTACTCGGATGCCCTCACCAGCAACGGGACAGCCGCCGGCTTTGCGTATGACTATGGCCAATTGGACAGTTTCAAGTTCACCCTTACCAGTCCGACCAACTACATCTTTTACGATCTGACGACCGCAAAAAGCTTCAGCGGCAGGATTTCAAACGCACCCGTCAGCCGGGTGACGTTCTATCGGTCCAACGGGGCGGGGACTCCCAGTGGTGGACAGGATTTCAAGTTCACCAATCTGGCCATCACAACCAGTCCGTCCACACCGAGTCCGTCTGTGGTGTTGGTGGATAAGACTACGGTGGGCTGGAATTTTCATTTCCCGGTTGCGCCGGGTTACAGTTACCGATTCCAGCATGCGACCAATGTGAGTGGTCCGTGGACGGATTTGGGCACGTTGATCGGTCCAGCTACAGGGATTGCTGAGTTCATCGATACCAACTCCTCCGCACCGCAATCGTTCTACCGCACGGTCACACCGTAGAATTGCTTCAACGGGAGCGCGATGTAGCCTGGAAGCGCACCGCTTGACGATCCGAAGTAGTTGCGACGACCACTCCCATAGTTTGTGGTTAACGGATTGTAACCATTGAAGGAGTAACTTGAGTAGTTCGCGAAGGCTTCACGATGACGGCTGCAGGCTATCAAAGACTCCTGGCCAGTCCGGACATCGAGGCAGCGACCAGGACCAGGCTGCTCCAGGAATATGCCAGCCTGAATCCCTTTGAGTTGAAGAAATGCATTGAACAAAAACTCAAGAACTTCTTCACTCTGCTCGGCAACCTGGATCGTGAGTAAATGAAGACCTGACGGTCTCCGCCTCCGGTAACCTTTATCCGTGAGTCAACTCGCCGTAGTGAGTTGCTTCTTTAAATTTAGGGCCAGTGATCAAGCTAGGGAAAACTTAATCGACCAAAGACGAAATCGAAATTGGAAATTAAATCAAAAATGACGTATCGACTTCGTCGCTGTAGCAATGTGCCGCCATTACGAGCAGAGTGGAATGATCCAGCCTGGCTGGCCGCAGAGACAGCGGAAGTGGGTTGCTTTCACCCTCAAAGCAGCAATCACCGGCCGCGCACATTTGTCCGGTTAATGTGCGACGACGAAAATCTGCATGGCATTTTCAAGGTGGAGGATCGCTATGTCCGATGCATCCGGGAGAACTATTTTGACGATGTTTGGAAGGATAGTTGCGTGGAATGTTTTATTCAACCGAAACCAGGCGGTGGGTATTTCAATTTTGAATTCAATTGCGGTGGAGCGCATCTTTGCTGTTATATTACGGATTGGAAATTAAAGAACGGTTGGTTTACCCAGGCGGTCAAACTGCCTGCTGTCATTGGCGGAAAAATTCTGGTTAAATCTTCCCTGCCCCGACTGGTTGAGCCGGAAAATAAGGAGGCGGTCGATTGGACCCTGCAGTTTCTGATTCCGTTGGCAGTGTTGGAGGAATTCACCGGGCCGCTGGCTAAATTGAGCGGTCAAACCTGGCAGGGAAATTTCTTCAAATGCGCAGAGGAAGTATCTCATCCCCATTGGGCGTCATGGTCTCCCATTGAGGAATTGAATTTTCACCAACCGGGTTCATTTGGCTCGTTGCGATTTGATTAAGGCAGGATCTCAATAAGAACAAGGGCGAAGCTTCACCGCCGAGCCCTCTCGGGCCCTCAAGGCAAACAGTGCATCAAAACCAGAGCCTTTGTCCAGATACGATCCAAACACAGAGCTGACGGATTTGCCTGGTGCAATTCATCCAACGAGCCGTTGCAACATCTGTCACTCCAGTGAATTCATCTGAGAGTTGGGCAGAACTGACATTGTAAAGGCTCCAGCCTTCAATGCTATCGAGGCAGCAAAAATATGCTGACTGTCAAAAAAGAAACTGAAGGTTTCTGAAACTTATTCCATGTACGAAATTACGCCCGATATGATTTAAGCGAATAAAAATGGACGTAGAATGCAACTCTCCATTGACCCTGAAAGTTTCAATAGGCATAGTTTGGCATTCAACCCAATAACATGGCGATGGAACAAGGTTCTAATTGCAATCCGCCTATGAATGAAGGGAATCCCGAGATAGAGCTTGAGCGGACTCCCAAAAAAGCCGTCATTCCCGCTTCCGGTTTACTAGTTTTTGAAAGTCATCATGCGCCTGGTTTCTCCGGTCAAGCCAAAGACACTTCTTCCAAATTTCATTTGGTCATAGCCGGTCATTCCCGCTGGGAGGGTGGGGGTCGGCGTTATTTCCTGGGGCCAGATACCCTGATTCATATCCCGGCTGGTCAGGCGTACAGTCAGGCGGATCTACCGAATGATCCGGTAACAGTCTATGGTGTCCATTACCGGACCGAGCTGCTTTCAGCAGCGTTGAGCAGCCAACTTACGGCGCTGGGCATGCTTTCCATTGATCTTGGTTCAGCCAACGTCAATCAGGCGCGGGTGGTGCGTTCGATTTTTCAGGAGATGCTTTTTGAACAAGGCGCGGGCCAGGAAGGCTGGGAAATGATGCTGCAATCGCGCTTGATTGATTTGGCCGTTCGCACCCTGCGCCTTGCGCGGCGGCGCGGCAGGAATGATCTCCCGGCGTTCGAGCCAGGCAATGACAGCACTGAACGGGTGGCCCGTTATGCGCTCCGTTTAAAATCCCGCTTCTTCCGCCAGGAGACGATTGAGGAGGCGTCCAAGGCCGTGGGATTGGGGCGCCGGCAATTCACCGATCTTTTTCGCAAAGTCACCGGGCAAAGCTGGCGGCGTTACGTGTTGGGACTCCGGTTGAATCATGCCGCAGGATTGTTGGCGGAGACGGAGCGTTCGGTGGTGGCTGTGGCATTTGAATCCGGGTTCGACGATCTATCCTATTTTAACCACAGCTTTAAGACCGCCTACGGATGTTCACCCCTGGCCTATCGGGAGCAGCGGCAAGTCCGCCTCCCGGTCAAGTCCGCAGCATCCTCAAAACCGGTGGGGGATGGTGAACCATCCGCGGGTTTTAAACTCCGCGGCATCAAGGGTTGGTTTTGGACTGCGGAACAATATCTCGAGGAAATTCCCTTTTTGCCATGCTTGAAGATGAATTTCTTGATGGATTGTTACGGTTCGATGATATCCTCTCAATCCGTATTGCAACCTGGAAAAACCGGCTCCAACGAGTGGTGGAAGCCGATGACCGAAGACCGTAAGGAAGCGTATGCCCGGATTATCTGCGCCTGCCAGGACAATGACATCAAGTTCTGTTTTGCGCTTCATCCGCAACTGGGTTCACCTCGCCCGCTGAACCCGGACCGCGCCGAAGACGTGGAACAGTTTTATCAACATTATGCTTGGGCTCAGAGTCAGGGAGTGCAATGGTTCAGCATTTGCGTGGATGACACCGGTTGGGGAGTCGGAGGCCCGGCCGCCAGCGGCCTGGGACATGCCCGACTGGTTAACACTGTTTTAGCTCGTTTGCGGGACCGGGACAAAACAGCACAGTTTACTTTCTGTCCCGTGATTTGTTGGGGGGATGCCACCAATCCCGAACATCGCGATTATCTGGAGGTCCTCGCCCGCGAGATGCATCCGGAAGTGTATGTATTCTGGAACGGCGACAGCATCGTCACACCCCGAATTACCCGGGTGGCGGCGGAGAGTTACCGGCAGGTGGTGAAGCATCGCTTGTTTCTTTGGGATAATTATCCTGTGAATGACGGAAGCCCCACCTTGCACCTTGGACCGGTCAGTGGCCGGGAGACGGATTTGCACGAGGTAATCGACGGATACTTGAGCAATCCCATGCACACACAAAACCAGATCAATCGGATCCCGCTGGCGACCTGTGCGGATTATGCGAGCAATCCCAGGGAATATAATCCAGCCCGTTCCATTGGCCAGGCCATTCTCCGGTTGGCAAAAACGAGCGAGCAACAACGTGTCATCAAGGACCTGGTCGAAACTTATCCAGGTTTCATTGTTGCAGGTGGGGGCACCGGCACCAATCCTGTTCGAGCAAAATTCGGAAACCTGGTGGCAGTCCGGGATTCACGATCCTCCGCGCAAACCTTCATCCATCACCTGGAAAATATCCTCACGCGTCTCGCTACTCAATTTCCCAAACAATTTTTATCCACCAGGAAGACTATCACCGAGGACATTTCCTGGATGAAAAAACAAATCGGCAGCAAAAAGTGATTGACTCAGCCATCACGCGCACCGACGGATCCAAAAAGGTCAGCTCAATTCATGTGCCCGTGCCGCCACCTTTTGAATTGCCGCCGCTAACGCAAGGATTCCTGCTTCCTCCGCCAGCAACACATTTTGCGGAAGCCAGACGACATCGCGGCACACCTGCTCGCAAACCGGACAATTCACGTCGGCATAACTGATACCCTTGCCTGCGAACGGCGCGGTGATGGCATGCGCGGCACCGGTCGCACCTTGTTGAAAAATGCCATTCCGGTAAAGCGGTCGGTACCAACCTTTTGACGCGGGCACACCTTCGGCATTAAGGGCCTCAATGAATCGGTCGCGTGAAGTTCCGAGTAACGCTTCATCCAGACGAAAGATATACATATGATAGCTGCGACGGGTCATGCGTGGCTCAGGTTTCAGCAAGCGGAGTCCGGCCACTCCGCTCAAGGCTTTATCAATCAGGGCCGCGTTCGCCTGACGCCGGAGTAATTGTTCTTCGGCACGGGTGAGTTGGGCTAGCAGTACTGCGGCCTGAAATTCCGTCAAACGAAGATTGCTGCCAAGATAATCATGATCATACCACGCTGAATGTTTTCTACGACCGCAGTGCGTGTAGCTCCGGCAAAGATCGGCCAGTGCTTCGTCGTCCGTTACGAGTATGCCTCCTTCTCCAGCGGTGATGTTCTTGGAAACTTGAAAACTAAAAGTCCCGCAACGCCCGAGCACGCCGGCTCCCCGACCTTCCCATTGGCTGCCCCAGGCGTGCGCGGCATCTTCCATGATTTGCAGGTTGTGTTGTTGTGCAATGGCGCCAAGCCGGGGCATGTCGGCGATATAGCCGGCTACATGCACGGGAATGATGGCCTTGGTGCGGGGCGTTATCTTTCGCTCCACGTCAGCCGGGTCAAGGCACAGTGTTTCCGGATCAATATCCGCGAACACCGGAATCGCACCCACCATGGCGACGGCACTCGCAGTGGCAATGAACGAGTAGGGAGGCACAATTACTTCATCGCCTTCCACCACCCCGAGTCCCTTCAATGCCATTTCGATGGCAGCCGTTCCATTTGTGCAGCTCACACTGAAACGAGCGCCTTGGAACGTCGAAAAGTCGGCTTCAAATTGCCGTACCTTTTCGCCAAACCACCATTTGCCGGAATTAAGCGTCTCCAACAACAGACGCCGTTCGGTGCCGTCAAAAACTGGCCACATTGGCCAATCAACAGTACAGGCTGGCAAACCACCACGCAGGGCAAGCTGGGAACTATTGGACATAATTTGAATCTTGGAATTGTTATTTGTCATGGTTGAAAGCAGGCTTGGAATCCTACCGGCGAGGATGCAATAGGTGTTTGCAATCTTACGCCAGGGCCAAATTAGAAGAGCAGGTTACCACCAAATGTAATTGGGATCGTAGGCGGGGCTTATCTCCCAATAAACGATTGTGTTGGGGAATTGAAAAAATACCACGTGACCATCTCCGAATAACATGTTCTGCCGACGCTGACCACGGAAGTTGTGCCACCAGGACGAAGGGTTATTGACGTCGTAGGCATTATTTTCCCACTCCCAATCACCCTGAATGATTTTGTTGGCCGGGCTGCGGGCCAGATCACCCGTCTTCATGGGTTTGCCGGCATCGGTGCCGCCAGCAGTTGATTCTCCTGTGACATGGCGCGTACGCCAGGCGTCCACGGCGTGTTCAGGGACGTAACTGTTGCCATATTCAAGGAAGCAATTTTTGGCACCGTAGTTGGCGTCGCCCTTGTCGGACGGGCAACTCCATGCCATGGCCGAAGGCACATATTTATTTAATGGCCGGTTGGTATAATCCTGCTGGGTGCCAAAGCTGGCGGCCACACTTGGATCAAGGCTGTAAGTGCCTCGCTGGCCACCCGCCGCAGCCCAGCCGCGCATAATCGGGAACGATTCATTGTTGTCATCTGCATACATAAACCAAGCCAGACCGATCTGGTGTTGATTGCTGGCGCACTGGGTTTGCTTGGCTCTGGCTTTGGCGCGGGCCAGGGCGGGTAACAAAAGCCCCGCCAGAATGGCGATGATGGCTATGACCACAAGTAATTCGATAAGGGTGAAACCCGATTTGGGATTTACTCGTTCACGATCGCGCCTGCACGCTTCATTCCTAATCCATCGCACATTAGAAACTAAACGTCGGAAAATATGATTTGGAGCCGGCTTCATCTACACAGATTAAACCTTGTGAGTTAAATGTCTTGGCGTGGTGGGCGATGGCATTTGCTTTTTTGGGCGGAAAGGAGTCAGTTCATCCGCTCAATAAACCAAGTGGCATTGCCCACAAACCCAAGACGGGCTTTTCGGATTCTGCAACCATGGTGGCACAATTTGAATCCAGAAACCGAGCAAACCAACGAAATCTATGATTGTCCCAACCGCACAAGTATATTCCCGGGCGAGCACGAGTCAACCAATTGGCATTCCTTTAATTATTTCCCGACCGGGCCGGCGTGGCTTGCTGGGCTTGTTGATTGTTGCTGCACTGTTTTACATCAGCATGCCCGCCAGGGCAGGCACCGTGGCCCTTTGGAAATTTGACGCAGCAAACCCAGCCGCCGACTCCTCTGGCAACGGCAACAATCTGGCGCTCAACGGAAATATCACTTTTAGCGGCGACGCGCCCACCAATGCGCCTGGAATCACCAACAGCGTCATATTCGACGGGGCTTCCTACGCGCAGACGATTGGAACCTTAAATCTCACGCCGTATAACCAGTTGACAATAGAGTTTTTCGCCAAGTTTACGGTCGGTGGTGGTCTGCAGATGTTTTTTGCGCAGAACAATCCCAATAACGTCACCGGCGCCTTTTATTTAGACCGGGGTGAGTCCAGCGCCAGCGGGTTAAAGATGAGCCAAAGAACAGCGGCCGGCTTTGAAACAGACGTGGCTCCCGGGCCCACTGAGGGAGCCTGGCATCACTATGCGTTGACCATTGACGAGAGTGGCACCAACCCGATTGTTAAAATCTATGTTGACGGCTATCAGGTCGACACGGGGGGTGTATCAGCGGGCCTTCAGACCTTCATCAACGACTATTTCACCATTGGTGCGTATCCCCCCGCCTATAACCTGGGTTACCATGGCCTGATGGGTGAAATGCGGATTTCAAGCAGCATTCTGCCCTCCCCGCAATTCTTGATTGGCGCTCAGACCCCCAGGATATTCATCAGTCAACAACCTCAAAATACGGCAGTCGTGACTAACAGCCCTGCAACATTCAAGGTGGTTGCAACTGTGCAAAATGGAGACCCAACACCACCGTTGCAGTATCAATGGCAGAGGAATGGCTCAAATATACCGGATGCCACAAACAGTAGCTATACACTTTCGGCTCCGACCCTGAGCGACAATGCGGTCCAGTTCGACGTTGTGCTTTCAGCTTTAGGTGCAGCCTCGGTGACGAGTTCAAATGTGACCTTGACTGTGGCCACGAACTCCGTCGTGGCGTTTTGGAAATTCGATGCTGCCAATCCGACGGTTGACTCTTCTGGTTACGGCAACAATCTGGCGCTCACGGGAAATATCACCTTCAGCAATGATGCGCCCACCAATGCGCCAGGAAGCACCAACAGCGCCGTATTCGACGGAGCTTCGTACGCCAGGACGCTTGGAACATTCAATCTTTCACTGTACAACCAGCTGACCATCGAGTTTTACGCCAAGTACACAATCGGTGGGGGACTGCAGATGTTTTTTGCGCAGAACAATCCCAACAATGTCCTGGGCGCCTTTTACTTCGACCGGGGTGAATCCAGTGCCACCGGATTAAAGGTGGCTCAGAAAACTGCGACCAGCGGTATCATAACTGGTGTAGCTCCCGGGCCCAGTGACGAAGCCTGGCATCATTACGCTTTGACCATGGATGAGAGCGGCACCAATCCGGTCTTCCAAGTCTATGTTGACGGCTACCTGGTTGGTACGGGAGGAGCCGGTGGTCAGGGACTCATCAATGACTTCTTCACCATTGGCGCATATCCCCCCAGCTATAACTTTCGCTATCAGGGCCTGATGAGCGAAATGCGGGTTTCCAGCGGCGTTCTGACTCCTGCTCAGTTCTTAATTGGCGCTCAGATTCCGAGGATATTCATCAGCCAGCAGCCCCAGAACACGGCGGTGGTGACCAACAGCCCAGCAACATTCATGGTTGTTGCATCTGTTCAGAACGGAACCCAATCTCTACATTATCAATGGCAGAGAAATGGTGTGAATATAGCCGGGGCCACAAATAGCAGTTACACTCTTTCAGCCACGACTCTGACTGATGATTCTGCTCAGTTTGACGTTGTGCTTTCGACTCCACCTGCAATGCCAGTGACCAGCTCCAATGCGGTCTTAACCGTTGTAACAAATGCCACCGTGGCCCTTTGGACATTTGACGCTGCCAATCCGGCAGTCGACTCCTCCGGCAACGGCAATGATCTGACGCTCGTCGGAAATATCACCATCAGCGACGACGTGTCCATCAATGCGCCAGGAACCACCAACAGCGTTGTATTCGATGGCGGATCGTTGGCGCAGACGACCCAGCCCCTGGACCTCACGCGGTACAATCAGTTGACCGTTGAATTCTTTGCCAAATACAGCATCAATGGCGGTCTGCAGATGTTTTTTGCGCAGAACAATCCCAATTTCGTGGCCGGCGCCTTTTATTTGGATCGAGGTGAATCCAGCTCCAATGGACTAAAGGTGAGTCAAAGAACTGCAGACGCCAACTTTGAAACAAGCGTGGCCCCCGGGTCCATTGACGGTGAGTGGCATCACTACGCACTGACCATGGACGAGAGTGGCATTAGCCCAATTTTCAAGATTTATGTTGATGGTTACCAAACCGATACTGGCGGCCAGTCGGGCGGGATTCAGGCATTCATCAACGATTATTTCACCATCGGCGCATATCCCCCTGGCTACAACTTTAATTACCAGGGCTTGATGGGCGAAATGCGCGTTTCAACCGGCATTCTAAACCCCGCCCAATTCTTGAATGGGCCGGCAAAACTTCAGATCACGGCCGCAAATGGCCATGCTGTGATCAGCTGGCCTCAAAATGCCGGGAGTTTTACACTCCAACAAGCAAGTAACCTGCCTGGGACCTGGACCGCTTTAACGAACAATCCCGCTGTATCAGGCCTCAATTGGCAAGTCACAGTGCCGACGACATCGAGCGCGAAGTTTTACCGCTTGTTCCGCTAATTACAAAATGGGAATACGGACGAGTGCTCTCTCCCTGTTTGGAGTCGCTTCGGGAGAGGGCAGTTCGTAGATCTCTTACTTGAAAATAAATCTGAAAGCATGACGGAGTTCTTCGGCAGACGTAGCTAAATCGCTTGAAATACGAAGACTGATATTACTTCCCATGCTTTGCATTGCGAGCTTATCAAAACTACAGGTTAAATGATAATTTTGGTCCATGAATTCCAAAAGTACTAGTGCGATGGCCCCTGTCATTGCCGAAAAAACAGGTGGGCAGCCATGACCGGGCTTGATTGGGCGGTTGTGGCATTGGTCATTGTCTTATCGATGGTCGCAGGCATGGGCGTGATGCGGTTATCGTCGCGTAATGGAGCCATCAGCTACTTCACCGGTGACCGCAACCTTCCGTGGTGGGCCATCGCCATTTCCAACACGGCAACGTATCAATCCGGCAGCGGTGCTTTCGTGATGCTGGTGCTTACCTACGGTTTGGCCGCGAATTGGCTCTGGTGGTCTTGCTGGATCATTTGGATGCCGCTTGTGGCCATCATCTGGGCGCCGATGTGGCGGCGGATGCGTATCATGACCACGGCTGAACTCATCACGCTTAGATATGGTGGACGCCCGGCTCAATTTGCGCGGAAGATTTATGCCATAGTTTGCTGTTTCGGATTCTCGGTGTTGTTAATCGGCTATATCACCGGATTTTTCGCCAGGACAATTGCACCGCTGGTGCAGATGTCCGAGTTGCAAATACTGCTGATCTTCGGCGGTACCACTGCTATCTATACCATGTTCGGCGGTCTCATGGGGGTGGTAGTGACCGAGATCCTGCATTTTGGTATTCTCATGGTGGGTTGCACGGTGTTCATGTTCATGGCCGTCGCCCAACATGGTGGTTGGTCGCACCTGTTGGCCCATATCGCCATGGTCCGCCCGGAAGCATTAGCCCAAACGCCTCCCGTGGTGTCGTCGTCACCCTCCAATTCGATTGGGCTTTTGACGATTTTGATTTTGGTGTTGCAAGGCATCTTTTTTGCGGGTTCACCCACAGCAGGGGAAGGTTCGACTGCGCAACGGTTCATGGCGGCTCGCAACGAGCGCCATGCCATGGCGGGACAATTATTCAACTGTTTCCTGGCTCTCACCTTTCGCATACTGCCACTCATTGGCATCGGGTTGGTCGCCTTGTCCCTTCTTTGGCCTGCTGGCCTGACGCAGGGCCCGCCGCCCGAGGGCATGACTGTTATCCAGGATCCCGTTTATGGCTGGGCAGAGGTAATCAAACGCTGTCATTTGCCACATGGATTCATTGGCTTGCTCATTGCCGTCGAGGTGGCCGCCTACACTTCCACACTCAGCGCATTGATCAACTGGGGCGGCAGCTTTGTCATCAATGATCTTTATAGGCCACTGGACCCTCATGCCACGCCCAAGCGCGAAATTTGGGTCAGCCGCCTCACCACGCTGGTCCTCTTCGCGGCGGCAAGCGCGGTGGCCATTCTTTTCGTCAAACAAATGCTGGGTTGGTTTATCTTCATCAATTCCGCGATGGTTATTTTCCTTCTACCGCTGGCGTTTTTCCGTTTCTTCTGGTGGCGCTTCAATGTTTGGGGGGAATTGGCAGCCATTATTCTAGGACTGCCGTTGTCTCTTTTGATTTGGTTCAAATTTGATTTTCAGGACGCATCCAAGCACCCGATCTGGCAGGGACTCAGCCTGCTCTTTGGGCTCAGCTTTGTGATATTAATCATTACCACCCTGCTCACGCCTGCAGAGTCGTTTGAGACGCTCGCCAAATTTTATGAGCGTTGTCGCCCGCCGGGATTCTGGGGGCCAATCCGTAATCGCATCGGTTTGACTGCGACGACACAGCCGCTTTTCCGGGGGGTGGTTTTGAATTGCCTTCTGGGCATCCTGTCCTGTTTAGGCCTGGTGTTGGCGACCAATGCTATTTTTGTAGGCGATTGGTCCAGGATGGTTGGGGGAATTCTCTCGGCCTGTCTATTGGGAGGGTGGCTGGTACACCGGATGTTCCAGCCCGAAGCGGAAGCTAGAGAGACAAAAACAGTTGAACTGGAGAAGACGCTAAACAAGGCGCCCACGTCTGAAGTGCCGTGATAATCGACAGTATTCAGAAATCAAGAAGCGAGCAATTATACTTGTGTGCATTCAAAAACTGAAATTGAAGAGTGTGGTGTTGGTTGTGAGCTCCCTCCTTGCGGTCGTTGATATTACCAACGCGGCACCCTTATTTGAAGGGTGCGGAACTAATTTCCAGGGTGGCGGCCGCGCTTTGTTTGGTTCAAGTTTCCATGCGCGTCAGGGCGTTAACATGGTCTATGCGCAGCCGACAAGGCTGGCGGCCAGCATGACAGCCTCGTTCAAACTGAATCAATCACCCGCAGAGCCGCTTTCTTTGCTGATTGAAGCCATGAACGACGATTCTCCACGCGAGTGTCGTATTCGGATGTTGCTTAATGACCGTGAACTGCTGGTTGGGTCAAATGGTTTTGCACATGGCCGATGGCAAACCCGTCAGTTCCTCATTCCTCGTGGAACGCTGCATTCGGGGACCAACCAATTTGTCATCAGCAATCTCGAAGCCAGTGGCAATACGGGACAGCCGCCATGGTTCATGGTGGCCCGCTGCGCCATAGCCGATAAAGATTACAAACTTTCCCGCATTAAAGAAGCGACATTACAGATTCAATTACCAAAGGAAGTCCGCCCATTTCCGCAGCCGTTGCCGGCCGATCATCCACAGCCAGGTTTCAAATTCCGGGGCACGAAAGGCTGGGCCTGGACAGAGAAACAGTATCTGGAAGAAATACCCTTTCTGGTCCGTTACAAAATGAATTTTCTGATGAATTGTTATATCTCGATGTTTACCTCGCCTTCCAATCACATCGGGAGATGGACAAATGAATGGTGGAAGCCATTGCCGGATGCAAAAAAGGAGGCTTACGCGCGGGTGATTCATGCATGTCAGGAGAATGGCATTACATTTTGTTTTGCGATTCATCCTCAACTCAGCTCTCCGCGCCCATTTGATTTCAGCAAGCCTGAAGAGGTGGATGAGCTTTATCAAAATTTTGACTGGGCACAAAGCCAGGGAGTCCACTGGTTCAGTGTTTCGCTCGACGATGTGAGTTGGACTGGGAAGGGGCCGCTTGTCGGCGGTACGCAGCACGCCAAATTGGTGAACACGGTAATTAAGCGGCTGCGCCAAAAGGATCCGGATGCTCAAATGATCTTCTGCCCGGGACCTTATTCAGGTGATGGAACCAATCCGACGGACCACGCTTACCTTCAGGCTCTCGGAAATGATCTCGACCCAGCGGTCTACATTTTTTGGACTGGAGATGGAGTTGCGGACCAAAAGATAACCAGAAAGGCAGCTGAGTCTTACAAGGGAGTTGTCCGTCATCGGCTGTTTTTATGGGACAATTATCCGGTCAACGACAGCGCTCCCACTTTGCATTTGGGGCCGCTTAGCGGGCGGGCTGCTGATTTATGCGAAGTGGCTGATGGTTACATGAGCAATCCCATGGCACTGCAGAATGAGATAAATCGCATCCCTTTGGCGACGTGCGCAGATTATTCCTACAATCCTTGGAGGTATGACCCGGATCGTTCCATTGGGCAGGCCATTCTTGGGCTGGCACAAACCATATCACAACAACTGGTGCTCAAGGAATTGGTCGAAACCTATCCTGGATTTCTCATTTCCGGTGGTGGCACAGGGGAAAATCCGGTGCGAAGAAAGTTTGAAGAACTGGCAGGGAGTCAGGATTCACGAACGGAAGCGCATGATTTTGTGCGTCACCTGGAAGACATTTCATTACGTTTGACAAAAGAGTTTCCAGGTGAATTCACGGAAGCCAGGCAAACTGTGGATGAGGATGTTATCTGGATGAAAGCCAAACTATGAAAGTCGGTACTGCTCAGATAAACATCTCGCCGCAGCCCGGAATTGACCTCGCTGGTTTTGCGGTGCGTGCCCAGCCATGCCAGCGCGTGCTGGATCCATTGTGGGTGCGGGTATTGTATCTCGAGGAAGGCGCAGAGAAGTTATTATGGATTCATGGGGATGTCCTGGCGTTCGATGACACGACCGTAAGTCATCTGCGTGATTGGGTGGTCAAAGAACTTGGCATACCCGCCACCAAAGTGGTGGTCGCCGCCACCCACACGCATAGCGGTCCTGCCACCATCCAACTGACCGGTTGTGGGAAAGTGGATGCCGGATACGTCGTCTGGCTGCAAGATAAATTCCGGGAGGCGGTTTGGGTGGCAGTAGAAAATATCGAAACATGTCATCTGATGTCCACCGAAGGCGAATGTCGGCTTGGAGTGGATAGGCTCAACTCCGCCTTCAATCATACTGATCCCAGGGTGGGGGCTTTTGGCTGGCGACGGAAAGACGGTTCGTATAAAGCGGTGATGCTTTCCTACTCAATGCATCCGGTAAGCCTCAAAGAACCACTGGCAAGTGGCGATTGGCCAGGTGAAACGGCTCGGTTTTTAACTGCGGCGTTACCTGGTCGGCCTGTTGTCATTGTCTCTTCTGGGGCATGCGGCAATATCAATCCACCTCAGGTTGGCGTGACGCCCGAACAAACCTATCAATGGGGGCGACACATCGCCCAAAGTGTTTTGTCGGGCCTGCTGAGCGCGCCCTTGGATATTGATGAACCGGCGGCAAGCGCTCTCAAGATGACCACCGTTACTGTAGATCTGCCATTGGAGTCATGGAGCGGATCAGGCATCGAAAAATATGCCGATGAATGTCTTGCCGATGCAGCTGGGCACCGCGAGTTTGGTGTTCAATTTCCAAAAGCCATTGAAACGTGGCGCACCAGCATGCTCCAACGCCACCAGAGGAGCGAACCGCCCCATCTGCAGGCTGTGCTTGGCATTTTGTCATTGGGACGGGCGACGGTTCTGACTGTCAACGCAGAAATATTCTCTCGTTTTACCGATCTGGTGAGCTCTGAGGCTGACGGCCCGGTTTATACGATGGGTTGCGCGAATGGCATGATTGGCTACCTGGCCTCGGCTGAAGCCTATCTTGAACATGGGTACGAAGTTTCCTGGTCCATGTTGTTCTATAACAAACCCCGCCTGCAAAAGGGAGGACTCGAACTGCTCGCCGAACAGGCTCGCCGTCTGCTCGAGAGAGGCCCGGCCGGTAAATCCAGTCATAATGCTTCCATTGATTCCTTCCATGTGTAATTCAAGCGCACCTTGCTTGGAGTCACCACCTTGTGCAGAACCGTGGCGGCCACCCTGCCTATTTAAGTCGGTTGTCCATTCTGGAATTCAACCAAATGTTTTCGAGTGTTGAATCTATGAGCGGACGCACTTTTCCATCGGCAATTAGTTTCTTTAATTCCGGGTCTTTGTCTTTAACTTCCAAACCGGTTGCTTCCACTTTGGCCAGATAATATCCAAAGTCGGATCGTATTGGTTCGCTGACCTCGCCCTGCTTCAATTTGAAAACTGCTGCCTCGAAAGCGGGTGTGAACTGCGTCCAACTGCGGGCCCTCCAGCCCATATAGCCCCCTTGTTTTTTTCCATCCACTACATTTTCCGGGGAGTCGGTAAATTCATCCGCCAGCTTTGCAAAATCAGTTCCGTTCCTGATTTTCGTGAGGATTTGATCTGCTTTTTTTTTCGTTTCGATTGAGGTTTGTTCCTTTTTTGCTGGAATACTATTATAACCGGCATCGGCAATGTAAATGTATCTGACCTTGACCCAATCAGCATAATCCTTCGCGTCAATCGTCATGATGCTTTGGCGAATGTAGGCTTCCAATAACATGTTTCCTTCGCAAATCCTCTGGTAATGGGCTGGCGTTGTATTGTGATGCTGTAACATTTCATTCAAATTGGAAGAATGCGTTCGCTTTATATCTTCGTTTGCCTTCGCCTGGAAATCGTCGGTTGTAATTTTTACTCCTGCACTTTCGGCGGCGCACTTGACTGCCCTTTGTCTGAGTAACTCATCCAGCGCCGCGGGAGCATTTTGAAGCCACATATCTTTGAGCAGATCATCTTTCGTAATGTTTACTCCCTGAACAACTCCAACCACGGTATTACCTGGAGATTCCCACAATTTTTCGAGTGTCGAGGCCTGGTTGGATGTTAACGCGACAGAGGTTGAGTTGTTGGTTGCTGGTACGGGTGTTTGCGCGTTTGCAGAGCCAGGGCGAGAGAACAGAAATAAATCCATGGCACAAAGAATAATCACTTTAGGCAGTAGATACATAATCGTAGGGTCTTATGTTTTGGTTGGAAGTGAAGGTTCTGAATAACTCGAGTAAAGTCTTGAAGAATGGGCAAACTGACATGGCACGGCCGGCGATTACGACTTGGTTGTGCTGGAAAAAACGAGTCCGGAACGCTCCGGACCCGTTTGTCCGCCGGTTCGGTCATTAAGGATTTACGTAAATGTTCGCCTGGCCGCTTCCAATTTCAGAATATAGAATATCAGAACCGCCGGGTGAATTGGCAGTGGTTGCGCCATACAAAACCTGCCAGTGATTGCCCCCAAAAAAGTATATGGGGCCTTGTCCGCTCATTGTGGACATTCCCAGAAAGTAACAATTCTTGTTGTGAAGATTATCTGTGGAACCTTCCATCTTCAAGGGACCGTTCGCTCCAAAATCCCAATTCAATCCATCCCGTGAAATTTGCATGCTTGGGACGGTGCGACCGGCGCCATTATCTACAAAAGTGATCCTCATGAAAAGTCTTCCTCCAGGACAGTTATTCAGATAACCGATCTGATTACCCAATTGGGATTGATTGGAGGTTTCACGGGTGTTCCAATCGAATGTCGTTGGGTCAGCCGATTTCATTCGCTGGTATCCTAAATTAACGCCGTTTACCGAGGCTCCCACATACAACCACCATGGCTGGGCATCTCCAGAAACATAGATGAGCTCGGGGTGATGGAGAGCAGTGCGTCTAGGATCTGTCAGGTTGATGACCACCCCTCGATCAGTTTTTTTTGACCAGGGATAGGCACAATTACCGCTGGAAAGATATTGGATGCGGTCGCAAGCCATTAGCGCGGTTCCACCGTAATCGCAGGGCATGCCGGCATCAATCTGGCGCTGTGCAAGCATGATCCATGTATTATTGGCAGGATTGAACACCACATTGGGATCGCCAATGTTGCCTGCCCACCAGGTATTGGCGCCAAATTCTTCCCAGCCAACATAAACATCGGGGTGACCATACCACATTGACCATGTATTCGGAGCACCATCACCGGAGGTGATCTGAAGGATATGATCCCCGTCATAGCCGTAGGCAGATTGCTTCCAACGCCCAAGCCAGAATGCACGTTTGCGGTAACCAGTATCCTCCCCGGTATGGAGTATTTTAACGGCATAGTCATAAGCCTGCACACCCTCAGTGAGGGGGCGGTTTACGAGGGATGCAAAACCATAGAATTGGCTTTGGTAAGTGATGGAGCTGAATCCCGCGTAGCCACTATAGCTTACAGTTTGAGTTGTTGCGTGGGAGGGCAACGCTGTAGCCGCCAGTATCAGAGCCACGCCTGCAGCCAATGAAGCAATATGGCGTGTTCTGGATAAAACTGTTCTACCTATTTTTTGTTGTACCGTTTTAGAGAAGCAATTCCTGAATTTTTTATTCCGGGTAACTTCCTGGGCTTCGTTTGATGTGGGTGTTATCATAGAATTTAGCAGTTGAGGGAATGATTACGCTACGGAGTATGGCAAAAGATCGAAAAGACGTCTTGGCTTTGTGGGCGGTGTCACTTGGTCTATTAAGCGGGAAATCGCAAGGCTTCCTAAGAGGTCTGATAAGCCGCCCGCAATCGAAGGTAATGTGTGCTGAAGAATTAATAGTTCGGCACACTGCTGTCCGAATTAGCTGGTTTGGGTGGGTTAAATATTGGCTTTATTGGAGTTTTTTTGCTTCATTTTCCAATCTTGAAAAACAGGTTGATTACTTGTTTGCGAGTATGCTGTCCAAGTTAAATTTCATCGAATCACCCCATAAATATTGCATTCCTTTAAGCACGCACCTGAGGGTGGCTATCGGCTTCCTTTGTATTTTAAATTTTTTTGCAATACCACTCCGCAAACTTAACTCTTCCAAGGTGTGAGTGAAATTGTGAGTAAAAGGATTAAAGTGGATACGTTTTGATTAAAAGCAGAATGGCTTGGTTGATGCCGGAAATAAGGCAAATTCATCCCTAATTGGTGTGCAACCTGGTCAATTCCGACCCTCGTCTCCACCCAATTCATTGGGTTTTGGAGGATATCACCGTGGTGTTACTGGAACTGTCAGCGAAATTGTCAGCGCGCAGGTTGTTCGCGTGCAATTCTGCTTATGCGGTCACTCGTCGTTTTGAGTTAACTGTGCGTGTTTACGATGGGTTGATGAAAGTTCCTCCGCCTCTCGCAGGAGAATATGGGCGGTGAGCCAGCCTGCTAACAGACCGGATTTGCTATCGCTAAGCTCCAGTTTCTTGGCGAAGTGGTTCTCAACCAGTTTTCGTCCGAGATTCAATTCTGTTTCGGCAGCTTGTGCATTACCAAGTTGAAGCCAGGTCATGCCCGATAGAATATGCGTGATCGTAATGCAGGAGGGCGCCTGGCCTGGATAATTGGAACATCTTTTTAGCCAATCTGCGGAGGCGATAAAATTACCACGCCGATATTCCAGCAACGCAAGTGCGAGCGCACGCCAGGCCGCGTTAAAAGAGGCGTCGTTAACAGTTGGATTTTTGCTGTCGAGCGAATCGGCGAGCAGTTTTGCCAGCGGGTCACGCAACGCCATCGTTGAAGGCTCGGCCGGCGCCAACAGGCTGGTCTTGAGCAGTTGCTCAGCGGCGATGAGATTGGTCGTGCCAGAAAGCCGGGCCAGTTCCATCCGGCGCATTTGGTCGTAACGGGTGAGGTTGCCAGCCTCGATCAGTAATGGTGCGGCCAACAGCAAATCACTGGTGGCCCGGTCGCTTTGGTCGGTCTTGTCCACTTGATTGACTTGCACCAGAACTGAGAAGCGATCAGCTGCTTGCTTCCAGCGTCCCTGGAGCGTGTTCCAACCTCCCAGTTCGCGAAAAACTGTGGTCGCTTCCATGGACGGAGAAAACAGCTTGGCCGGAACCTGTTCCAGGAGATCGTCTGCTTCCTGCATTTTGCCGTGACTGGCCAGGACGCCTGCTTGAGTCACGCGTTCGCGTACCTCCGCCTTTTGGCGCAATAGCATCTCATTCGCGCGTGCCTGTTCTGCTTCCTGTCGCAAATGTCCCTGCACTCGGAGCGCTTCACGTTCACGGAGAAACAACCAGGTGGAAACCCCCAAGCCAACGACAAGGGTGAGGACTACAATTGCGCCGGATGCAAATACCACCTTGTTGCGGCGTATCAGTTTGCGAAATTGATAAAGCTGGCTCGGTGGACGAGCCAGAACCGTCTCCAGGTTGAGATACCGTTGGATGTCCATCGCCAGCGCATTCGCGGTTTCGTAGCGGCGGGTCCGATCCTTTTCCAATGCCTTCATCACGATCCAGTCCAGGTCGCCCTGTATGGATTTGATGAGTTTCGGTGGCTCGGCGCACCGGCGTTCTGCAATGGTGGTCAAATCGGCGTTCGACATTGAAGTCAACATCATCGAAGGCCGCTGGGGATCCTGTTCACGTAGGGTCCGCCGCATTTCGTCAAAACCGGAGTTGACCAACTCATTTTGGTCAAAGGGTGTCCGCCCGGTCAGCAGTTCGTATAGCAGGACGCCGAGCGAATAGATGTCGCTGCGCGTGTCCACATCCAGCCCGCTCAACTGCGCCTGCTCAGGACTCATGTAAGCAGGCGTGCCGATGAACTGCCCATAGGTGGTGAAGGCGGTAAACTCCGACAATGTTCCTTCGGTTGCCTTGGCGATGCCAAAGTCGATCACCTTCGGCATGGGCGTGCCGTCCTGCAACCTGACGAGAATGTTCGACGGTTTGATATCACGGTGGATGATACCCTTCTGATGCGCGTGCTGGATGGCCTGGCAAACCTGGATGAAGATCTGCAATCTTTGCCGGGCATCGAGATTATGTTCGTCGCAGAACGTCGTGATTTTGACGCCTTGGACCAATTCCATCACGAAGAATGAGCGGCCGCGGTCCGTCACGCCTGCATCGAGCACTTTGGCGATGTTTGAATGATCCATCCGCGCCAGGGCCTGTCGCTCCGCCTCGAAACGAGCGATCACGCTCCGGGTATCCATGCCTGTCTTTATGACCTTTAGGGCCACCTGCCGTCGAACCGGTTCTTCCTGCTCGGCCAGATAGACCAGGCCGCAACCGCCCTCGCCAAGCAGACCCACAATTGTATACTTGCCTATCCGGGAGCCGATTTTTTCTAGCGCCTCTGTTTCAACATCAGCCAAGGCAGCTTTCCTTAGGCCATTGCAGGCTTCCGATACAAGGCGAGAAACGCCGCGCGAAAATACACGTTCACTTTTGGCGTGGGCTGCCAGTAACTTCGTGAGTTCCTGATGCAGTCTGGCGTCGTCAGCGCAGGAATGTTCCAAAAAACACTCGCGCTCGCCGGGGTCGGAAATCTCCAGTGCGGCGGTGAACAATGCCTGTTCTTTGGAATTTCCCGCGTGCATGAGCAGGGTTATTGGGCGCGATTTAGCTCTTCCTCGATGTCGTTGATCAACCAGGCCTTGGCGAACGTCCATTTGTTCTGGACCGTGCGTTCTGTCACTCCGGTCATTTCCGCCACCTCGGCATTGGTCAGGCCAGCGAAAAACTTCAGCGTCACCACTTGGGCCAGTTCGGCATCCTTTTTTTGAAGCCGTTGCAACGCTTCATCAATGAACAAGACCCGCTCTTCGGGCAGTTCTTCCGCGATGTCTACATCGTCGATGCTGACGTAAACGGGCCGGGCACCCCGCTTCAGGCTCATTTTTTGGCGGGCACGGTCTATAAGGATTTGCCGCATGGCTTGCGCTGCTGCCCGGAAAAAGTGGGTGCGATTTTGCCATACTTTCAAGTTGCCATCGAACAACCTGAGCCACGCTTCATGGACCAAGGCGGTAGCCTGAAGCGTCTGCGCGGCTGATTGGCACATTCGCGCCGCCGCAAGCTGACGCAACTCATTGTAAACCAAAGGGAGAAGCTCTGCGGACGTTCGGCTATTCTGGCCGATGGCCTGCAAAACCTGCGTTACCTCACTTTTTACATCATCGTTCAGCATGTCGATCGGCACGGCAGATTCGATTCGTGGGTTGAGGAGCCAATAATACTGGCGGTCTTAGGCAAGTCAATTTGGAACTCCCGTGCTTCATGCTCTCGATTTCTGTCCCTACAGTGGTTTGTAGCAAAGAAATAATCCTTAACGGTCGCCTGTCCTGAGCAAAATGTGACAAATGTGAAAAATTTGAAAATTTTTTTCCGGTTTTTCCGATGGAATACGTAACTAAAGTTAGAACCATCATATTTTACATGAAACAATGCATCAGATGGGTTGCCTCGCCTTTTTGCGAAGCACCAGCGTTTTTACACGGCGATTATAGCTGTCTAAAATGGCTCGGGATGCGCAAAATTGTCAATCTTCAAGAATGGAACAACTCCCAGCTGAAAGCCCCCACTTCATATGAACAAGCGTGACTCAATCCATCCCACAAACCAAACACAGCCACAGCCGACCTCAAATTGGCTCCGTCCTTCAGTGAAAGTCCCGCTTTTAGCGGGGGCGTTGTTATTGGGAGGCATTGAGGCCTCCTTGGCTGCTGATATTAAGTTGAAGACGACTGATGCGGCCAACACATCGAGTTTTACGGGTTCAACCAACTGGAGTAATGGCGCGGTGCCATCGGTTGGGAATGCCTATTACACGACAAATTTCACCCTGCGCACTCCCAACCCGACTGCCTCTGGTAATAATTATGTCTTCGGCGGAGATTCTCTCTCGGTTGATCCGGGTGGTCGCCTGTTGGGTAAGATCGGCAATAACGCCGCCAACAATACGACGTTTGGAACGATCACGGTAGCCAACCTTATCCTGAATGGCGGCACACTAGACCAGGCAGGAGCCAACGGCGACAACAGCGTTTTGACGGTTGCCGGCAATGTCAGTGTCAATGCGGCGTCATTCGTCGGAGCACTTGCCGGGACGGCCAATGGCAGTGCCAGGTTCGAGACTCTGGAGTTCACAGCTCCGATAAGTGGTTCGGGGGCGTTGCAGGTGTCTGGGCCAGTCATCAATGCCGGGGGAGACACCGGTGTTGTGAAATTAAGCGCACCCAATCCCTACAGCGGCACCATCACGGTTTCGAACGGGACTGGCAATATCATCGCGAGCGCGGTCAATCGCATCCTGCAGCTTAATGACCTGAACTCCCTGAGCAATGCGACGCTGAACCTGGATTCCTCTCAAGCCAGTCCGGTGTCGTTTGCTGCTGGTGTGAACCTGGGGAACTTCAATGTCGGCGCATTGACGGGTAGAGCATCTCAAACCCTGACGGATACAGCGGGTTCGCCGGTCACGTTGAGTGTTGGCGGCAACAACGCCGGCAGCACCTACACCGGCGCTCTGACGGACGGTGGCAATCTGGTCAAGGTGGGTTCAGGAACATTGACCCTGACGGGCACGAATACTTACTCTGGCACCACTACAGTCAGCGGCGGTTCTTTGCAGTTGGGCAATGGAGGTACGGGGGGCTCACTTGTCGGCGGCAATACACTGGCGGTCAACGGAAACCTGACCATCAACCGCAACAACACGGTTACTCAAGGCACTGATTTTAGCGGCAGCCCGATTACAGGAAATGGTTCCTTTACTCAGGTGGGTAATGGCACAACCATCTTGAACGCTGCGAACAGCTATAGCGGCAGCACTACTGTCAGCGCGGGCAAATTGGTGGTCAGCTCTGCCCAGACCGGCACGGGCGCAATCATCGTGGCCAATGGAGCCAAGTTAGGCATCACGGTTTCTGCTGGCAGCCAACTCCCACCCAGCTCCCTGACGCTGGGAACCAGTGCAGCGACCACTTTGGAATTCGACGGTGTGAACAGCACTGCCATCGCGCCGATCAACACCGGCTCGCTCTCGGTGGGCGGGCAGGTGACGGTCAATATCAACACCGGCACGTTTACCGCCGGGAATAGTTATCCATTGATTCACTGGACTGGCAGCGGTCCGGCAAATGCAAGTTCGTTCACGCTGGGCATTTCACCTGGATTGACGGCAAACTTTTCTGTTAGCGGCAATACCCTCTACCTAAATGTTGCGGCAGTATCCGACATCTGGGCCGGCGCGGTAAATGGAAACTGGGATACTTCTACTGCCAACTGGACTGGCAATGCCACGATCTTTGCCAACAGTCAGTCGGTGCTGTTTGACGACAGCGCTGTGGGAACCACCAGCGTGACGGTGACAGCGCCCGTGCAGCCCGGAAGCATGATTTTCAACAACAGTTCATTGCCGTATTCAATCACCTCCAGCGGAGCCAACAGCATTGGAGGCAGCGGTGGTTTGACCAAGGCCAATAACGGCAGCCTTACCCTCTCTGGTGGCGCCAACAACTATACCGGGGCGACGATCATCAATGGCGGCATCTTGAGTATTGGGACCCTGGCCAACGGCGGGCAGCCCAGCGACATTGGTGCAGCCAGTGTTGCTTCAGCCAATCTCGTCCTGAATAACAGCACTCTGCAATTCACCGGTGGGTCAACCAGCACCGACCGTGGCGCCACCGTGGGCGCTGGTGGTGGCACACTGGAAGTCAGTGTCGGCGGGGTGGAGTTGAACAACAGCGGTGTAATCGTCGGTTCCGGCGCGTTGACGAAGACGGGCAACGGTGCCTTGACCCTTTCTGGAGCGAGCACGTTCAGCGGCGGCGTGACTTTGAGCGCGGGTCAGTTGAACATCAACAACGGCGGTTCCAGCAGCGCCAACTCCGCCATTGGCGTTGGAACACTGACCCTCGCGGCAGGCACCACGATTGACAATACCAGCGGCGGCAATGTGACGCTGCTGCCGAACAACGCCCAGGTCTGGGGCGGCAACTTCACGTACGCCGGATCCGCCTATAACCTGAATCTTGGCAACGGTCCGGTAAGCTTGCCATCCACCTGCATCGTGATGGTCAACGGGAATACATTGACCGTTGGTGGAGCGATCAGTGGAGCCGGTGGAATAACTAAGATGGGCCCTGGCACACTGGCGCTTTTAAGCGCCAGCACGTTCAACGGAGGCGTGAACATCCAGGAGGGCACGCTGGCTATCGGCAGCGATTGGGCCCTGGGCACGGGGTTGCTCAATTTTAACGGAGCAGCCATCCAATCGGTGGATGGAACGGCGCACACCATTACGAATGCCATCAACTTCGGACATGACACGACCTTCGGCGGCACAGGCAATCTCAAATTTACAGCAACCCCGCCCGGCAATGCGACTGCAAAGACCCTGACGGTAAACAATCCCCAGACTGAGATTAGCGGGGCGCTGGGTGGGGCCAGTGCCCGCACGGTGGCAGGCACGGGCACGCTCATTTTAAGCGGCGCCAATACGTACAGCGCTGGCACCACGATCACCCCGGGGGCCACCATGCAACTGGGGAACGGCGGCACTAACGGGTCGCTTTCCACCAGCGGGGCCATCGTTAACGACGGCACCTTGAAGTTCAACCGCACCAATGCACTCGTTCAAGGCGTCCATTTCAGCGGCGCCCCAATCACCGGCATTGGTTCGGTGGTCCAAGACGGTTCCGGAACCACCACGTTGAACGCGGCGAATGCTTATACTGGATTGACCACCGTGAACAACGGCGAGTTGTTCATCACACCAGCATATCAAGGTGCCGGGGATGTTGTGGTTGGCAACGGCGCCAAGTTCGGTGTCTCTGCTGGTTTCGTTACTAACAGCGCGACGATCGGTAATTTGATTCTGGGCGGCGGCGGAGCGACGATGTTGGACTTCTCCTACAGTCAGACGGGGAACCCGACTAATGCCGCCCTCAACGCGGGCACGGTCACGGTAAGTGGTACCAGCGCGATCCGCATCGGCGGCAGTTTTGCGGTGGGTTCGTTCCCGGTCCTCAAATACGGCACCCTTTCCGGAGCGTTTGCGAGCGCGGTGGCCGGTCCGCGGGGCGTGACGGCAACCCTTTCCAATGATGTGGTCAACAAAGTTCTCTATGTGACCGTTTCCGGGGTCGGTAATGGAATCGTCTGGACCGGGACCAACAACGTTTCGCCCAACCTCTGGGACTTGAACACGACGGCCAACTGGCTCATTGGCGCCCTGCCGACGACTTACATCGAGAACGTGCCACCGGGTGATGCGGTTACCTTTAATGATTCCGGTAACGGACTGGTACTGTTAGGCAACGCAGCAACCCCAGCCAGGGTCACCATTAATAATGCTTCCGTGAATTACACCTTCCAAGGTGCCGGCCAAATCAACTCCCTGGCAGGATTGACTAAAATCGGTGCCGGTTCAGTGACAATGAATGTGCCCGGCACGTTCGCCAGCAGCACGGTTCTCTCTAATGGCACCTTCAGCATCGGCGCCAACCAGACTTTTGCCAACCTGTCTGGTAACAGCGCGGTAACTGTCTCCACGAATGCGCCAACACTGACACTCAACAACAGTCTCAACACCACGTTCTCAGGCAATATGTCAGGTGCACTCGGACTGACCAAAACCGGAACTGGCCAGTTCACGATGACTGGTAGCAACAATATCTCTGGCAATCTATACGTTGGTTCCGGCACTTTGACGCTCGATTCCGGGTTGGTGAATCTGAACAACTTCGGCAGCATTGGTCATGTTGGGACCGATAACGGCACGCTGACCTTGAAAGGAACCGCGAGCTTCACCAACAACAGCGACTTCAATGTAGGAGATGTTGGCGCGTCCGTGGGCACTGTGAATATCCAGGACAATGCCAGCCTCACGGTGAGCTCGTTCTACATTGGTTCGGCCAACGCAGCGGGTTCGACGGCCAGTGGCACGGTCAATCAAACCGGTGGCACGGTGACGCAAACCAGCTCCGCAACCGGCACGTTTGCCGTCGGTGGTCGCGTGGACACGACGTCGATCGGCGGTGTGGGTGTTTATAATATGGTTAACGGTATTCTGAACGCGACCAGTGCAATTCGAGTCGGGGCAGGGGGCGTCGGCACCTTCAACCAGAGCGGCGGCACGGTCAACGCCGGCGTCGATGTGAACCTCGCGCGCTTTGTTGGTTCGGCGGGAACTTACAACCTGGACGGCGGATCACTCCGCACGGCACGCGTCACCTCGTCCACCGCTGTCAACGCCATCTTGAATTTGAACGGTGGTGTGTTGATCGCGCACGATGACAACACCAGCCTCATTACCAACCTTACCACGGTAAATGTCCGCAATGGCGGTGCGGTGATCGATACTGCCGGATTGAACCTCACCGTCGATTCAACTTTGCAACACAGTGGTTTGTCTGGTGACAATGCGATCGACGGCGGTCTCACCAAACGGGGTGCCGGCACGTTGACCTTGGCGGAGTGGAATGCCTCCTATACGGGGCCAACCATCGTCACAGGCGGCGCACTGAATCTGCTCCCGGGCTCGGTTTCCAGCCTGAACAACCTGACGCTTACCAATGGAGCCCTAGGCCTGACAGTGAACGGAGGAGGGTCATCCATTTACGCGACGAGTTTGAAGTTGGCGGGCAATTCGGGGTTGAACTTTAATTTCGGCGTCGTGTCCGGCTCTCCCGTCGCGGCGTTGAATGTCAGCGGCAGTCTCACCGCCTCTGGCACAACCATTGTCAACGTGAATGGCTACGGATTCTCGGTCGGCCAGTTCACACTAGTGGATTACACCGGCACGCCGCTGGCAAACCTGAACAATTTCCAGTTGGGAAGCCTGCCTGTCGGAGTTGTCGCCAGCTTATCCAATAACGCGGCCAATACGTCGATTGATCTCGTGGTCATGTCCGTTGATATTTCAACCTGGATCCCGCTAATTGCCTCCGATTTACCGGGCACGTCCAGTTTCAACTCGGCCGGTTATTGGCAGGATGGCAATCCGCCTTCGACTCCCAACGGCTATGTCACCCGCGCATTCACGCTGCGCTCTCCGGCGGATGCCGGCGCCTATACCTTCGGCGGAACCGTTCTGGCGATTGATGCGGGCGGGCGTTTCATACTCAAGGGCACCAATGGACAGGCAATAACCGTTCCGAACATGGTAATGAATGGGGGCGTGGTGGATTATGCTGTCGGGGCTGGTGACAACTTTACTGAAACCCTGGCAGGCAATATCACACTCAACGCGGGATCGACCAGTTACCTGGGAGCGCTGGGTTCGGCGGCGACCGCGGAAACACTGTTTGTGGACGCTCAGATTAGTGGCAGTGGCAATCTTCAGCTTAACGGCGTCTTCGGAGATGTCGGGGTTGTCGTGTTGACCGCAAACAACAACTACTCCGGCACGACGACGGTTGCCGCAGGAACGCTGCTTGTCAATGGGGCGATCGGCAACTCGACCACCACCGTTAGCACCAACGGCACGCTTGGTGGCACCGGCTCTATCGCAGGTCCGCTCACCATTCAACCCGGAGGAAACCTGGCGCCTGGCATTCCATCACGCGGCGTGCTGACGGCTTCCATCGGAACCCTCACAGCGAGTGGCACTGCCACCATCGGCGGGACCGCGTTGATGAAACTCGACCGCTCCGCTTCTCCTTCAAGCGACCGGCTCAATGCCTCGGCGATTGTTATCAACGCGGGGGCCACACTGATCGTGACCAACATGGGCACGACAAGCCTTGTTGCTGGTGACACGTTCACATTGTTTAGCGGTCCCGTTAGCAGTTCATTTGCCACAGTGACCTTGCCGCCTTTGTCCGGCGGCAATGTCCAATGGACCAACAAGCTTGCGATAAACGGAACGATCGCGGTGGTTGCCACGAGCGGAGTCAATCCCAACGCCACCAACATCACGGCCACTGTGGCGGGCGGGAACCTGACCCTGTCATGGCCGTCGGATCACACCGGCTGGACACTGCAAGTGCAGACAAACTCAGTCAGTGTTGGGTTGGGCTCCAACTGGTTTGATGTGCCGGGATCTTCGACCACGAATTCGGTCACGATGCCGGTTGTTTCAACCAACGGTGTGGTGTTCTATCGGCTGAAACTCTAGTCCTCAACTCAAACGAGAAAGATCGAAAGTTGTTACGGAACATGCGAACAAAGGCATTCACGTTGATCGAGTTGTTGGTGGTCATCGCCATTATCGCCATTCTGGCCGCCCTGTTGTTACCCGCATTGGCGAGAGCCAAGGAACGGGGCAAGCGGGCGGCCTGCCTAAACAACCTGCGGCAGATCGGTATTGGCGTCATCATCTATGCCGAGGAAAACAGTGACCGATTGATCGAAGCCCACGGGATCAATGGGACCGGGGTGCAGATTGTGTTGGAGCCGCCCTCAGCCGAAGCGGCCAAGAGCGTGAAATTGATAGTGCAGACCAACAACACCCCCTCCATCTGGTCCTGTCCCAATCTTCCCCAGTTGCCGCAATACGAAGCCGCCGGGTTCAACCAATACGACCTTGGCTACCAGTATTTCGGTGGCCCGGTCTTCAAGAACTGGATTAATCCTGCGGGGACTTTCCCGGGCCGCAGCGCGGAGAAGCTTGCGCAGGCCAAGCCGTATTGGGTGATGGCGGCCGATTGCGTAATCAAAATCAACGGTGCTTGGGGAGGGAAAGAACCAGGACGAACCACCTACGACAACATGCCATCGCATAAGGACAGTGGCTCGCTGCCGGCGGGAGGCAACCAATTGTTCATTGATGGGCATGCTGAATGGATTAAAGCCAAGTCCATGTATTTTCTGACCAGTTGGTCGACCAGCACCCGCGAGTGTTACTTCTACCAGGACCCGCAGGACTTTGACCCCATCTTGAAAGCCAGCCTGCCATATCTGGCCTTCAAACCCTGATGAGCGGCCAACCTCTACCACTACAATTGCGTTCACATAATGGCAAAACGAATATGCTTTCGGCTTCCCAAGATAAACCGCAGTTACCATTTCTGACCGTTTAAAGATGGCCATCGATCATGTCTAAAGTGTGTCAACAAGAGGGGACGGTCAACTCGAGCTTCGTCCGTATGCGGAGGGCAGTCGGATCCCTTCTGGCGACTGGACTCGTTCTGATTTTGGGTACCTCTTTGTCGCAGGGAGCGAGTGTCTCATTGAGCCTTTCTGACGCCTTCGGTACATCCAGTTTTAATTCAACCGGGAATTGGAACAACGGAGCTCCTCCGAGTGTCACCAACAGTTATGCGACGGGAGCTTTCGTTCTGCGTTCGCCGCAGGATACGACCTCGTACATATTTGGGGGTGGCTCACTCAGCATTGATGCTGGGGGTCGCTTGCTGATGAAGGGGGCCGGTGGACAGACGCTCACGATTAGCAATCTTATCCTGAACGGAGGAGTGGCGGATTTAGCCAACGCCAGTTCCGATTACTACACAGAAACATTGGCGGGAGGCATTACGCTCCAAGCCGGGAAGCGGAGTTACTTGGGGGCGTTCTCGGGAACGACAGCTTTCGAGACCCTGCTCATCACCGCGCCCATTAGCGGCAGTGGAGATCTTCAGCTTGGCGGAGCCAGTGTGAACGCGGGTGGGGATAATGGCGTAGTTATTTTCGCGGGAACCAATTCCTACACGGGCTCCACCGCCGTGGCCGGCGGAACCTTGCTTATCAACGGTTCCAACGCCAATGGAAACATCATCGTCACAAACGGTGGCACGCTGGGGGGCATAGGCAGCTTCGGCGGATCTCTCACTGTGCTCGCAGGGGGAAAACTCGCGCCGGGTATTCCCTCGCGTGGAGCATTGATGCCGTTGCTTGGCACACTCATAACGGCCAATCCTGCAACGATTGCCAGCACCGCGATGATGAGAATTGACCGCTCGGCAGTCCTGACCAGTGACCGCCTCGCAGCACCGGGATTGACCGTCAGTTCAGGTGCGACCCTGACCGTGACGAATGTTGGGGCAACCAACCTTGTTGCGGGTGACGTGTTCGCACTGTTTAACATGCCAATCAGTGGTTCATTCAGCACACTGAATTTGCCGAAGCTGCCAAACTCCAGCGTGGCCTGGACCAACCGGCTTGGCGTTGATGGAACCATTGCCGTGGTCAGCGTGAATATTCTCGGAATAGGAGCGGCCACTCCGCCACTGCTCGCGACAACCCAATCCACCTTGCTCACAGTTGCAGTAACCCCCGCCGTCGCTCCGCTTAGCACCGGTATCTCGGTCAAAGCAGATTTGACGGCCATTGGCGGTCCCGCCTCACAGACGTTTTACGATGACGCAACGCACGGCGATGTGACGGCAGGTGACAATGTTTTTTCATTTGTTGCGACCGTGTCTTCCAACACGCCTCCAGGCAGTGTGAACTTGAACGCCACCGTGAGCGACGCGCAGGGGCGTAATATGACTGCGCCCATTGCGCTGACGGTGTTGCCGCCTGCGGGGCCGTTTTTCCCTTCAGCTTTTCTGCCGATTTCGGACGCTGGCGCGAGCGGGTCCATGTCCTTGGCATCGGGCGGGCAATTGGCATCCATTTACTACAGCTCGAATGACGCCGCCGTGGTTGGCATTGCTGCCAGCGCCCTGCGTGACGACCTTCAACGAGTCACGGGAATGACGCCGGCTCTCTCCAGCAATGCACCCACGCCAGCAGCCAGCGCAGTGTTCATCGGAACGATTGGACAGAGTGCGCTGATTGATGGACTAATTGGTGCCGGCAAACTCAACCCTGCGGCCATCCAGGGACAATGGGAAGCTTACATGGCCGTGACGGTCACGAATCCCGCCGCTGGGGTGGACCGGGCTCTGGTGATCGCGGGTAGCGATCGACGTGGCACGGCCTACGGCGTATTCGGTCTTTCGGAGGGCATTGGAGTTTCGCCGTGGTATTGGTGGGCCGACGTGCCCGTGGTTCAACGCACGGCACTCTATGTGGGCGAGGGGACCTACATCGAATCTTCGCCGGGCGTGAAGTATCGCGGCATTTTTCTGAACGACGAAGATTTTGGCCTGCTGCCGTGGGCGACCAGCACCTTCGAGCCTGCCAATGGCAGCATCGGGCCGAACACTTACGTGCGTGTGTTCGAACTGCTGCTGCGGCTTCGCGCCAACTACATCTGGCCGGCGATGCATGAGGCCACCAAGGCCTTTTATTTGTTCCCGCAAAACAAGGTAATTGCGGACAACTACGCTATTATTATCGGCACTTCGCATCACGAGCCGATGCAGCGCAACACATCAGAATTCGATACTTCGCTTCTCGGCGACTACAACTACTGGACAAACCGGACCGCCATTTCCAACTTCTGGGACCAGCGCGTGCGCGAAGTGACAAACTACGAAGGCATTTTTACGATTGGCATGCGCGGGTTGACTGACGACGGCATTATTGCCCCCTCGGGCACCAGCAATCAGCAGAAAGCCGATGAACTGCAGAATGCGATCATTCCCGACCAACGCCGAATCCTGGCGCAACGTTTAAATCCCAATCCGGCTCTGGTTCCTCAGGTGTTCGTTCCCTACAAAGAGGCGCTTGTCCTTTACCAGACCGGAATGCAATTGCCCGAAGACATCACTTTGATGTGGCCGGACGATAATCACGGCTACATCCGGCAGCTTTCCACCACGGCTGAAAATGCGCGCAGTGGTGGCTCGGGAGTTTATTATCACCTCTCTTATTGGGGGCCACCCGCGAGCTATTTGTGGCTGTGCAGCACGCCGCCGGCGATGACTTGGGCCGAGATGAGCAAGGCGTGGGATTACGGTGCCCGCAAGATATGGATCGTTAACATCGGTGACCTGAAGCCCGGGGAAATCGGCATGGAATTCTTCCTGCGCCTCGCGCGGAATCCGGAAGCATTCCGCAACTTCAACCAGCACGCCTATCTCACGCAATGGGCCACGCAGAATTTTGGCTCCGCCCATGCGGACAGTATCGCTTCCATACTGGACGAATATTATCGGCTGAACATTGCAGTCCGCCCGGAACATCTCAGCCTTACATCGAGCGGTTTTAGTTTTGTGGCCAATGGCGACGAAGCGCAGCAACGTCTGGATGATTTTGCTGCGCTCCAGGCTTCGGCGGATGCGTTGTTCGCTCAGTTGCCGACAAATCAGCGTAGCGCATTTTACGAGATGGTGCTTTATCCCATCCGGGCAGCCAATCTGATGAATCAAAAGATTCTGCTCGCTGAACGAAGCCGCCTGTGGGCGACGCAAGGGCGTGCTGCCACTGCAACTCTCGCCGCCACCGCCAATGCGGCTTACACCAATATCCAGCTGGAAACGGCCTACTACAACGCGATCAACGCGAATGGTAAATGGAAGTTGATGATGTCCTACAATCCCCAAGGCTTGGCCGTCTTCGGAACGCCAACGGTGGGCAGTTACAGTGCGCCCATGCCTGCTGGTTTGGGGGTGGCGGTGGAAGGTTCTGCCGCTGTGCTCGCTCCCGGTGCTGCCAGTGTGTTGCCAACGTTCAATCCCGTCGCCAAGCAAAGCTACTTCATCGATGTTTTCAACATCGGTTCCAGCGCCATGTCATGGAGCGCTGAAAGCAGCGTGCCGTGGCTCACGCTTTCCCAGACTAATGGCAATGCCGACGCGCGAATCTCAGTAGGGGTGGATTGGGCGAAGGCACCACGCGGGTATGCTGTCCCGGGAACGGTCATGATCCAGGGTGCAGGCACAACAAACTTCGTGTCGGTGAAAGCGTTTTATCCGCTCGATTTGAATCTCGCGACGCTTCCACCAGCGGTGGAGAATAACGGCGTCGTTACGTTCGAGGCGGAGGCCTTCGCGTCCAAACAGGATGCCACCAACGGCGTCGGTTGGCGGGAAATTCCACATGCAACTGTTTCAGGATCCGGCATGGCCATCCTACCCACCACCACCGCCAGTATTGAACTGGCGAACATCTCAAGCAACACGCCTTCGCTCACCTACCAATTCTACACGTTCAGTTCCGGGGCGGCAGTAGTTCAAATGGCCTGCCTGCCAACCCACAAGATCAATTCTGAACATCCAGGTTGCCGTTACGCTGTTTCGTTGAATGGCGATGCTCTCAAAGTTGTGGATATCGATGCGGACGAAAATTCCGCAGCCTGGAGCGCCAATGTCCTCCGGGCGATAGCCTACGGGCGGTCGAGTCACACAATCGCCGACGCCGGGCTGCAAACCTTGAAGGTCTGGATGATCGATCCCGGTGTGGTGCTCGACAAGGTAACCGTCACGATTAACAGCGGAGTGTTCGAGGCTGAGAACTTAGCCATGACAGTATCCGGTGCATTCCACTTGTTTTCAGAATCCGGGCTCAGCGGGGATGGCGCGGTGTCTTTGGACGCAACCAGCGTTGGACCATACATCACGTTTGCGTTGCCGCATCTGGATGCCGGTATCTACGATCTCACGGTGCGGGTCAAAGCGTGGAACAACCGTGGTATCGCTCAGGTCTCGCTTGGCGACAGCGTCAATGGCCCCTTCACTAACATCGGAAGCCCGCTGGATTTCTATACCGCGTCCACAGCCTACACCAACCTCGCCACACTCCGGGTCACCAACTTAACGGCAGGTCCGAAATACCTCACGTTTACGGTCATCGGCAAGAATGCATCCTCCAGCGGGTATGCGATTGTCGTTGATAGCTTCACATTTGTTTCCATCAATTCCGGCAACAACAATTCCGCGCTGCAAAACTGGCGTTTGGCCTACTTTGGCATGACGGACAATTCCGGCGATGCCGCCGACACCGCTGATCCCGACCACGACGGGATTCCGAACTTGATCGAATACGCGACAGGCAGCTATCCGACCGTGACCAACGGCGCATTGCTGTCAGTTGCCATCACGAACAACCGTCTGGCCGTGACTTTCAACCGGGCCAAAGCCGCACCCGATGTCACGATTCACGTGGAGGCAGCCGACACGTTGGATGGCTTGACATTTGGGGGGACGGAAATCTGGTCCAGCGCTAGCGAGCCTTACCTTGGAGGTTCGGCGGCTAGCACACCGGTCACGGCTATTGACACCCAAGGAATGACTAACGCCTCACGTTTCCTCCGGCTAAAGGTGACCACTCAGTAGTCGAAGAATTTCCGAAAAGTCATGCCGTTTCAAGGTAAGCAGTACGTCAGCACTAACTGGCTTTTTTAGCCCTTCCAAGGTGTGTGTAGAACCGGGAGTAAAAGGATTAAAAAGGATACGTTTCGATTAAATTGGGAATAGGTTGGTAGTTGCTGGAAGTAAGGTAAATTGCTCAATAATTGGTGAGCTCCTAGGTCAATTCCGACCCTCGCCTCCAACGCTTGGGCTTCAAATAGTTTTGGAGGGTTCACAGGTTCCATTGCCAGATAAATTGCCAGAGAAAATCTCTGGAGGATGATGATTCGTGCGTGTGCAGTGCAAGTGCGTCGCGAGTTCGCCCACCATCCCTTAACACTCCTGGGGATTGATTGTTTTAGCCTCATAGTGGATTAACCATGAAGCAGCGATTCTGATTTATTAGCGGCCAACGGCATCTTTTTCTTCAGGACTCCGAGATGAAGTAGCGGTCAAAAAACTGCTCCACGCCAAGAACGATGCAGCTGTCAATCCGCTCATGCATCTGGCACTGGGCAAGACCTAACCGCCAAATCGAGGCAAAACCGGATAATGATGATTGACAATTTCCGGCCGCTAGGACAGAGAGAAGGTGAGCCCAAACGTTGATACATACCTATTGCCGGTATGGGTTCTGAAGATGTCAAAAAAATCCGCAGTATCGTTTTTACGCAAGCCGGAACGGCAGCGTTGGCGGCAGTCCATTGCTGCCGCATTTTGCTTTGGAGCCCTTTTGTTTGTTGTCATAGCGCAAACGCCTGCGGAAGAATTACATACCGTGGCAGCGATACGTGGGTTGACCATGGAACAGACACGGCAGAAAATCCCCGTCAGATTGCATGGGGTGGTGACTTTTTTTGATGAGAATCTTTATTCGCGTTTCATTCAGGACGAGACCGTCGGCATTTATCTGCAATTCCCGCTTAATGTCGCGCCGCCCATGCTGGTTCCCGGTCAGTTGGTTGAGGTCACCGGCGTGGCTAGTCCCGGCGAATATGCGCCGGTAGTCTTGGTGGACACGGTGCGCGTGACTGGCAAAAGTCCATTGCCAGTGGCGAAACCGGTGACGTATGAGCAGCTTGCGAGCGGCAAGGAGGACAGCCAGTTTGTGGAAACCGCCGGCATCGTCCGGTCGGTTCGAAAATTGGAAGCCTCCCCCTACCATCAAATCGAAATTGTCACGGGCGGCGGGCGGTTGTTGATTTTCGCCAACGAACTTCCGGTGGAACACCCGGAGGAATTGCTGGACAGCACCGTGCGGGTGCGCGGCGTCTGCTCGACGCTGTTCAATCATCAGCGGCAGCTCTTTGCCATCCGGCTCATGGTGCCGGGCCCAGATGATTTAACAATTATCATTCCGGCGACGAAAGATCCTTTCGCCATTCCCGCGCGCCCCATTGGCAGTCTCCTGCAATTCACGCCGCAAGTAACCTACGGGCACCGGGTGAAAGTTGTGGGAACGGTAAATTACTTTGAACCGGGCACAGTAATTTTTCTTCAGGATGGCGAGCATGGTGTGGAGGTGCAAACAAAGGAACCAGGGCCGTTACAGCTCGGCGACCGGGTTGAAGTGCTTGGCTATGTCAACCAGGGAGATTACACGCCGCTGTTGCAGGATGCGGTTTACCGGACGCTTTCCACCAGCAAACCTCCAACCCCGTCCCAGTTGACACATGATGAAGCCTTGAAAGGCGAACACGACTGTCAGCTGGTTCAAATTGTCGCGCGGCTGATTGACCGGACTCAACACGGCTCTGAGCAGTTTCTGATTCTTCAGGAGGGCAATTTCATCTTTCAAGCCAGCCTCAAACAAAACGGTGGACACGATAACTTCGCCCTGTTGGAAAACGACAGCCGTGTAGCCGTGACGGGCGTTTGCCGGATCGAACGCGGCGAGTGGCAGGCAGGGGAAAACTGGCGGGCAAAATCATTCAGCATCCGGCTGCGTTCACCCGACGATGTTGTCCTGCTGGAGTCTCCGCCGTGGTGGACGTTGAGAAGGGTTTTATGGATCGCCACTGCGCTCGGGTTCGTTACGTTGGCGGCATTCAGCTGGGTGGCGGTGCTACGCCGCCGGGTCACGGAACGCACGCGTGAACTGGAGGTCCAGATCCAAAAAAGGCAGGCCGCCGAGCGCCGGCGCGAAATTGAACAGGAACGGGCACGGGTGGCGCATGATTTGCACGACGACCTTGGTTCGGGCCTGACGGAAGTAAACATGCTCACCACACTCGTCAAAAGCTCGACGACGTCCGCTGACGAAAAGGAGCGTTATCTAGGTGATTTGAGTGAGACCGCGCGGCGCATGGTGAATTCACTGGATGAAATCGTTTGGGCAGTGAATCCGCGCAACGACACCATCGCGTCGCTGGCAAGTTATTTTGGCTCGTATGCGCAGCGGTTTCTGGACCTGGCCTCGGTGGCTTGCGGCTTGGACATCGCGGAGGATTTGCCGGAGCATCCGCTCGATCCCAAATTTCGGCAGGAACTTTTTTTTGCCTTCAAAGAAGCGCTGACCAACGTCGTCCGCCACGCTGGCGCGACACAGGTGTGGCTGCGAATTTCCGTGCGCGCTGACAATTTGTTGGTGGAAGTGTCAGACAACGGACTTGGATTTGATTTGCGCGAACGACAGGCGGGCAGCGACGGCCTCACCAATATGAACGAGCGCATGAAATCGCTCGGCGGGCAATGTGAAATCAAAACTACACCGCAAAAAGGAACAAGCATTCAATTTCGCGCGCCTCTGCCCGGAAAACTCTTATGATCAAAGTAGGCATCGTTGAAGACAATAAAACCGTGCGCGAAGGCTTCGAGACCCTGCTCAATCGCACGCCCGGATTTCAATGTGTCTGCACTTGCGGCACGGTGGCAGAGGCGCTGAAGAAAATTCCCAAAGCTCAGCCGGACGTGGTGTTAATGGACATTCAACTGCCCGATTCCACTGGCGTGGAATGCACCGCGAAATTAAAGGAGCAGATGCCGTTGGTGCACATCGTCATCGTCACAGTGTATGAAGATTCGGATCGGATTTTTCAGGCGCTACGTGCGGGAGCATGCGGTTATCTGCTCAAGCGGGCGCAGCCGGAAAAGGTCATCGCCGCCATTCAGAAGCGCATGAAGGCGGAGTGCCAATGACGCCGGAAATCGCGCGTAAGGTCATCGGTCAGTTTCGCGGCCAGGCGAAAGCGGCGCAACAAGTCGACGACCTTACCGACCGCGAGCGTGAAGTGTTGGAACTCGTCATGCACGGCGACGGCAACAAGGCGATTGCTGAACGGCTCGGCGTGACAGTGGCGGCAGTGAAGTGGCATCTGCAACACATCTACGAAAAGCTGCATGTTCATTCACGGACAGAAGCGGCGCTGAAATTCAAGCAAGGACAGGGTTCTGAAAACTAGCCATTCGGCTAGCTGGGCATCCGATGAAACAGTGTTAGAGTTGAGGACGTTCCATGAAACAAAACTCACCTCAACCAGGTTGTCTATCGGCGTCTACAGCAGACGCCCTAAGGGGAAACTGTGAGCGTGACCAGTAACACCCAGTAACCAAACAGAACTTAAAAGCATGAAAAAAGTAATCATCAGTCTTGCCGCGGTCATGCTGCTCGCGCTTGCCGCGCTGAACGCTCCGGCAGCCCTCACCGCCTACGAACCGTTTAATTACACTACTGGTGGTTTCGCCAACAACACTGCTTCCACCGGTAACGGTTTCACCGGCAACTGGGCGAATGGAGCGGCTGGAACCATTGTCACCGGTTTGACTTACCCTGGCCTCACGGTGGCCAACAATGCTTTAAGTTCCGGGCAGCGGCCGACAAACTGTGAACCTTTCCAGCCCACTCTCCAGTGGCACGAAGTATATCAGTTTTTTATACAGAGCTTCTGGAAACATGGGGGGGAATATAGACGGCGTCTACTTCCCCAGCGGTAATGCCACTTGCCTGTGGTTTGGCTTCGGTCTGGGGCCATTCTCCGGTACGCAAGGACAATTGGGGCTGGGTTCCGTCACCACCGCCGGCACCGCTCCTACAGGAGCAACCTCACTAACTCAAGTGGGACTCGGAAACTATGCATCCACTTATCTTGTCGTATTGAAAATAGATTTCGACACGTCGGGAGTCAACGATACGGTCACGGTCTATACCAATTCGTTGGCCAATGCGGCCGCGCCCGGAATTGCCGCCGCCGGAACCCTGACCACTTATGACGTCGGGACGATTTCCAAGATTGGTTTGAATGTTCAGGGTGGTGCGACCATCACAGTGGATGAGATTCGTGTTGGTGACACTTACGGTGATGTTGTGGGTTATGCGCCGGCGCCGTCTGCCCCGACGGGATTGGCGGCAATTCCGGGTGTCAATGCTGTCAGTTTGAGCTGGGATGCAACCAGCGGTGCCACCGGCTACAAAGTCTTGCGCGGCACGAGCCCGGGTGTTTACACGGTCACCAACAGTGTAGCGTCCAACACCAACTACGACAACACGACGGTTGGAGGGACAACTTATTTTTACGTGGTCCAAGCCACGAATGCCTCCGGTGCCGGCGCCAATTCCTCCGAAGTCAGCGCGACGCCCATGATTGCCTTGCCCGGTGTGCCTGCCGGGTTGACTGCCATTGGAACCAACGGTGCCGTCAGCTTGAGTTGGAGCGCCGGCACGGGGGCTGCCAGTTACAATGTGAAGCGCTCGACCACCAGTGGAACGGAAGTCCTCATCGCCAACACGGGTTCGACCAGTTACTCCGATACCGCTGTGGTCAACGGCACGCAATATTTCTACACGGTTTCCTCCACCAATGCGGCTGGTGAGAGCGCCGATTCCTCCGAGGCAAGCGCCACGCCGAATGTTCCGCCTGCAGCGCCAACCGGTCTCACGGCCACTGCGGGTAACAGTCAAGTATCCTTGTCCTGGACTGCTTCGACAGGAGCCGCCAGTTACAACATCAAGCGCTCGACTACCAGTGGTTCAGGCTACAGCACAATTGGCACCGCGAGCGCGCCTACGGTGGCCTATACCGACTCAACGGCGGCCAAATTCAACCAATATTACTATGTTGTTTCCGCTCTGAATGCTTATGGTGAGAGCAGCGACTCCAGTCCGGAAGCCACAACCACGCCGACCGGAACCTATGGACCCAGCGCCTACGAGTCGTTTAATTACGCCATTGGGACTTTGGCGAACGGCACTCCCAGCACGGCCACCGGTTTCACCGGCAATTGGAATGTGTCGGGCAGCCCCAGCATCGTCGCCGGGTTGACCTACGCCGGCCTGCCGACGAGCGCCAATGCCTACCAACATGCCGCTGCCGGCGCGCAAACCGTGGTGAATTTCGCCAGTCCGCTTTCCAGTGGCACCAAGTTTATCAGCTTCCTATTTAAGGGCAGCGGCAATTCCGGCGGCGACACTGTGGGTGTCTACTTCAAGGGCAACAACGCCAACAGTCTTTTCGCCGGCTTCCGTGTTCCAGATACAGGAGTTACCACCGGCTTCGGGCTGGGCACGGTGAACAGCACCACTCTTGCTGGCGCCAGTGCCTTGGGGAGTGTCGTGAACATCAACAATACCGCCGTGCATCTGATCGTGTTGAAAATTGATTTCAACACCTCGGGTGTGAACGATACAGTTAGTCTCTGGATAGATCCGCCAGCCGGTGTGATCATTCCTGGAGTGGCCGCAAACGTTGTGAATAGCACGTTCGATGTCGGCACCATTTCTGCAGCAGGGATTAACATCACAGGCGGCTATAATCCTAAATTAGATGAAATCCGCGTTGGCGACGTCTATGGCGATGTGGTGGGGTATATTCCAACGCCTGACGCTCCGACGGGATTGGCAGCGATGGCTGGTGTGAACGCCGTGAGCCTGAGCTGGAACGCCGGGAGTGGGGCCACTGGCTACAATGTCTTACGGGGCACGAGCACGGGTGTTTACACGGTGACCAACTCTGTGGCGTCGAATACCAACTATGACAACACGGCGGCGGGAGGAGTGACCTATTTCTACGTGGTGCAGGCCGTGAATTCCTCCGGGGCCAGTGCAAATTCCTCAGAAGTGAGTGCGACTCCCACCATCGCGCTGCCCGGCACGCCCACCGGATTGGCCGCTGTTGGAACCAATAGCGCGGTCAATTTGAGCTGGAGTGTGGCCTCGGGTGCTATCAGCTACAACGTGAAGCGCTCGACCACTAGTGGAGCGGAAGTGACCATCGGCAACGTGGTCGGGGCCAGCTATTCCGATACCGCTGTGGTCAATGGCACGCAATATTTCTATACTGTTTCTTCCACCAATACAGCAGGTGAGAGTACCGACTCTTCCGAAGTGAGTGCTACGCCGAATGTGCCGCCTGCAGCGCCAACCGGTCTCACAGCCACGGCGGGGAACAATCAGGTGTCCCTGTCCTGGACTGCTTCTGCAGGAGCCGCGAGTTACAATATCAAGCGCTCGACCACCAGCGGCACGGAAGTGACCGTCGCCAGTGCGGGTTCGAACAATTACATCGACACGTCGGCGATCAAATTCACGCAGTATTTCTACACCGTTTCCGCCGTCAACGCCTACGGCGAGAGCAGCGACTCCAGCCCGGAAGCCACAGCCACCCCGACTGGAACTTATGGACCCAGCGCCTACGAGTCGTTTGATTACGCCATTGGAACTTTGACGAATGGCACCCTCAGCACGGCGAGCGGGTTCACGGGCAATTGGAGTGTGTCGGGCAGCCCCAGCATCGTCACCGGGCTGACCTATGCCGGCCTCCCAACGAGTGCCAACGCTTACCAACATGCCGCTGCTGGCGCGCAAACCGTGGTGAATTTCGCCAGTCCGCTTTCCAGTGGCACGAAGTATATCAGCTTCCTGATGAACGGCCCCGGCGGAGATCCTGGAGCCAACGCTTGCGGCGTCTTCTTCAAGGGCAACAATGCCAACAGTCTGTTTATTGGTTTCGAAGTTCCCTTCAGCCCGACGCTAACTGGTTTCGGGTTGGGAACCGTCAACAGCACCGCTCTTGGTGGAGCCGGGGTTTTGGGGAGTACTACCGCCATCGACAATACCATTGTGCATTTGATCGTGTTGAAAATTGATTTCAACACCTCCGGTGTGAACGATACGGTCAGTCTCTGGATAGATCCACCAGCCGGTGTGATTAGCCCTGGGGTAGCTGCCAACGTGGTGAACAGCACCTTTGATGTGGGTACCATCTCCGCGCTGGGAGTTAATATCAACGGTGCCTTTCCGATCGGTCTCGATGAAGTTCGCATTGGCGATGTTTATGCAGACGTGGTCGGTTATGGCCTGACTCCGCCAGTGTCGCCGATAATCACTTCGAGTGTCTCGGGCAACCAGCTCACCCTCTCCTGGCCATCCAGCAACCTTGGCTGGTACTTGCAATCGCAGACCAACAACTTAAGTGCGGGCATCAATACTAACTGGGTGGACGTGGCCGGCAGTCAAACTGGCACCAATTCGGTGATCACCATCGATCCAGCCATGCCGACAATGTTCTTCCGTCTCCGTTCACCGTAATGCAACGTTTTAAAGAAGGTAAATAGCCAGGATTGTTAATTTTAATGAAACAAATACCCATCATGCGTTTGCTGGCGGCAGCCTTGATGCCCGCGAATGAGGGCTTTGAATCGGGCTCAGTCATCTTAGGCATTACTGTCAGCAAATGGCTGGTGACAAGATGGTGGGGATTCGTATCATTGGCGGGCTAAACCAAAAATGGCCTGTGCAAAACCAGAAGTATTTTAATGAAGACCAAGGTTAAGAGAATTACAAAGTTAATTGGCGCGGCGTTTTGCCTCGCCACAGTGACCAGCACGGGCTATGGGGGCTTAAGCGCTTACGAGCCATTTAATTACACCACCTCGATTCCCAGTGGCACGGCCAGCACGGCCAACGGGTTCACCGGAAATTGGACGTGCGGAACTACCCCGACAATTACCGGCGGTCTGGCCTACACCAGCCTGCCAACGGCGAATAGTGCTTTGAGTTCCACCAGCGGCCGGCAATTCGAGAATTTCTCGACCCCGCTCTCCAGTGGAACAAAATGGATAAGCTTTATGCTTAGCCAGGCGGGAAATAACGGCGGAAACAGTTGCGGCATCTATTTTCCCAATGGCGGCACGGGCCTGTTTTTCGGCTTCGGTTTGGCACCCTTTTCTGGCAGTCAGGGAGGTCTTGGTTTAGGCTCGATAACCACCACGGGCACTACCACCTCAGGGGCAGCTAATCTGGCAAGTTCCTTTCTCGGCAACTATGGGACTAATTACCTGGTCGTGCTGAAAATTGATTTCAACACGTCTGGTAACAACGATACCATCACTGCTTATATCAACCCGACGGCCAATTCAGCCACGCCAGGCGTGACGGCTACTTATACCGTCACGACGTTCGATGTTGGAACCATCACCGGGATTGGGTTTCAAAATGCCGGTGGCGGCTTTGCCATTAAGGCCGATGAGATTCGAGTGGGCGATACCTATGCCGATGTAGTGGGCGGCGGCGGGGTGACACCAGTCGCACCGGTCATCACCGGCGTTGCTCCAGGAACTGGATTGACCAATGGCGGCACGTTGGTGACTATCACTGGCTCCAACTTCCTGGCCGGGCTTACGGTCAAATTTGGCACCAATGCCGGGAATGGTATTTCGCTGACAGACTCCACAAACATTACGGTCAACACACCAGTTGGCGCGCCAGGCGCTGTCAACGTGGTGGTTGAAAATCCTGGCGCGCTCTCGGCCACGAATGTGAATGGGTTCACCTATGTACTGCCAACGCCGCCACCACCGCCGCAGCCGGCGGCCATCGTTGCGGGCAGCGTGGTGAACTCCGGTTCGAGTCTGAAATTCGTTTGGAAGGGTGGAACGAACACTTCCAGCGTGCTGTTAACGTCCACGAATTTAGCTCCGGGCTCAACCTGGACTCCAGTGGCAACCAACATGTTTGGTGCGGACGGCTTGTCCACCAACATCATGTCCATCAATCCAGGCGAACCGAAACGGTTCTACGGTTTGGCTATTCCGTCTGACATCGTCATTGTGCTGGCGCCAACCGGTTTGCAAACTATTTCGTCGGGATCGACCAACGCCATCGGTCTGGCCTGGACAGCCAGTTCCACCGCCAGTGTGATCGGCTATCGCATTTTCTATGGTCTTGACAGCGGTAGTCTTACCAATTCAACCGACGTTGGAAATGTAACGAGTGCCAATATCTCCGGTCTGATACCAAGTCAGACCTATTATCTGGCCGTTGTCGCTCTTACTGCCGGTGGTCAGAGCTCGCCGCTCGATGCCATCATCACGGCGCAAACTGATACGAACACCGGCATCGTTACGCTCTTCAACGCCTTTACGCCACTCGAGGCGCCGACAACTGTTGACACTACCAATGCGCTCATCACCTATCTTGCTGATCGCGCCCGTGACCGGCATGCACGGGAAAGTCAGTTCAGTCTCTACGACACTACTTAAGTTGGTATTGGGAACAGCGCGTGGCAAACATCCAGATCATTGACCACGTTGCGAAAGGCGGGACGGACATCATCTTCAACTACACCACCCAGGCCGAGCTAAACCCGGCCGAGTTCCGGACGTTTTTCCGCGGCATTACTACAGTGGCCGAGTACAATAACAATCAGACGGCGACTCTCATTTCCACCAACGCTTCGGACACACCCGGTGAAACCGACTTTCATTATACCGCCACCATCAACGCCAATGCCCAGTTCAACCGCCCGTTACATTTGGGCGACCGGGTCGAAATTGAAATCAGTCAGTTCCTGTTGGCTCCCCGGCACGGACGAGACAACTACTATGGCACCGTGCTGCTCTACATTGTGGGGCAGGGGATAGTGCCGTGGGCGGAAGGACAGGATGTTGGCCTTACTGGAGGCGTCATCGGGAGCGTTAACCAGAATCTCGATTCCTACCCGCTGTCAACGAACGCGTGGCTCGGTGGACAAACCACGTTGCCTTATCAATATTCTGCCGAACCACAGCATCGCTTCAAGGAGACCGCCGGGAACATCTCCCCGTCGAATGCCCTGCCATTCATGCTCGGTCGACGGCTGCATCACACCGACTTTGGCGATGGCACGCATTCAGAGCCCGATAATCCGGTGTTTACGGAACAAATTGGAAAACTTGGGCCGAAGTTCGTCAATCGTAGTTGCGTTGCGTGCCACGTTAACAATGGCCGTGCACTTCCGCCAGCCATCGGTACACCGATGCTCCAGTCCGTAGTGAAGGTGGGCAGCGATGCGAATGGCTCGCCGCATCCGACACTTGGTGCCGCGATTCAGCCGCAGTCCACGAGCGGCCCGGTTGAAGGCACCGTCACAATTGCCAGCTACACGACCAACAATGCACAATACGGTGACGGCATCCCCTATTCGTTGATCAAACCGAGCTACTCTTTCCAAGGCACCACGCCGACATTCTTCTCCGTGCGCCTCGCTCCGCAGCTTGTCGGTCTCGGCCTGCTCGAAGCTGTGAGCGAAAGCACCATCGCTTCGTTAGCCGATCCGGACGATGCCAACGCGGACGGCATCTCTGGCCGCATGCAAACTGTGACGGATCCGGAAACGGGCCAGCAGCGACTTGGGCGGTTCGGCTATAAAGCCGTAAGGGCACGGGTCAGACATCAAATCGCCGGCGCTCTCAACAACGACATGGGGGTGACAACTCCGGTGTTCCCAATTCTCGATGACGAAACCACCGCCGGAACCCCTGAACTCACGACTGACGACCTCGATAAGATGAGCCGTTACGTCGCGTTGCTCGGCGTTGCCGCCCGTCGCGACTTGACTAATGCCCAGGCCCTGCAAGGCGAGCAACTTTTCACCAGCGCCAATTGTGCGAAGTGCCATACACCGACTCTCACTACCAGCCCGTATCATCCAATGACCGAGCTGCGCAATCAGACCATTCATCCCTACACGGATCTGTTGTTGCATGATCTGGGTCCCGGTCTTGCGGACAACATGGGTGAATTCAACGCCACCGGTTCCGAATGGCGCACGCCGCCGCTTTGGAGCATTGGCCTGACTGCCGGAGTCAGTGGAGGCGAAGCGTATCTCCACGATGGTCGCGCCCGCAGCCTTGAAGAAGCCATCCTTTGGCATGGTGGCGAAGCTGAAGCCTCGAAGGAAGCCTTCCGCACCATGTCAGCAGCCGATCGCGCCGCACTTATCAAGTTCTTACAATCGTTGTGAGCAACAAGTTGGCTGACGTGTTAGCCCTGGATGCAGCCAGACGGTCCTGAGTGCAATCGAAATGAAACGGAAATTGAAGAAGCATATATCGCGGAGTGTTCGATATGCACGATATGCATTATTGGCGTTGATGCTGGCATTTCCGTTTGCTTGTCAGGCCGGCTGGCAACTTGTTTGGAGTGACGAATTCAATCAAGTCGATGGCAGTTCACCCGCGTCTACCAACTGGACTTATGATGTTGGCAACGGCAATGGTGGTTGGGGAAACAACCAGCTCGAATACGACACGTCCCGGACAAACAATGCCCGGATTCAAGGTGGGCAACTGGTGATCGAAGCCAGGCAGGAGAACACGAATGGCTTTAATTACACCTCGACCCGCATGAAGACTCAAGGTAAGTGGTCTTGGACTTATGGCCGCATCGAGGCGAGCATCAAGCTTCCAAAAGGTCAGGGCATCTGGCCCGCATTCTGGATGCTCGGCGCAAACATCGATTCCGTGGGTTGGCCCAACTGTGGCGAGATTGACATCATGGAAAACATCGGTAATGCCGGCGACCAGGGCACCGATCACGGCACGATTCACGGCCCGCAGTCTGGTTTGCCGGCGAATTGTGGGGGAGACTATAACTGTTACAGCGGGGTGGGGGGGACTTATACGATGCCTGGCGGAGCCAGGCTTTCCGATGGCTTCCACGTTTTCGCCATCGAGTGGACCACCAACCAAATCAAGTGGTACTGTGACACTAATGTGGTGTTCACGGCCACACCCGCCAGTCTGCCCAGCGGTGGAACCTGGGTCTTCACGGCACCGCAATTCTTGATCTTAAATCTTGCCGTCGGCGGCAACTGGCCCGGAAATCCGGATGGCACGACTGTTTTCCCTCAGCAAATGTTGGTGGATTATGTCCGCGTTTATAGCTTTGTGCCCGCAGCTCCGGACGCACCGACCGGATTGACCGCCAGCCCAGGGAATGCCAAGGTCTATTTGAGTTGGGATGTCTCGAACTCCGATGCGACCGGTTACATTATCAAGCGGGCGGCGGTGAGCGGAGGATCTTACATCACAGTAGGCACTACTTCCACGAACAATTTCACTGACTCTGGTGTCTTCAATTGCTCGACCTACTACTACGTGGTGTCGGCGACCAACTCCTTGGGCGAGAGTATGAACTCCAGCGAACAAACCGCCGCGTTGGGTGAATTCGCCCTGGCCGTGAACTCGGGTGGCAGCGCTGTTGGACAATTCGGGGCAGATGCCTACTTCACGGGCGGCACCCAGGCCGGTTCTACAACCGCTGAAATTGACACCTCCGGCCTGGTCGCGCCGGCGCCGCAAGCAGTGTATCAGACCGAGCGTTTTGGCAACTGTACTTATACCTTCACCGGCCTGACATCCGGTTTGAATTACAAGGTGCGCCTTCACTTCGCCGAGTACTACTGGACAGCAGTTGGACAACGGCGCTTCAACGTCTCCATCAACGGAACACAAGTTCTGACCAATTTTGACATCCTTGCCGTGACTGGCGCGCAATACAAAGCAACGATTCAGGAATTTACAGCCACCGCCAATAACGGGCAGATCACTGTGCAATACACGACCGTCACGGATAACGCCAAGTCCGGCGGCATTGAAATCCTCCTTGCCCGGACGGCTACCCCGACCGCGAGCAACAACGGCCCGATTTGGACGGGAATGACCTTGAACCTCACCGCCTCGACAGTTTCCGGTGCGACTTACCACTGGACTGGACCCGACGGCTTTACTTCCACGAAACAGAACCCCTCCATCGTGAATGCCTCGACCAAGGCCTCCGGCCTTTACAGTGTGACTGCGATAATTGGCACCTGTGCTTCAACCCCGGCCACCACCGCGGTAACCGTTAATCCGCCAGCCAGGCTGACCATTCAGTCTTTGGGACAAAACTTAACTATTGGCTGGCCCGCAGGCGTGCTCCAATCAGCCACCAATGTCAGTGGTCCCTGGAGCAATCTGAGTGTCGTAACACCTCTCAATACCAACGCGACAGCGACACAACAATTCTACCGCCTTAAACTGCAATGAGAAGATCAGATCAGTCGTCGGTGCAGTGGCAGTATCCAAATAGCAGCTTATCCAAATCTGCGAAAACTGCGAGTGTGAATGTCTATGAAAGCCGAGCTGAAGTTCAGATCGGCATTGAGCTCAATAAACTAGCCACTCGGCTAGCTAGGCACTTTAGCGGTTCCTGTTAAGTTCAACCTGTTACCCAATTGCTGTCAATGCCAACAACTGCCGCGATTTTGGCGACGACTGAATTAATTTAAAAAAATAATTATGAAATCAAAGAAATCACTAGTCAACTGCATGGCTGCTTTCACCCTCATGGGTGTTGCCCTGAGCGCCAAGGCTGATACAACCTTCACCGTTGATCCCGGGGCGGCCTGGCTCGGATACATGAACGTTTTTGAGATTCCGGCAAACGGCGGAGGTTACGTCTTTGGCAGTGCCTGGGGGACAGCTGACTTGGTGGCAACATTTTCAGGCAGTACATTGACTCTCGCCCCAAATAGCGTCAATGATACCAACTCATTTTGGTACACCCCCAGCGGCATGCCGGGAGCAGTCGGCAATAAAACCATGGATGCGAGCATGTATGTGGAGTCCAGTGACGGCAGTTTGGGCGGGCAAACCATCACCTTCACTGGCCAGGTATTAACCAGCACTTTGACCACGAATACCGATTACACCTCGGTGGCATTCATCAAGGATTTTGCTCCCGACTTTTCCTCTTCCGTCAGCACAACCATTCCTCTGACGAATGGAGTGTTTAGCATCAGCCTTGCAACCATTAACGACCCCACTCGCCATGTGCAGTATGGTTTCGAAACCATTGGTCCCGATGTCTGGAGTACGGATGTGGGCAACTATGGTGTCGTGAAAATTGCACCCGTCTCGAACACGCCAGCAGCGATGGCTATCACTCCCAGCCTTGCAGGTGCAAACTTGAATCTCTCGTTCCCGACCCAGAACGGATTTGCCTACACCGTTCAATTTAAGACCAGTGTAACTGATGCTTCATGGTCAATGCTGACTGTTACAAACGGGACGGGCTCAACTGCTGTCGTGACCGATACCCATGCCAGCTCTGGTCGGTTCTATCGACTGTCGATTCAGTAATATGCCGGAAATGTCAGGAGGATCAGCCTCCATAAAACAGATGAACCCAGGTTGCCCGGTGTGGGCTTAAACAGAAGTAAAATGAAAACTAGTATTCGCAGGGCTAAAAGGGGTTTTACGTTGATTGAACTGTTGGTTGTCATCGCCATCATCGCCATCCTTGCCGGCCTTCTGCTGCCCGCGTTGAGCAAGGCAAAAGAAAAGGCCAAGGGCATTGCCTGCACCAACAACAATAAGCAGATTGCCTTGGCCATCATGATGTATGCAAATGATAATAGCGAGTTTTTGCCTCCGTTGAATGACAGGAACTTCGCTACTCACACTACAAACTGGTGGTTTCGGTACCTCGACCAGGGCAACTATCTCACGAGCGTCTCAACCTCAAACAATATCTGGCGTTGCCCGGCGGTGATGGATAAGGACATTGTGTCTTCCACGGTTGCTTATTATAATTCTCCCTGTGAAGGTTATGGCCCGCTAGAGGATACCAGCAGCCCGGCAAACGGGGTGATTCGATATTATCTGGATCTCTCCGGTAACGTTCAAGGAAGCCGAAGAATGAACACAATAGCGCGGACCAGTCAGATCTGGTTGATCGGGGATGTGGGATCCCCCAAAACCGGGGGCAATCTAAATCAGCAGCCCGTCGCTTATTACACGGATATCTCGCTAATAAAGCCGGTGATTGGTTCGGGTTGGACAACTGTTCCTTCTTATAAACAAGCTGCCTGCCGACATAATGGGCGTGCCATCTTCTCGTTCTGCGATGGACATGTGGAAAGTTGGAAGTGGTCGGATTTGAGTAAGGACGTCAACGATGTCTTCGCCCTAAACTCCTTTTAAGGATTTTTCGCAGCGAAAAAAATATTCCCATGTGGAGAGGATTCGATGGTAGATTCCAATCGGCCACGACCAAGGGATTAACGCGATCATTCAACATATGAAACAAGGCAAATTTTATACCATTGCGATCGCGCTCATTGTGGCGGTTGGAGGATTCCTGCTCGGCTTTGACGCCACGGTGATTTCCGGCGCAGTGCCATTCATCAAGAAATATTTTTCGCTGGTTGGTACCAGCGGTGATTTGAAACTGGGATGGGCTGTGAGTTGCCTTGGATGGGGTGCGCTTGGCGGAAATGCCCTCGCCGGTTTTTTAAGCGACGCCTATGGTCGTAAAAAAATACTCATGCTGACGGCGGTCTTGTTCACTGTTTCCGCCCTGCTTTCGGCCCTGACGTCAGATTTTACCGTCTTCGTCCTGTCGCGGATTCTCGGCGGAATTGCCGTGGGTGGCGCCATACTCATTGCGCCAGTTTACATTGCTGAAATTGCCCCCTCGAAATTGCGCGGCAGCCTGGTCTCGTTCAACCAGTTGATGATCGTGATTGGTATCTCAGCCTCGTTCTTTTCCAACTATTTTCTCCTGAGCCTCGGGGAAAATTGCTGGCGCTGGATGCTGGGTGTCGAAGCTGTCCCGGCTGCTCTTTATCTTGTATTGCTATTCTTCGTGCCGGAAAGTCCGCGTTGGCTGTTCGGCAAAGGATGCGAAGATCAGGCACAGAAAATCTTCACCAAGGTAGCTGGCCCGGAGCACGCGGCCGACGAAATCCGCAGCATCCGCCAGAATGCGTCGGAACAGGTGGCCGGTGTAGGCGTCAGCGCGTTGTTCAGCCGAAAAATGCGGTTTGTCATGCTGATCGCATTGACGATTGCATTCTTCCAGCAGATCACCGGTATCAACGCAGTTTTCTATTATTTGCCAACCATTTTTTCGCACACGGGAGGCGGTACAAACGCAGCGTTCAAACAAGCCGTGCTCGTGGGCCTGGTCAACTTGGGCATGACCTTTGTGGCGATCAAGTGGATTGACCGGTTGGGCCGCAAACCGCTGCTCGTGATGGGCACCGCCGGCATGGCCATTTCCTTGTTGACCTGCGCCGGGGCATTTCACAATTCCAATTATCAATTGACTGACAAATCGTTCGCCGTTTTAAGCGACAATAAAGTTCCGGCCGAATTGATCAATAATCTTCAAAAGTTGGAACCGAAGGTGTTCGCCACGGACAAGGAATTTCTTGCGGACCTGGACACGAAGCTGGGCGCAGAGCGGCTTGCCCCTTACCACGATGCCTTGGCCACCGCCGGGTTAAACATTCGCGCTTCACTCGTGCTGTATGCCATTATCGGGTTCGTGGCATCATTTGCCATTTCGCTGGGGCCGGTGATGTGGGTGCTTTTGTCGGAAATCTTTCCCAACGCTTATCGTGGCGCAGCGATTTCCGTCGTCGGCTTTTGGAACTCGGTCATCAGCGCCTCGGTCACGATGATCTTCCCATGGGAACTGACGCACTTCGGAGCGTCCGGAACGTTTCTCGGCTACGGCCTGCTGGCCTTGGCAGCGTTGGTGTTCGTGTTGTTTGCCATTCCTGAAACCAAGGGCAAATCGCTGGAGGAATTGGAGCAACTGCTCGTACGCCAGGAACCTTCGCCCAAAAAATCAAATTTATGGACTCCCGAAAAATTGTCTCACTGAAATTTCTGCCGGTCTTGCTGTTTGGCGCCATGTTTGCAGGCACCTGCCTGGCGCACGCTGACAGCAAGTCTGCGGGGCCTGCCAAGGTGGAAGTCCGCAAGACGGATAGCCGCTGGCAGCTTTATGTGAACCGGCAACCGTTTTACATCAAGGGTGCCGGACTGGAGTTTGGCGATCAGGAAAGGCTCGCGGCGGCTGGCGGGAATTCCTTCCGCACCTGGCGCACAGACAATGGCCGCGAGACAGGGCAACAAATTTTGGATCGCGCAAGGAAAAACGGATTGTATGTCACGATGGGACTCGACCTTTCGCGCGAACGGCATGGCTTTGATTATTCGGACACGAAAGCCGTCGCCAAACAGCTCGCCAACATCAAGGCCCAGGTGCTCAAATTCAAGGATCATCCAGCGCTGCTCATGTGGGACATCGGCAACGAGCTGAATTTGAACTCAAAAAATCCGAAAGTCTGGGATGCCGTGAACGATATCTCCAAAATGATTCATCAGGTCGATCCAAACCATCCCACCACCACGTCGCTGGCAGGCATCAGTAAAGGCTTGATAGACCAAATCAAAGTCCATGCGCCGGATCTGGATCTTTTGTGCGTCCAGTCTTACGCCGACATTGTAAATCTGCCGCGCCAGCTTCGGGACAGTGGCTGGGATGGCCCGTATGCCGTCACCGAGTGGGGCGCCACTGGGCATTGGGAATGCGGCAAGACCGGCTGGGGTGCCCCCATTGAGGAAAATAGTTCGATAAAGGCGGATGCCTACCGCAAGCGCTATGAAACCGCCATCGCCTCGGACACGAAAAACTGTCTCGGCTCCTACGTTTTCCTCTGGGGACAAAAACAGGAACGTACGCCGACCTGGTATGGCATGTTTCTCCCGTCCGACGAGGCAACGGAAACCGTGGATGTGATGCAGTATCTTTGGACCGGAGTCTGGCCGGAGTTCCGTAGCCCGCAATTGAAAGGTTTTTGGTTGGATGAAAAAACTGCCGGTCAGAATGTTCGCCTCACTGCCGGCCAGGGTTACGCGGCAAAGGTCCTGGTGCAATCTCCCGCGGATGCGACGCTGACTTATGTCTGGGAAGTCATGGAAGAAAGCAGCGCGCAATCCGTCGGCGGCGATTCTGAAGTCCAACCACGGCGTCTGCCTGGTCTCGTTTCCTCGAAGTCTTCCGGCTCGGCGCAACTGAAGGCTCCGGAGAAGACCGGCGCTTACCGCCTTTTCGTTTATGCGCTCGACAGCCATGGGAAGGCTGCCTACGCGAACATTCCGTTTTTTGTTGACGCCGGGACTTCCTCGGTTGCCGCGAAACCATGATCAACGGCCCTCCCGTCATCGGATGCAAACTCATTTTCTCGGCAGCAATCCCGGTCCGGTCCGGCACGGAAAAAGTAGAAGGCCGACAGGTCGTGGTGGACGGCGAGGAATTCTATTGCATCTCGAATTCTGATCAGATGCGCCCGTTCTTTTTGAGCATCGTGAGCAGCGCGGATCACTGGATGTTCATCTCCAGTAATGGTGCGCTAACCGCCGGCCGACGCCATCCCGACCTCGCACTGTTTCCGTATTACACCGACGACAAAATCCACGACGCGGTGGAAATCACCGGCTCCAAAACCATCATCATCGTTGAGCGTGGCGGCAAAAAATATCTGTGGGAACCGTTTTTTGAACGCGGACGCGGCATTTACCAGGCAGAGCGCAACCTGTACAAAAATTTTCCGGGCAACAAAATCATTTTTGAGGAAATTAATGAAGACCTCGGCCTGACCTTCCGCAATGGCTGGGCCAGCAGCGGGCAATTTGGCTGGGTGCGTCAATCGTCGGTGGCCAGTTCCGCCGCCGGCATTGTCAAAGTGCACTTGGTGGATGGCATGCAAAATTTGTTGCCCTGCGGTATTGGCAGCCAGTTTCAACTCGAAAAAAGCACGCTCATTGACGCTTACAAAAAAAACGAGCTGCTCCCGGAGTCTGGTCTGGGACTTTTTCTGTTGAGCTCGATTCCCGTGGATCGGCCGGAGCCTGCAGAATCGCTGCGTGCCACCACGGTTTGGTCAGCCGGAATTCCCCGCCGCAACGTATTATTGTCTTCCGTTCAACTTGAAAAGTTCCGCCAAGGTCTGCCGCTAAAGACCGAAATCGATGTCCGTGGGGAACGTGGCGCATACTTTATCGAATCGGAATTCTCTTTGCGCTCCGGGCAATCTCGCCATTGGATGATCGTTGCAGATGTGGATCAGGGGCCGTCACAGGTCGCCAATCTTCGCAGGCTCCTGCGTTCGCCGGTCCGGTTGCAAAAAAAGATTGAGGCCGACATCGCGCAGGGCACGCAAGAGCTCTGGCGGATCGTGGCTTGTGGCGACGGGCTGCAAAAATCAGCGCGTCCGCTCGGCGACGCCCGTCATTTTAACAACGTCCTCTTCAACGTGATGCGCGGCGGGGTGTTTTTAGACGGCTACCAGATTGACCTCGCAGATCTATTTTCGTTTGTTCACCACGCAAATTCATCCGTGGCCACACGGCACGGTACATTGTTTCGCAAGCTCGGCAAAACGGCCTCGCGCACTCACGTGCTCGCGCTCGCCCGAGAGTCCGCCGACGCCAATCTGGAACGGCTTTGCCAGGAATACTTGCCGCTCACGTTTAGTCGGCGGCACGGCGATCCCAGTCGTCCGTGGAACCGCTTTTCCATTACCCCGCGCGGTGCGGATGGTCGGCGGGTTTTGAATTACGAGGGCAACTGGCGCGATATTTTTCAAAACTGGGAGGCGCTGGCGGTCTCCTTTCCGGGCTTTGTATCCGGCATGGTATGCAAATTCGTGAACGCCTCGACAGCGGATGGCTACAATCCTTACCGCATCACTCGCGATGGATTTGATTGGGAAGTACACGACCCGCACGACCCATGGTCGCACATCGGCTACTGGGGCGATCATCAGATCATTTATCTATTGAAGCTGCTGGAAATATTGGAGCGGCACGAACCGGAGGTGCTGCGCGATTTTCTCACGCGTGATATTTTTGCCTTCGCCAATGTTCCTTACAAAATAAAACCCTACGCGCAACTGCTGGAAAATCCGCGCGACACGGTGGACTTTGATTCTGAGATGGACCAACTCACGCGGCAGCGCGTTGGTGAGATTGGCGCGGATGGAAAACTGGTTTGGGACAAAAATGATTGCGTTCGGCACGTGAACCTGACTGAAAAGCTGCTCATCCCGCTGCTTGCGAAATTTGGCAACTTCATTCCGGGCGCGGGCATCTGGCTGAACACGCAGCGACCGGAATGGAACGACGCCAACAACGCGCTCGTGGGCAATGGCGTTTCGATGGTGACACTGTATCAACTCCGCAGGCATCTGGCGTTTTGCCGGGAACTGTTCCTGTCTTTCGAGGCCAGCGAAGTTGATTTGTCCGCAGAAGTGGCAGATTGGTTTTCGGCGACCCTGACGATTCTGAAACGGCATCGCCAGGCGAAGATCGGCGACAGCGAACGTCGTAAAATGCTCGATGCACTGGGTCGCGCGGCGGGAAATTATCGCCGGCAAATTTACTCGGATGGTTTTTCCGGGTTGAAAATTGCGGCGACTAAAGACCAATTGCTTGGATTTCTTGACGTGGCGCTAACCTTGATTGATGAGTCCATCCGCGCGAACCTTCGGGCGGACGGGCTTTACCACTCCTACAACCTCGTTGAGTTGGGCAACCGCACCGGCATTCCTGTGCGGCGGTTGTCCGAAATGCTCGAAGGTCAGGCCGCTATTTTAGGCGCTAATATTCTCACAGCCAAAGAGTCGCTCGATTTGCTCACGGCACTAAAACGCAGCCCGGTTTACCGCGCGGATCAGAAATCCTATCTCCTCTATCCCGACCGCAGTCTGCCGCGGTTTGTCGAGAAGAACAATCTCCCGGCGGTATCGGTCGCGCGTCTGCAACTGCTCAAGCGATTGCTGGCGGATGGCAACCGACAGTTGGTTGAACGCGATGTCTCCGGCGTTTGCCATTTCCAGCCGCGCATCACCAATGCGGGCGACGTGAAGGCCATCTTGAAGCAGCTTGCCGTCGGCGGTTACGCGAGTCTGGTGAAACGCGAGTCGGCGCAGGTGTTGGAACTGTTTGAGAAAATGTTCGACCATCGTTCGTTCACCGGGCGCTCGGGAACTTTTTTCGGCTACGAAGGCTTGGGCTGCATTTACTGGCACATGGTTTCCAAGCTGCTGCTCGCCACGCAGGAATCTTTTTTCCGTGCCGACGCGACGCCGTTCGCCGGGAGGTTGGCGGCATGTTATCGCGACATCCGCGCCGGCATTGGTGATTTCAAGACGCCGGAAAATTATGGGGCGTTTCCGATGGACCCGTATTCGCACACACCCGCGCAATCCGGTGCGCGTCAACCGGGACTGACCGGGCAGGTCAAGGAAGACATCCTCTGCCGGTTCGGAGAACTGGGCCTGAGCGTTCGTGAGGGCCGCATTCACTTCGCGCCACAACTGCTGCGCCAGGAAGAATTTCTCCTATCTGCTGCTACCTTCACTTATTTAGACGTTGGCGGTAACGTGTGCAAACTCCGGCTTGAACCCGGCACGCTCGCCTTCACCTATTGCCAGGTTCCTGTGGTGTATCAGCTCACGGAAAATCCGTTCCTGGCGATTGAATTTACCAACGGCCAAAAGCACAGGCAGGTGGAGTTAAGCCTGGATGAAAAAAGGAGCCGTACCATTTTTGAGCGCACTGGTGCCATCAAATCAATTATTTGTGGCCTGAGTTCCGCCCAGATACCAAACTCAACAGTGGGGCGAGACTAGGAGAAAAGCACAAAACGTCATAAGGTTATGCGAAAAAAATACAGTTTGATTTACATCGTGGTCGCCGGTCTTTGCGCCAGTGATCATGCAGCAGACGTTTCTACAGAGAAGGGAGTGCCGCTGCCATTCATCGTTTACGATGAAAAAGATAGCACGAACAATCATTACATTGCCTCCGGCTGGATGGGTAATACCAAGGGCACAAAGGTGGACGACGGCTGCACTAACGTCCCGCATGGTGGTAAGACCTGTTTGCGTTGTGATTACAATGCGCCTGACGAATGGGTCGGCGTCGTCTGGCAGCATCCCGCCAATGACTGGGGCGACCAGCCCGAGTGCTGGAATCTTACTGGTGCCAAAAAACTCACGTTTTGGGCGCGCGGCGAAAACGGCGGTGAGATCGTGAATTTCAAATTCGGCATTCTGGGGGCCGACAAGAAATTTCCTGATAGCGCGGGGGGCGAACTTGATGACGTCAAACTCACGAAGGACTGGAAGGAATATAGCATTGATCTGACCGGCAAAGACCTAAGCCGCATTAAAACGGGTTTCGTCTGGTCGCTTGTCGGTCAAAGTAAACCGGTCACTTTCTATCTCGACGACATTCGATTTGAATAGGCCTGGAGCCTGGAATTTTCACGAGACGCAGGAATATGTGAAATTGAAACCACACCGCAGAATTTTGACATCGCAGTCCAACTAAGCTGGGCGTTTGTCCCTTAAATCTGGAGTACAAGTTGCATTTTGGCTCATCATACGAATCAGCCGGGTGGGTCTAAAGACAAGAGCCGCCCGAATGGTCAAATCACCCTCGATTCGTGATCTCCCTTCGTCCAACAAGAGTTCAAGGGATTTACGAGGTCAATATTTCCAAACGCGGCGAGCGATTGCGCTGGAAGGATGCCGGGGGTAACCCCACCACGAGAAAACTCGTAAAACATGCGGATCAGCCGCTAAAATAACAGGTCGTTCGGTTAAAAGGATCCGACGCGATAGAAGCGGTTGGTTGAAAACGTTGAATCCTTGAGCGTTTGTTGAACGTCATTTCCACCGATGGGATCGCCGACATTTGACCAAGCTGGATCGGTCAGCGCGTTCTTGTATTGGAGTTGATAAGAATGCCATGACTCGCTTGGGAATGTGACTGATGTATCAGAGCCCGTGGCGGCTGCGCCGATGTTGAATGTCGGGTTGAGCCGAAGGGAGCCAGTCTTTGCGGTTCCGCCGAAACCTGGACCCAGGAGGGTGGCTCCGGTGCCATTAATGATGTGATCAAATGAGGAGGTCCCGCCAGCGCTCGTATTTCCCGCGATGTAAACCGTGATCGCATTATGGAAGTTCACTTGTTGTGAATTCGTTGGAGATTCAATCGCGTTAAAGCAACTGATGTTTGTGCAGTCAATAAACACCGCATAGATACCCAGGCCGTATGCCTGGTGGCTGGTGACCTGGTCCGCGACCTTGTAGGATGCATATCCATTAACCCCGTCATGGGACCAGGCAGATTGGGAAGGCGGATCATACGGCAATTCGGATTGGTAAAAATAAAGCCGTCCCCAATTGCCATTCCAAAGGGTTTGATACTGTTCCTGGTGTTCGACAAAGAGTCCATACATGGTTGCGCGGTCCCCGTTGACGATTAGCCCGTTGTTACAGGCGTTCTGTGTCCAATTGACACCAGCACCATGATCCGCCCGCCAAAGCCAGAGATTGTCGCCAACGACATCATTCGCGTCGATTTGCAGACAACTCAACGTGGAGCCAGCCGTCGCGCCGCCTACCCGCATGGAGATGTCATAAAGGAAGAGAGGATCAGTTGAATGATTCAGGGTGCTGGCGCCAGAGCCTACCTTTAACAACGTGGTGGACTGCACGGGGCCAGCGTCGAACAACAACCCGCCCACTTTTACGCCATCCACATCGGATATTACGAGAGCAGGAGTTCCGGTTTGCGGAACGAGTGTCGGGTAGCCAAGTCCCAGCACGATGGTGTGAGGTTTTGTTACGTTTAGGCTGGCGCTCAAATTATAGACCCCGGGCGTAAGGATAAGGTTCAATCCGGAGCTCAGGGCAGCGTTGATACTGGCAGCGGTATCGGAATCGGAATGCGCAACATAGAACTGGCTGATGGGAATCGAACTGCCCGGAGTAGGACCAGAGGCCCAGGTCGTTCCGAAGCTGTTGGTTTGAAGGGCGGGAACCATGACCTGGTAAATGCCGTTGCTATCGCAGTAAAGGTACGGTTTCTCAGCGATGACTGGCGTGTTTGTGATCACGGTATAGACCTTGGTGGGCCAGACTCCCGCTGGTGGATTGGAGACGCCGACGAATACCATGTTCCAGACTCCTCCGGACCAATTACCAAACGCGTCATTTCGGGAGAGCCATTGTTGCTGGGCGATGGAACTGATGGTGGTATCGACTTTTGAATCGGCCAGGAAGCCGCCGCTGGCAAAGTTTCCATCGGTGTGATTGGCGAGATCAACTTCGCCGTGGACATGCATGCGCCGGAACGAAGTGCCCTGGGAAACGGCCCATATCACTGTATTGTCGCTATTGGTGGGAACGACACCAATGTTTGCCGCGGACCGCCAGAAATTCACCGTCGCATTTTCATTCACCAGAACTCCATCTGAATAGAGGTCCCCAAAGATTGTGACATCATCCGGTGACTGGCCCAAACCAATCACCTCAGTGTAATAACCGAGCGGGATATCCAGATTGTTGTATTGCCCCGGCTTGAACATAATGGCGGTGCGTTGCGGGCCGAACTGGTTATATTTCTGCGCAGCATAAACGGCTGTGATCTGATTTTGAATGTTGGTCATTGTCGGATCGAAGATCAGTACGTTTGGCCCGAAGTCCGGCACTGAACTGACGATGACCGTGCGCGTGAGTGTACCGGGCGTGCCATCGGCAGTTGTGGCCGAGTAGGTCACGGAATAAGTTCCCGCCACGGCCGTGTTCACAGGGTTATTTGAACTCACGTCCAAACTGGCCTGCGCGCATAGATCGAAAGCCGTGGCGCCCGCATCCACATAAGGATTGTTCAGCAACAGATCGACCGGGTCGGCGCCATTGAGCCTCATGACCGGCGGCGCTGTATGCAGGACGGAAGTGATCGTCGCCGTATTGGTCTCGGAGTTGTACGCGTTCTGAGCAATGAGCGTGTAAATTCCGACGCTGGCATCCGCGGGTGCGGTCAGGGTGTAGCTGGAATTGGTAGCTCCGGGAATCGCGTTCGAGTTGTTGTCGTACCACTGGTACGTGATAGGCGGGAGGCCACTGACGGAGGTGGTGAAAGTGACGTTGCTGCCGCATTGAGGAGTCGATGACGTCGAGGTAATGAGGAGGTGCTTCAGAGGCGGATCGACGACCACAACCGAGCGGATCTGACTGCCCGCAGTGCCAGCACCGGTCACCGCGGAGTACGTTATGGTGTAATTGCCTTCGACGCTGGTATTAACGGTGCCGGAGGTAGTGACTGCCAGATTGCCGCCGGCGCAAGCATCGTAGGCAGTCGCGCCAGGATCTGAGTATGTGCTGTTGAGCGCGATCAGCATGGGATTGGATCCATTAAGGACGATGACCGGTGGAGCAGTATCGATTGCGACCAGAACCACGGAATTGCTGGCGATGCTGACCGGACTGGTCGCCACCACCCAGTATGTGCCGCTGTTCGAAGGATGTGTGTTTGTGAGGACAAGCGTGGTGTCAGTGGCACCTGGAATCGGTTGGAGAGAGGGATCGTACCACTGATAACTCGTCCCGCCTGGCGCTGGTGAAACGGTAAACGTTGCCGAATCGCCACAGTTGTTCGTGAGGACGGCTGGCGAAACGGCCAGGCCAACAGTCAGTTGGAGGTTCTGACCGTTCACCGCTAATTGCGGCACAGACCCTGCGGCAACTCCCTGGCCAGTGATGGTAGGCATCGGGAGCAATCCATTGACTGTAAAACCATTCGTGGCGGTCACCAGAGTGTAGGTGCCCGTGGGTAATGGTGCGCCGGTTACGTTGACTGTGATGGGATTGCCATTGAGGGTCACGCTGCCTTGAACGGTAAGCTTCGCGACCGTAACGCTATTCGAATTGGCATTTCCCACAGCGGTAAAAGCGAGTTGAGCGCCGGGGGCAAGGACTATCGCCGAACCCTTCGCCGCAATTGTGGCTGTACCGGTGCCGTTGGTTCCGCCTGCGAGAGTCTGGCCGCCGGATACTGTGAATGGAGCAACCGCTGAAATGTCGAACGTCACGCCCGAAGCAAGCGCGATGGCTGCGGAATTGGCAATGGAGCTGTTGGTGTTGATGGTGAGCTTGCCACCATTGACTTTTGTAACGCCGGTGTAGGTATTGGTGCCGTTGAACGTGACCGCTGCGTTGCTGTTCAGGATCAACCCTCCGCTGCCTGTAATGGCACCGTTGAATTTCTCGCCTGCGTTGCCGCTTTGGCCGTTGATCGTCAGCGTACGCCCCGCGTTATCGAGGTTTCCCGCCAAAGTCAAAGTGAAGGCACTTGAAGTCCACTTCCAAGTCTGGTCAGCGCTCAATGCAACATTGTTATTGAGTGTTAAACTATGAACGGCGGAAGATCCATCGAGGCCTCCCGTGCCAAGCGTCAGTGTGTGACCACCGCTGGTATCGGTAACAGTCACGGCGCCATTCCCACTATAGACCAGTCCATACCAGGATGCGCTCGCGCCGATATCAACTGTGCCCCCAGAGGAATTGGTGTCCCACGCGCCGACTCCATCGAAGGCAGGCGGGCCAGCCGGGCCTGCACCGCCTGGCGTAGCCGTCCAACTGGTGGCCAGGTTCAACGTCGCAGTGTTATTCAGTTTGTAGAAGGTCTTGGGCGGAACGTCGAACAGGCTGCTTTGGACAGGGCTGAAGCCGGAGACGTTGGCGGTGAGGTATAGCGCTGAGGAGACTTGGGAAATCGAAAGGTCGTTAAAAATGGCCTTTCCTGTGGAGTCTGTCGCCTGCGGGTTAGTCCCTGAAAGTGTCCCTGCGCTTGACGCCAGTGTGACGGTAGAGCCACTCTGCGGAACCGGGTTGCTAAAATCGTCAGCAATTTGAACAACGACGGCGGGGAATGTCAGACCCACTGGGGTGGTCACGGGCTGAGAAGTGAAAGCAATATGCGTGGCGGGTCCTGCCAGGAAAGTCACAGTGGGTTGCGCATTGATGACCGTCCCATCCACGGTGACAGTAATTATTTTGGTTCCGGCCACAGTGGAGGTGAGCGTGGCGGTGAGTTGACCGTTAGTATCAGTGATTGAGTCCGGTTGCGCGAGCACATTGCCCGAACCACTCACGGCCAGCACGACGGTCTTCCCGGGCAAAAGATTTCCGCTCCCGTCTTTCGCCGACACGATGATGATGGAAGATGAGAGTCCGTTCGCGACCAGCCCTGTGTTGGGGTTGGCGGCCGCGGTCGAATTAAAGGCGCTCACGCCTTGGGATGTAAAGGTGACCGTGGGCTGGGCATTGATCTGCGTGGAACCAATCGTGACCGTGATCGTCTTAGTTTCCGCCTCGGTGGAAGTCAGCGTTGCTGTGGTCCGGCCGTTCACGTCAGTCGCGGCGGGAGTGGAAACCGAATTGCCTGATCCGCTCACGCTTAATGACACCGTTTGGCCAGGGAGCGCATGACCGTAATCGTCCATTGCCGTAACGGTGATGGTTGAGGCAGTGGCGCCATCCGCAGCGGCAGTCGTCGGGTTGGCAACTGCGGTGGAGGCGGTGCCACTCACGGGACCCAGAACGAAGTTGACCGACAGGGAGCTTGAATTTGTAGCCGTGCCGATCGTGGCGATTGAAGTGCCGCCCAACTTGGCCGTTATTTTTGCGGTAGTCGGAGTAGTGGAGGACGTCAACGTCGCCTGATACGTTCCGTTCCCATTGTCTGTGGTGGGGCTCAGCATACCGGCGGCGGTGGCGAAAGTCACCGTTGCTCCACCGGTGGTGAGGTTGACGCCGTTAAGGTCGCGAGCCTGCATCTTAACTATGGTGGTGCTCACTCCATCGGCGACGATTGAGGCAGAGCTGGCAGTGGTCATCAAAGAATGTGGTGCACTGGCGATTCCTGGTTGGTTGCTCGCAGGTACAGCCTGCGGCCAGGTGGTGCCGATCCGGACTTCGTCCCACTTCTCACCGAAGCTACTGTCGCTGCCGCGGTATGAAATTGTGAAGTCCGCGATGAGCGCCAGGTTATATGTGTTCGTAACCGTTGCGTCAGAGGCAGGGGCGGTGGCGGCGCCGTAACTGGCACTCGCCGGATTGACCCATAGATCAACGACATCGTGGCTGCCCGGGTGGAAGGTGTAGCGGACAACGATCAGAACAGTGGTATTTAACGGAGTCGCGGCGCTCTCAAATCGCGCGCCGGTCGCAGTGGTGGAACCGGAATTGATTCCGATGTGGCCTGTGTGATCCATGATGAGGGCCAGACCTGCCTGCGCCGGAACAGGCGCGCTGGAACTGGTTCCGATATTGGTGGAGTCGAGGAAGCCAATGACCGCAGAACTCGAGGCGGGGTACGCTGTCTCCTGGTACAGGAACGAAAGATAAACCGCGTTTCCTTCCACGCTGCTTTGGCTGGTGAATTGAGTGCCGGCGAATCTTGTTCCGGCGGTTGCGCCAAAAACACTGTTTCCAGCAGACGGAGCAAATCCAGCTAATGTGAGGCTGTTAAGGGCCGTCTGAATATTTGCAGTGGAGAAGCAGGTTTCCCAGACAGTTGATGAGGCGGGGGCGAGGCCAGTCGCCTGATTATAATCGAAACTATCATAGAACGGTAAAGTCTGGATTACTTGTGCGGCTGGCGCGCTCGCGCCGAAAAGGAGCAACGTGGCCGATGCAAGGGCACTACTGGCCCAACCGAGCATTTTCTTAATTTGCAGTTTCATATAGCTAAATTACGTGCCGTGAGGGTGAGCCGAGATACTACACGGTTAGACATTGTGAGTTCATCCCTATTTCGAGGGGGACGCACGAAAGGCGCCGCCCGGCTTGTGATGAACTGTGTGAGCTGAACGGAAGAGGCAGTCTACAGCAAAGTCGGCGCTTTGCCTAAGCGACCTGTTGCGAGATCTCTTTTTCACTCGTGCTGTCCGCCTTGAATTCGTCCTGCTGGTTTGCTTCCCAGAACGCCGGAAATAAGTGGAACGTAATAACTGTAGCTGGCATCCTTATAAGTGAATGATTCCACGCTGAAGTGCGACCGTGACGGCTTCTGTTCGATCGGCAACTCGAAGCTTCGCCAAAATGCTTTTTAAGTGATCCTTTGTTGTATGCTCGGTAATGTTCAGGACATCAGCAATCTCTTTATTCGCAAGACCTCTGGCAAGTTCGCTTAATACCTGCACTTCGCGTGGAGACAATTGTTCAAAGGAATTCCGCAAAGCCAGCCGGTTCGCCACCTCCTTCGGGATCCAACGTTGTCCGGCCGCCACGGCGCGCAGGGCGGGAATCAATTTTTCCCCGGTGGAACTCTTAAGCACATACCCCTGGGCTCCGGCCTGCAGGGCCTTGTGAATGTCTTCGTCGCCATCAAATGCGGTCAGCATCAAAACGCATGCAGTTGCAAACCTGTTTCGAATCTCGAGTGTCGCCTGCACACCGCTCTTGACCGGCATGCGTAAATCCATGAGCGCAAGATCAGGATTGCATTTGGCAAAGAGTTCCAGAGCCTGGGCACCGTCGGCTGCTTCTGCGACGACTTCCATGTCTGGTTCGGTATTGACCAGGGCGATTAATCCCATGCGCACGACATAATGATCGTCCGCGATGAGGATGCGAATCTTGCCTTCCTTTTTCATGATTGCATTTGGGTTTCCGTGGGTACCAGGCTCGGCAATTCTTGCACCGGTCCCAAAGGAATTGCGACGCGCACAGTCGTGCCTTTCCCTGGGGCACTGGTAAGCACAACCTGTCCATCAAGGCGTTTAGCCCTTTCAGACATGCCCAGCAGGCCAAAATGTCCCGCCTCGGCGCCAGCGGAGTTCTCTGGAGTAAATCCCTGACCGTCATCCCGGATTTGCAGGATTACCTGTTCGGCGCCAAACTCCAGTTCAATCGTTGCCAGGTGAGCACTGGAGTGCTTGATGACATTAGTCAGCGCCTCCTGGCCCATCCGCAGCAGATTTTCTTCCACCACTTCCGGCAAAGGCCTGACCTGACCTTTGGTTTCCACCTCAATTTCGATGCCGGTTCCGTAACTAAATTGTCTGGCGCTTCGCTGCAAAGCTCCGGGTAAGTCGAATTGCTCCAACGCCCGGCATCGCAAGTCCCAGACCGAACGGCGCACTTCCACCTGGCTTTGACTCATCAGATTCCGGGCGAGTTCGAGGTGACGGATGGCGCTTTCAGGACTTCTATTGAATAACTTTGCGGCGGTATCCAACTGCAAGGCGATGCCGGTGAGAGTTTGTTCGAGTGTGTCATGCAGTTCCTGGGCCAGTCGTGTTCTTTCTCCCAACACAGCCTTGGACTGAAGTTCGGACTCCTTGCGCGCGGTGATTTGAAATTTTAATTGGGCGGTCCGTTCCTTGACTCTTTCCTCAAGCATGTCATGCGCGTTCTGGAGTTGGATTTGTGCCTTCTCCCGTTCGCAGATCAACGATTTCAAGGCGGAGTTCCTTTGTGAAACCATAAATGTCCAACTGACAATCAGGATCAGGAGAGAGCAAGCCACCGTAAGGCCGATCAAAAGGCGTTGCGGCGTGAGCCAGTCGGGCTTGTGCAAAATGCGGATGCTATCTGATGTGGGAAGCATCACCCGGAGAGCACTGAATTTTCCTTCATCGTCGGTTTCGGTCAAACTGATGCCGTGGACATCAATGATGCTGCCGATCGGAACGGCGGCCATACTGGCGGCTTGTTCGGGCTCCTCCCACTCGACGGTGAAAATCAGATTGGTGTTTTGCAATATTAAGACCGTTCGTGTTTCCATCGGCTCAGATCCTTGACGATGAAGTCGTCTGGCCGTGCGGTCAATCACCTTGCCCTGAATGGAAATGAAATCTGCATGGTGCAACCCTGCACGCAACTCCTCAATGGATACAGCCGTTGGTGTCACGACGACAGGGGTTTCAGATGTCTATGCAGACTGCGGTCACCCAAGACAGGACGAAAGTTTCGAACGTGGAAACCCGACGGCTTCTATCACTTCACCGGGAGCGAAGGCCCGTGGGCTGGCGGCTTTGCACTTGCAGGGCTCCTCCCATCGCATCCTGTAGGAATAGGTTTTCCCCGAGTCTTTGCAGCGTGACCGTGCCCCGGACATGAACCCGCTGATCAAAGGAATTGTCCCTTCGGTATTGGGCCAGGCTATTGAGCGGCACGACAGGCTTTTCAAATGGATTAATCGATTCAGGTTTGTCCACCACGAAGTCAGAGACCAAGGGAACGTATACCTCCACTGAAATCAATTGTCGTACTGACCGGTTATGAGCCTCGGCCGCGGTGCCGCGGACACGCACCTGGGATGCCACGAGTGTTTGTGGATCCATGCCAGGAGGAATGGGCATATAAACACGAAACCGGTATCCGGCGGAGGCGAGATCTACCACCAGCCGGAGGCCATCAATCCGAGCCGCTCGCACGATTCCCGAAACCTCAATGCGTTGGCTGTCCTCCGCGCCCGACATTAACTGATCAATGGGAACCCGCCTTGCTGCCGGCAGCGGGGCAGTTCCAATTTTCTTTACGGTCGGAGCCGTGATGATCGGGGCATAAGCGCCGACATGGCTGATCCCGGAAACCACCACCAAATCGCCCGGCTCAGGCCGGTGTCCATTTGCATTGTCAACGAATACTCCCCCCGTGGCATCCTGGAAAAAGAATCTTCCTCTCATGGTGGGGTCGGCTGCAGTCACAACACCGGTAACAGCGACTTTGATGGAGCTTGATGCTCGTTCAGCAGAAAGTGAAATAACATCAGCAGCATTGGTCAACAGCTCGCCTGTCGGTTGGGCGAAGCCGCCCTGAGCTACAATAAAAAAAGCCAGAACAGGAATGAGCCGGGAGATCAAAGCAAGCCATGACAGTGAGGACTTCATTCAGTTGAGCATTCGGGCGATGACGCAATTTAAAAGTGCGGAGGTTTCAAAGTCCAGCACATTCCCGATTCATCCCCCTAAAGAGGGATTGCTGGGAGTTGAATGAACAGTAGTATTCATACGTTCACCAATGCAACCAAAGCGTTCAACCATCGTCTTGCCCCATGGCCGACTTCAAATACAAAAAATCTATGTTTGCTAGAACTATTCCCGCCAGGAGCCAGCAGTATTTGTTTTCCCTCATAACCGGGTTAGCCATGGGAGTGGGCTTTATTCTCTCCGGCAGCGTGGCTCGTGCGCAGGCCAATCTTTTTAAATTTGATTTTGAAGATGCGCCTGGCACCGCGACGGCCAGCGACACCAGCCTTGGAGGTGCGAGCGTCAGCCTCAGCTTAAAAAATGGAGCGAATACGGCAACTGATTACCACGGTGCGATAGGCTCAGGAGTGTCAGGACAGATTAACGGGAGGAGAGCGTTGGACTTTTCATCCACCACGGGTTATGGGACCGGAGCTGCGGGGCCTAATGCGATTGCCACCAGCGCCGCCTTAGGTTTCGGAACCGTTACGTCGTTCATCGTTACAGAGTGGATCAAGCCGACCGCACTGCCCGCGGCCGCCGCACTGGATGGGCGTCTATTTGTGCTGGGACCCAACGCGCTTACGACGGACGTTAATGCGCCGGATACGATCGGGATGAAGATCCAGGCTCCGAACCAAATTAATTTTCACATCAATAATGGAAATCCTACTGCCACGGCGATTTTTCCCGCCAACCTGCCCTTGAACCAATGGTTGTTCATTGCTTTCGTTTATGACGGCACCAATGTGCTGATCTATCAGGGCAGCGAGACATCGGCGGCAACCCTGATTAGCACCACGGCGGCGCCGGGTTTGACGTGCAATCTTGGCACCACGAGCACACTTTGCATCGGCAACCGCGGCACGCGGGTTCGTCCCTTCGCCGGCTTTATGGATGACGTCCGGTTTTATACCAATTCTGGAAGTGCGAGTTTTGTGGAAAATATCCGACAGGAAGCGGTTGGCGGTGCACCCGCAGTTACCGGCATCTACCCGGATGGTTCGTTGCTGCAACAAGCCACCAACAAATTCGTTTTTACGGCCAACTCGCCAAGCGGGATATGGGGACCAGGCAAGAACATCACCAATATAACAATGGTGCTGAATGGTGTCGACGTATCCTCACAATTGGTTTTGGTGACCAACGGGACGCCAGCGAACATCAGCGCCAGCTTTAACGGATTGCAGAAGGACCAGACGAACAACGTTTCAATCACCGTGCGGGATGCCAGCGGGTTGATTGGAACAGCCACGGTGGTTTTCGACACGTTTAGCCCAACCTATTTCACTTGGGAAGCCGAGGAATTTGATCACGATTCCGGCCAATTTATTGATGCACCGCTTTATACCTCCTACCAAACCAACGGCAGTTACAATGGTTTCGACAGTGTTGAAGCAGTGGACACGCACAAGGGCGCCGCTTCCGGTGCGGCTCAGGCTAGTGATTATCGGGCTGGTTCCCTTGACGCCACGAGGACACAGACACCGGCCGTAACGGATACTCAGCGCCAGAAATTCCTCGACGCCATCGCTGCCGGCGATGCCAGCCTTGTGGATCACGTTGTGGGCTTTTGGTCGAGCGCAGAGTGGCAGAATTACACCAGGACGTTTCCCGCGGGCAAATACAATGTGTATGGTCGGTTATCGTGCGGGGCAAGCGCGACGCTCACATTTTCCCAAGTTACCAGCGGGCAGGGCACCACTACCCAAACGACTACAAACCTGGGGACTTTTTCTTTTACGGGCACCAGCTTCTCAACTTATCAGTGGATACCGTTGCGTGATGGAGTAGGCAATCTCGCTTCAGTGAACTTGGCCGGTGTCAGCACGATGAGGGGATAGTGGGGGGGGGCCACGCGAACTTTTATATGCTGGGCCGGCCAACACCAACCTGCCCGCATAGGGTGTCTATCCGAAGGCTGGACTCTTCGTCCACGAACAGCTTGTATTCACGGCAGTCACGTCAGCACCATCGACGAAAGCATTTCACTGAAGTTGAATGGCATAAACGTATCCTCGAATCTGGTATTCACCGGCTCAGCGACGAGTTGGAATGTAAGCTACACGGGCCTGCAGCCCAACCAATCCTATACCGCTGTCATTAGCGTGACCGACGCCAATGGGGGTAATGCCAGCAGCACGCTTAAATTAGACACGTGGAATCCGGTGTTTCAGTTCGAGGCAGAGGATTTCGATTTTAACGGCGGCCAATATATCGACAACCCAACGCCCTCAAGCTATGCAGGGCAGGTGGGAGTATTGGGAATTGATGAGTTCAACAACAACGCTGTGCCGCCCTACGCCGGCGCGAGTGCCAGCAATAAACGTCCTAATGACCCTATTGCCACCACCCTTGTCACGGATGCCCATAGGCAACAATACATTGATGCCAATGCGTCAGATTACAACGTTGGTTTTCTCGGCCCATTCTTCTGGCAGAATTACACCAGGGCGTGGCCTGCCGGTAAGTACAACGTCTATGCTCGCATGGCCTCGGGTGCCATTACCCCTGCGACCATTCACATGGCTCTGGATCAGGTCACCAATGGCATAGGTACCACGACCCAATTTACCAGGCATATCGGTGCGTTTACCATCCCGACCAGCGGAGGCTACTCCGCTTATCTCTATGTTCCATTGCTGGACCAGTTTGGTAACTATGCCGAAGTGTCACTGAACGGTACCAATACCTTGCGGACCACGTTTGCCAGGAGTTTTGGAACAAACTTCCCAGCTGAAGTTGGACTTAACATCAACTTTTACATGTTAGTTGCCCCCAGAACCGATCTGCCCCGGATCGACAATGTTTATCCCGATGGCTCTGTGCTGATGCAGACCACCAATAAATTCTCATTCGTCGCGAGCAGTCCAACCTATGGGATCAACACCACCAACCTTCAGGTGACCCTAAATGGCGTCAACATCTCCTCAAATCTGGTGATCACTGGTTCCTCTACAAACTGGAATGTGAGTTACCCGTTGGCGCTCAACCAGAGCTATACTGCGCTCATCAGCGTGACGGATCAGCATGGCACGCTGGCTACAACCACGGTGAGTTTCGATACCTTCAACCCGGGTAATTTCAGCTGGGAGGCGGAGGATTATGACTTCAACCCTGGCTTCAGTCCGATTTCGAACTCTACGGGCAACCGCTACATTGATAACCCAACGCCTACTTCCACCGCCGCCGATGACAGTTATTTTAGTCAGATGGGCGATCTTGGAATCGATGTCGATCCAATTTACAGCACCATTCATCCTGGCAATCACGTTTATCGCTCGTCTGATTGGATTTCCACCGAAATCACAAGCGACAGCGCGCGGCAGAAATACATCAGTGCCCAACTGGCAAACCTGGATCCCACCATTGTGGACTATGATGTCTATTTTTGGACGAATGCGAGCTGGATCAACTGGACACGCACTTTTCCCACTGGGAACTTCCGTGCCTATGCACGACTGTCGGGTGCTGCTAGCGCGTTTAATCTCCAACTTGCCCAGGTCACCAGTGGGTGGGGAACTCCGACCCAACCGACGCAGTATCTCGGCACTTTTAAAGGTACTGGCACTGGTTTCGGTAATTGGCAGTGGGTGACGCTGGTAAATACCAATACCGGTCAGCCGATCACGCTTTCGCTCGGCGGAACCAATACGTTCCAAATGACCGCGGATGGCAACGAAAACGCCAACTTCTTCATGTTGGTGCCTGTCGCCACGGTTCCCAACATTACCGCCTCGCGGAGTGGAGCGAACATTCTCCTTTCGTTCCCAACCGAAGTCGGTTTCAGCTACACGGTTTTGTATAAGAATAACCTGACCGATGCCAATTGGACGGTGCTCGGAACGGTTAACGGCGACGGTTCGGTGAAGTCGCTCAGCGATGGAATTTCACAAGCTTCGCGTTTCTACCGATTGAGCATTCAATGAGCCAAATCGAACAAAGACATTTGGAGCGGGACGAGATGTCATGCCTTGGAAGCGAGTTGCGGGATCGGAAGGCGATTGCGCAACCGCGTTCCATGCCCGCCTGGGCAGATGCGTTTTTATTCCGCAAGGTGCGCCGCAGATGCAAGGCTGCTTTCACTCTGATTGAGCTGCTGGTGGTCATCGCGATCATTGCCATTCTAGCTGGGCTGTTATTACCCGCACTGGCCAAGGCGAAGGAGAAAAGCAAGCGGATCAAATGCCTGAGCAATTTGAAACAGATTGGTATTGGTATGACCATTTATGCGGGGGACAATGGGGATAAAGTTGTGGAGGCACGTCCCCAAACCGGTGGCAGTTCCGCGTACGTCCAATTGGCGCTAAATACTCCTGACGCGGGCGCGGCGGCAACCGTGAATTTGGTGGTCAATTCCAACGCTTCGTCCATCTGGAGCTGCCCCAATCGTCCCGGTCTTCCAACTTACGACAGCACGTTCAACCAATGGAATATTGGGTATCAATATTTTGGTGGTATCAAGAATTGGGTGAACCCTCTGGGAACATTTCTCAATATCAATCTCAGCCCGGTGAAGCTTGCCAGTTCCAAACCACATTGGGTGCTCGCTGCCGACGCCGTTGTCGAAACTGAAAGCGGCTGGGGCCAGCCGGATCCAACCCGTGCCGGTGTCTATGACAACCTGCCTCCTCACAAGATGGGAAATTCCTTTCCTGAAGGGGGTAATGAAGTATTCATCGATGGATCAGCCCGATGGATTAAGAGCGACAAAATGCGCATGCTTACCACCTGGGATACCACCACCCGGAAATGTTATTTTTATCAAGACAGCATGGATTTCCCTCCAGGCCCTTTGGTCAACCTTTTGAATGCAGCTTTTATGGCTCCACAACCGTGAAGAAAAGCTGCGAGATGGGAGCAACCCGTGCCCGGTCACCCCAACGTATGGGAACCATTCTGGTTGGCCAGCCAGCATAAGAAAAATGAAACACGCTTCTTCCTTCCCTCGATTCCTCAGCATCACTTTGCTCTCAGCGCTGTTGCTCGCGGGTTTCACCTGCCAGATCCATGCTGATGGTCAACTGGTCTGGAGTGATGAGTTCGATGGCAGCTCGATCAATACCAATCACTGGACGTTCGATATTGGCAACGGTCCTTCGGGACTTCCGGGCTGGGGCAATAATGAATTGGAGTACTACACCAGCCGCCCCGAGAATGCCTTTGTCAGCAATGGTGTTCTGCATATTGTCGCGAAAAAAGAATCATATAACGGCCAAAACTATACCTCGGCAAAGCTCAAGACCACGGGCCTTTTCAGTAAACGCTATGGTCGCTTTGAATTCCGTGCCCGGTTGCCGCAGGGCCAGGGCTACTGGCCAGCTCTCTGGATGATGCCCCAGGATTCGCTCTATGGCGGGTGGGCCGCTTCGGGCGAAATTGACGTAATGGAAAATAAAGGGAGTGACCCGACAACCGTGCTGGGTACCATCCATTATGGTGGACAATGGCCCAACAATCAATATTCCCACGGACCATCCTTTACCTTCACCGGAGTGGATTCAGTCACCAATTTTCACACCTATGCTTTGGAATGGTCCACTAATTTTGTAAAATGGTATGTTGATGGACAACTCTACGAAACCCAGACTTCATGGTGGAGTTCCGGAGGAGCTTCTCCGGCCCCTTTTGATCAACCCTTTTATATTATGATGAACCTGGCTGTGGGCGGCAATTTCGGTGGTAATCCAGACACCAACACCATTTTTCCCGGCGAAATGCAGATCGATTATGTGCGCGTGTATGAGCTGGTTCCGACACCGGCCTCACAGCCTATTTTAAAGGTCAGGTTTGGTTTCGACGAACCGCCCGGCTCCATAACGTCTCCCAGCGATATTAATTCTGGTGGTGCAAATGTTATCCTGCAAATGGCAAACGGAGGCGGTGCCAACGCTGATTACCATGGCACCGATGCATCGGGTGTGGGCGGGACTGTCAGCGCGAGTCGGGCTCTGGATTTCTCATCAAATGGCGCGAGTCAGCCCGGCAATCCCGGGCCGATCGCCAGCACGACCAGCTCCAATCTCGGATTCGGAACCATCACCAACTTTGTGTCTACGATTTGGTTCAAGCAGAACGCCGTGATGGCCTCCGGCGCCAATGTTGGCCCGCGGTTATTCATTCTCGGTGGCGGCTCGCCAAGTGACACCGGTATCACCAATAGCATAGGTTTGAAGTTTCAGACGGCCAATCAATTGTATTTCCAACTTAACGGCATCACGGTGCCTGCAACTTTCCCGACAAATTTGCCGGCGAATACGTGGGTGTTTGTAGCGGCGGTGTATGATGGCGCAAGCGTGTTTCTTTATGAAGGGACCGATACGACGCCCGTCAGCCAGGTGGCTTCAGCTGCCGCGGCCTCCCCGATTGATTTCGGCTCTAATGGCAGCCTGTACATCGGCAACCGGCAGAATCGGCAGCGCTCATTCAATGGATGGGTCGACGATTTCCGGTTCTACACCGGAAGCGGAGATCTGAATTTTGTTGAAAGCGTTCGTTTGCAGGAGGTGAATCCAACACCCGTCAGCATAGCCATTCAATCCTTGAGTAATAACGCCATCAGGCTCATCTGGCCAAACGGCACGCTTCAGGCCGCAACCAATATCGTGGGAAACTGGGACACAATTACGGGGGCGACTTCCCCCTACACGTTGACACCTGACGGCCAGCAGCAATTCCATCGGGTTAAATTGAATTAAGTATTTCCAACCCTCATTGAGGCGTTTTTGATTTATGAAGGTCACCATTGTGCTTTGCGTGCTTGGCGATCGCCTGCCATTCTTTGCTGAAGGAATGCAGCACTCGGTTGCCTTATCGTTCCGAGTTGGGTATCAAGCGCGAGTGCACAAACCTACGTTCCTCCTGCCAATCAGCGCGCAGATATCCTTCTGAATCTATAGGCTGGCGGTTTATACGTCAGGATGTCTTTGGGCGCAAAATAGCAGTTACGACGATTCCAGTGGGTTGGTGGTGAATCTGCCGCATACGTGGAACAATCTCGATGGTCAGGACGGAGGAAACAATTATCACCGTGGAATTGGTTGGTACCGGACCATTATGCAGTGGATCTTGGTCTTCACATCGATGTTCCAGGTGTAAGCCTCTTACCTCGGTCTGCAAGTGCCTGAGATTCCGCTAGAGAAGTACTCAGCTCAGCACCCAGAATTTTAACATGAGGCTCTTGAATTATCGTCTCGTGGGCGCCAGGAATGATTTTCACTGTGACCCCCTTTTGCGAGAATTCGCTCCACCCATAGTCTGGCGCGAATGAGCAACGTAGCAGATGGACAGGACTGCGGAGCAAGGTGACGTGTCCTGGATAAACGGGCGGACGATAATTTACCAATGACCGAAAATGGGATTGCCAAAGCTTTTGTTGCTGCTCGGTATATTGAGATAAATCAAGCAAGTCATCGATCGACTTACCCTCCGGCCCTGATCCCGAAGGTAGTAAGATTCTTCGAAGTCCTTTTATCATCGAGCGCATTTTCCAGCGAAAGAATTCTCTTCGCTTTTCAGGAGTGGAACACAAGGAGGCGCCGCACCGCATGCAAAGATTCCTTGCAAAGCGCAAGATCATGGCAGGCGTGTATCTGAAACGAGTGTAACTGGAATTCGGAGGGGTGGAATTGATGAGTGCGAGCAGGGCGACTTTTTCTCCTTTCGCCAGCAACTGGCAAGCCATCTCATAAGCCACCACACCTCCAAAACAGTAACCACCCAGGTAATAGGGGCCGTAGGGTTGGAAAGCCCGGAGATCCTCCACATATTGCGTGGCCATGACTTCGATGCCCTCAAACTCATCCTTTCCATCAAGGGCGCGGGATTTGAATGCAAAAACCGGTTGATCCTCCGGGAGGTGATGAGACAGGTTGTTGTAGCCCCAAAACATGCCGCCACCAACTCCGTGCACCAACATCAACGGGGGCTTGGTGCCACGCCGCTGAATTTCGACAATTGCTGATCCGGATGTCTGACTTGAATGACTGCGCAGGAGGAGCGCCACCTGTTCAATGGAAGGATTCTGAAAGAGAGCCGATACTGAAACTTTCCGGCCAAATTTCCTCTCAATTCTGGCCAGCAGCCGCACAGCAAGAAGAGAGTGCCCTCCCAGGGCAAAAAACTTATCCTGAATTCCGATCGGACGCATATTTAAAACCTCTTCCCAAACCAACTGTAACTGCCGCTCGGTTTCATTTCTTGGGCTTAATTTTTCATCCGACATTCCCGTGGAGGCATCAGGTATCGGCAGGGCAGGACGATCCACCTTTCCATTAGGCGTGAGCGGCAAGGCTCCAAGGAAGACAAAAAATGCCGGTACCATGAACTCGGGGATTCGCTGCTTTAGAAAGTTCTGAAGCTCCAGACTCGAGGCCGAATGGGATTGCCTGCAAACCAGATAACCTGCGAGTTGCTTAACGCCACCGGCGCCGGGGCACACTGTTACTATGCACTGGCGGATGGCAGGGTGTTGCAGCAACGTTGATTCAATTTCCCCCAATTCAATGCGGAACCCGCGAATCTTCACCTGTTGATCAATGCGTCCCAGGAATTCCAAATTGCCATCCGGCAGATAGCAGGCTAAATCACCAGTCTTGTACAAGCGTGCTTCAGGATTGGGAACAAAGGGATTGGGAATAAACTTTTGAGCTGTAAGTTCAGGTTGATTAAGATAGCCAAGCGCAAGACCATCGCCACCAATGTACAGTTCTCCCGCCACACCGATGGGGACTGGTTGAAGATTCGAGTCGAGCACATAAGTGGAGGTGTTCTCGATGGGACGGCCAATCGGTATGGATTCGACTTGCGCGGGCACACTACAGACAAGCTTGCAGGTGGCAAAAACGGTGGACTCTGTCGGCCCATATCCATTCAACAGTTCTTGTGGTGGGCCATTGCGCAGGACTTCCGCAGCCCACTTTGGTTCCATGGCCTCCCCGCCGACCATCAGATGCCGCAACCCGCAGAAAATGCTCGGAACCTCCGAGACCAACTGATGGAAGAGACTCGTGGTTAAAAACAACGAAGTAATACCGTGATGTTGAAGATGGTTTTGCAATTCACGTGGTGAAAGCAGCACTTCAGTCGGGGTAATTACCAGCCGGGCTCCATTCAATAAAGCCCCCCAAATCTCCCAAATTGCCGCGTCGAAAGAAGCATTGGTTGCCTGCGCCATGACTATGGATTGGTCCAGATGCACATAATCCGTGTTAAGCACGGTGCGGGTTATGGCACGGTGCGGTGTGCAGACACCCTTTGGCTTGCCCGTGGATCCTGAAGTATAAATGACGTAGGCGAGGCGTTCACCAGTGCTGCCGGGAGCCGGATTGGTGAGGCTTTCCTCCGCGATTTCATCAGCCTCCTTATCAAGGCATATTGTTCGTGCTGAACACTCCTTAAATTCGTGGGAAAATTCTTCCTCGGTAATGATCATCGAAGCCTTCGAATCGATTAACATGAATCCCAGTCTTTTCCTGGGAAAGCTTTGGTCCAGTGGTAGGTAAGCGCCACCGGCTTTTAAACAGGCCAGGAGCGCAACCACCATCCTAACTGAGCGCTCCAGGTAAACACCGACACATTGCTCTGGCTGAAGGCCGCACCTTTTCAGGTAATGAGCCAGCTGATTGGAGCGTTCATTCAACTCACGATAAGTAAGGCTTTCGTTGACATCAATAACGGCAATCGATTCAGGATAACGGGCCGCTTTGTCCTCAAACACCTGCGGGACCGAGATCCCACGGGGATATTCCTTACGCGTCTGATTCCACTCCACCAATATACATCGACGCTCCTCTTCATTCAGCATGGAAAAGTCATTCAACCGGCCGTCCGACTCCCTGGCGATACCGGCCAGCAGCATCTCAAAGTGACCGAGCCACCGCTCAATCGTAGTGCTATTGAACAAATCAGAGTTATATTCCATCTCCGCAGATAAAGCGTCTCCCGCATGGTTCATGGTCAACATCAGATCAAATTTCGCTGTGCCTGTGCCGACCTCTTGCAGGGTTACTTTCAATTCGGGAAGAACGATCTTTTGTGCGAGCCCGGTTTGCAGAACGAACATGGTCTGAATTAAAGGAGTATAACAGGTTGTTCGTTTTGGCTGCAGCTCCTCAACCAGTTTTTCAAACGGGAGCTCCTGATGCGCATAGGCCTTCAAAGTCGTGGTCTTCACCTCTTTTAACAGCTCGCGGAAAGTTGGATTCCCAACCGGCCGGCTTCTAGTTACCAGGGTATTGATGAAAAAACCGATCAACCGTTCCGTCTCCAACAGGTGACGCCCTGCAATGGGGATCCCAACCAGAACATCCCTTTGTCCAGTGAGTCGATGCAGAAACATTTGGAATGCGCCAAGCAGCAGCATGAAGAGGGTGACGCCTTCGCTTTGAGCAAGTTTTTGCAATGCCGACACAAGTTCCGGCCGTAACTGACGCACGCGTCGTCCTCCAGATGATGAAGGCACCAAGGGCCGGGGTTTGTCAACCGGCAGCTCAAGCAACTCGGGCGCGTCAGCCAATTGCTCCTTCCAATAGGCAAGGTGCTCCCTCATGCTGGATTTATTGCTTTCCTCCCGTTGCCATGCCGCATAGTCAGCATATTGAATCATCAATTCAGGCAGCGTGGGCGGTTGAGAAACCAGCGCGGCTCCGTAAAAGCAAGCCATCTCCTGAAATAGGATGCCCAGGGAAAAAGCATCCGATGCGATATGATGTATGCTCACGAAAAGAACATGTTCCTCCGGTGAAATTCTAAAGAGCACGCTACGAAGTAAAACGTCTCCTGACAGGTTAAAGGGCCGGCGAGCCTCCTCTTCCAGCCGAAGCTGCACCTGTTTCTCACAGTCGCCGCCAGACTTTGTGCTTAGATCCTCCAAAGGCAGTTGGAAGGCTGCCGTTTCAAATACCTCCTGCCACGGCTCACCTTCGATGTTGATAAACCGCGTGCGCAATATCTGGTGCCGGTGGATGATTTTCGATATGGCATGCTGGAATGCGGATATATCTAATTTGCCGACCAGGCGTGCAGCCATGGTCATGTTGTAGAGCGGGCTGTTCGGATGCAGTTGATCCAGAAACCAGAGCCGCTGCTGAGCAAAAGAAAGTGGTGCTGGTCCATCTGTGCGAACCGGAAATATTGTCTTTTCATCCCCATCAGTTTGCAATGCCCTGTGCACACGCTTTTCCAACAGGCGTTCCTTGGTAACGGAGGTGTCCAGGATGCGAGAATCAGTAATGTATGGCACGGTGATTTTATCTTTTGTCAGGCTTTCGGAGCAGTCACTCAAGTTGGGCCGTGACTTTCCCCTCCTGAACGGGTTGTATGAGTTGAGCGTCAATGACGCTGGCGAGTTCGCCAATCGTTGGGGACTCGAACATATGACGCAAGGTAAGCTCCACTCCAAATTCCTTCCGCACACGCGTGATGACCTGAGTGAGCAATACTGAATGACCGCCCAGGTCGAAAAAATTGTCATCACGGCCGATTTCAGTTAACGCAATGACCTCACACCATATTGACGCAAGTTTTTGTTCTGTCGGACTGAAGGGGGCTGCCAGCTTGGCCGGTTCCTCGGACCGGTTGAACTCCACCTTCGGCAATGCATCGCAATCTACTTTACCTGTGGTCGTCAGGGGCAAAGTTTGAAGGAAGACAAATCCAGTTGGCACCATTAATGCCGGAAGTCTTGACTGCAGGAATGATCGCAGATCGTTCGCAGTGATTGAGGAGCTGGAGCGACCGACAACATAGCTGACAATGCAGTCTTGACTGTTGGTGCCCTTCTGCACCAGCGAAAAGCTTTCGCTTACTGCGGGATGTTCTTCGAGCGCGAGCTTAAGCCTGGCCAGGTCCACACGGTGGCCGTTCAGCTGCGCTTGAACTTCCTGGTCCATTCGTCCCAGAATATCAAGCTCTCCTCCAGGCAAATAACGCGCCCGCAAGCCGGTGCTATACACCCGATCACTTTGATCCTGCTGGATAGGATTCGGCAGGCATTTGACTTGCTCTGATTGAGGCTGAATTCCCAACCTGGCTTCTTCAGAACAACCTATGAACAGCTCCCCACGAACTCCGATCGGGCACAGCTCTCCGTATCCATCCAAAACATAAAAGCCGGCAACGGCATTTAAATCGATCCGGCCCAGTGCATGCTGCAGGTTAGGCTGCTGAGTTTGTGGCAGGGATTCAATAGTTTCACTACTGGGACGCCAATCCTGCACCAGCTCTTTTTGCTCGGTGATGCTGAGCACTGAGAGCTGGCCAATGCGTCGATCCGGGTGACGGGTCATCTCAAGAAGCAGAGTTGCGAAGTGGTTAAACCATCTTTGAATGGTCTCAGCTTTGAATAATTCGGCACTGTAATGACAGTCCATCTCAAGCTGTCCCTGACATTCCGTAAGACTGAAGCTCACATCGAATTGGGAGTAGCAATAAGGATTAGGCGCAACTTTTGTATCAAGTCCCTCGAGCGCGAGAACTTCGCGCACCCAATTCAGATTGAACATGACGGACACCAAGGGCATGCGATTTGATTCTCGCGGCAGGTTCAGCTTCTGGAGCAGACTGCCCAAAGTGTAGTTCTGATGCTCGTGAGCACTTAGCATCAGGTTGCGAACCTGGCCGAGATATTCTGAAAGAACAGGGTTACCCTCAATGTTTAGACGCAGGGGAAGAAAATTAACACAGTGTCCCACCAATCGTTCCTCGCTTTTACCAGAACGGCTGGTCATCGGCAGCCCTACAACGATCTCCGCCTGACCCGTCAGTCGATGCAACAATAAATAGTATCCAGCAAGGACTGTTGTAAACAACGTGCAGCGTTGCTTTTTACTGAGATCTTTCAGCGCCTGGCATAGAGAACCATCAAGCGGCATCGACTGGCTCCCTCCCATAAAGTTTCTTTTTTTGGGCCGTACAAAATCAGCTGGCAATTCCATTACCGGTGCTCCTCCGGAATATTGTTCCAGCCAGAATGCCTCTGCACGCGCTCGAGAGGGGCCCTGCCTGGTAATTTCCTGGTCCATAATAAACTTGCCGAAGCCCAAGGGAGTTTCGCAGGGATCTGACTGCGCTGTTGCCTGGAACGAGTAACGCTCTCCTAATTCCTGCAGCAGGATACCAAGGGAACTGCCGTCGCAAATCAAATGATGAACTGCAAGCAGCAGGGTATGAGTTTCCGGCCCCAGCTTTATCAATCGCATGCGGAACATTGGACCATTCACCAGATCGAATTGCTCGGTTACCGCATCTCTCTGCAATTTTGAAAGTTGTTCCCGTTGCGCTTCCATTGACAATGGAGATAAATCCATGATCGGCATCTGGACAGGTCCAGCGGCATGAATGAATTGAACATCTCCCACGGGTGAAAAAGTTATCCTGAGAGCCTCATGCCTCTCCACGAGCCATTCCATCGTGTCCAAAAGCACAGGAACATTAAGTTCTCCCTGTAGTTGGATCATGACGGACTGAATGAACGCACATGAGACTCCGTCGGCCCTCTGAACCCCATACCAAATCTCTCTTTGGCCTTCAGTAAGAGGCAGAGTTTTACTGCTTTCTGTCCTTTTGGCGGCCTGAAGGTGTTCGGAGTGTACTCGAGGCTGGGCGCTCGAATGGGGTTCCATCCTTTTACCACCTGACAAGTGATCCTGCTCCGAATCGATCTCAGGCCGGGCATGAAATGTAGACTCCTCCGGACGTGAAGTCTTGCCTTGAGAAGTCCGGGGCAGGGGAGAGGAATCGCCGGACTTGGACACTGGGCGATTTGCAAATGCATCAAACGATTCGAGCTTATCCACCCTTATCGAGGAGGTAAAAGGATTGCGTTTGGTTGGCGACTGAATCGTCGATTGCATCAAGGGTGGAGCCGAAGCCTTCGGCCTCGAAGAAAAATCTGGTTTGCTCTCAATTGCCTCCGCTTCCAATGGCTGCTTCTTAAAGGGAGACGTTGGCAAGCTTGCTCGTTGGCGCCTTTCCTGGGAATAAAATCCCTTCCAATTTATCTCCGTCCCTGCCAACCAAAGTTGGCCAAGCGTCCTCAACATCCCGGCAGTTTCCATTTGTGATATTTCGATGCCCTGCTGCTGGCTTCCAGGCAGCAATTCGTTTCCGCAAGTTAGGTGTTGGGAGGCGAAGATGCTTAACGTCCGACCGGGTCCAACCTCAAGCAGGATGCATCTCTCCTGGTTGTGCAGCTTCTCAAGACCTTCGGAAAAGCGTATCGGACTATGGAGTTGTTCCTGCCAATACATCGGATCGCAGGCCTGTTCTGGCTTGATCCAATCACCGGTTACGCTCGATAGATAGGGAATTCGCGGAGGCCTCAATTTCATTTCCTTCAGCATATTAAGGCAGATTTCCTCCGCAGCCTTGGAATCGGAGCCATTGGAAACGTAATAATTCTCAACCAATTCACAAGCAATTCCCCGCTCGAGGAACTCCTGCTGCAAACGCTCGAGGCAGCTCCGTGAACCACAAAGTTCACATTCGGCACGGGTGTTTATGGCAGCCAGGTGCACTGAGTCGTTTAGATGCGTTGCAATCTCCGGCTCGGACATTTGGACGGCCAGCGTCGCAGCATCACCTGATTGCTGAATGATCCGCCCCCGGACGGCTGCCATTATCAACGCGTCATCGAGGGAAAGAACTCCCGCAAGATGGGCAGCTACAATCTCTCCCAAGCCATGGCCGATCATAGCCCGGGGTTTCACCCCCCAGCTTATCCAGAGCTTGGCCAGTGCATATTCAATTATGAACAGGGCAGGTTGCGCAATGCAGGGCTGCTCGATTTGCTTGCGGGCCGTTGTGGCCTCTTCGGGAACCGGAAATAGCACGTTGCGCAAATCAATTCCAATGTGCGGAGTGAGCATCCGGGCGCAGCAATCCACATGCTCTCGAAATTCAGATTCATGTTCATAGAGTTCCAAACCCGTGTTCACCTGGGTCATTCCTCGCCCGGGCAGCATGAACACGATGGAAGGGGCCCCACCATTTAGCACATTATTTGTAGAGACATATTCGTTATTCAGCGTTTGCAGGAACTCGATGGCTTCGCGGTTGTCTCTGCAGATTACCATCCGTCGATGGTTGAATTCGTGACGTCCGGTTTGCAAGGTATAGGCTGTATCGGCGAGATTTTGATCGGCATGGTGACTAATAAAATCGGCCAGCTCCGCCGAGGCAGATTCCATTGCTGCAGCATCCCCGGCCGAGAGCAAAAGAATTTGGAATGGACGCGATGCACCCGAGCTTTCCACGGTCGGAGCTTCCTCTAGAATGATATGCGCGTTAGTGCCGGCAACCGAAGCGTTCACCGCTGCCCGCCTGGGCGCTTGCCCCTGCTTCCACTCGGTAAGCGCATGATTCAAATAGAAAGGAGTTTGTGCCAAATCAAATGTTAACGTGAAAGGTGCCGGGCATGCGCATGGTGGAATTTGTTTATTGTGCAACGCCAGCGCAGCACGGATCAAACCTGCCATGCCAGCTGCTCCATCCATTTCACCCATGCCTTCCCTGATTGAGCCCAGAGCACAAAATTCCCTGATACTGGTGTCTTGAAGCAGGCTGCGGCTCAATTCAGCCAGCCCGCCTTGTGAAAACGGGGATGAGATAATGTCATCGACCTCAATATAACCAAGTGCTTCCGAGGTAATACCTGCCATTTCTTGTGCGAGAGCAATGCAGACCGACTGGGCTGTTTCCTGAGAATCGTTGCCATCCCCGTCCTCTCCTCCACCACAAATGCTGGCGAACCCTCTCACCACTGCATAAATATGATCCCCTTCCGAGAGAGCCTCCGGTAGCCTTTTTAGCACGATGACTCCCGCTTCTTCACCGGTTGGAGCAATCGCAGAACGCCCAAGGGAGTTCCGAGCATGGTTATCAAAATGCCTTGGACCTTCTCCGGCGATAAAATCACTCGTTGGTTCCCATTTAGAAGCTACAGCACCAGCCAGCGCCAGGTCGCATTGGTGTGTGAGTAGATATTGGCACGCCAAAGCAACGGCAATCAACGAGGAGGTTGGACCGGTTTCCACGCACATCCCAGGCCCTTGTAACCTTAGTGCTTTAGCAACGAGCTTTGGTAATTCCTTCACGCTAATGGAGGGAAGCAAACCATATACAGCGCGTCCTCTGTCCGAACCACCTGCTTTGGCGAGGTCCGGCGCAAGATGCGTGCTCAAGTTGCCAAATACTCCAATGAGGGTATCCTCACGCTCGGGAGCATATCCGGCATCTTCGAGAGCTTCGGAGGCGCACTCGAGAAATGTTCGTTGTTGCGGATGGGTTTCTTCCTTCTCCTGACTGCTCAGGCCAAAGAATGAGGCATCGAACAGGCGGGCTCTTTTTAGCTGATCGGTGTGAGCGTAAAAACCGGCATCTGGCTTGCACCCCTTGCATGAATAATTCCAAAATTCCTGAATGTTAGCAGCGTTGGGGAATCGACCGGCCATGCCGATGATTGCGATGTCTTCTGCTGGTTGTGCCAATTGACTCATAGGAGAGTTACTGTTTTATATGTTTTCTCAAGGCAAGGGCCTGTCGTTGGCGCAAAGCCCGTTGCTTCATCTTGCTTAATGAGTTGGAGCTCCTGCTTAGCTCAACGATGTATTTTGCCAGGGCGGCGATATTGGAGACCTGAAAGAATTTGCTGAGTGGAATCTGTAAATTGAGTTGCTCACAAACTCTCGCGTGTGCCTCAACCAGCATCAGTGAATTACCTCCCAGGTCGAAAAAATCATCTCCAGTCCCTATTTGTTCGATGTGAAGCAGTTCCTGCCAGATTGCGGCAATACATTTCTCCATGTGCGTCTGTGGAGGGACGTGCAGAGATTCTGAAGCATGCCTCAGCTCCGGCGTGGGCAAAGCCTTCCGATCAATTTTTCCATTGGGGGTAAGCGGCAAGGCATCCAATTGGAGCAATATCGAAGGGACCATATACTCGGGGAGTTTGGTTTTAAGAAAGCGGCGTAATTCCATGGCCTGAAATTCCTGGCTGGGTTTGGCCACGCAGTATCCCACCAGTCGCTTATCGTTGGGACGAGCCTCCCAGACTGACACGACACTTTCCTTGATGCTGGGGTGCTGTCCCAAAGCAGCTTCTATTTCGCCCAGCTCAATGCGGAAGCCGCGCAACTTCACCTGATGGTCCAATCGTTCCAAATATTCAATCTTCCCATCGTGTCGATACCGGGCAAGATCCCCGGTCCGGTATAATCGGTTTGAAGTGGTCTTAAATGGATGTTGAATAAAGCGCTCTGCGGTAAGTTCCGGGCGATTCAAATAACCACGTGCCACGCCGGCACCTCCAATGAAGAGTTCACCGGCGACTCCTACCGGCACCGGTTGAAGGTGTGCATCGAGTATATAAATTTCAGTGTTGGCAATCGGCCTTCCAATGGACATGAGGTCGTCCTCCCGTGTGACCGAATGGGTGGTAGACCAGATCGTTGTTTCGGTGGGACCATACATATTCAAGAGTTCCCCAAAACCTGCAATTTTTTCCACCAGTGTGGGAGGTAAAGGTTCACCTCCGAACAAAAACTTTTTTACATTTCGTAACGCAGCGGCGGTTTTTGGTTCTTCAAGCATTATTCCGGCCAGTGATGGGGTGCATTGCAGGTGTGTGACTCCATATCGAAGGATCTGCTCAGGAATAGTATACTTATGTTCGATGGCGGCTGCTCTGTTTGGGGGAATCGCCTTTGTGTGTGCGCCAGCGGCATCATCCCCTTGGATCACCGCCTTGAATCCGCATGATAAGGTCCAGAAGAGTTCGAGCACGGATATATCAAAGGAAATGCTGGTCAGAGCCAGCCAGACGCCCGGCTCACGCCCGATGACGCGGTCCATTCCTGCGAAGAAGTTCACCACATTGCAATGTCGCACCATGACCCCTTTCGGTTTGCCAGTGGATCCCGAAGTGTAAATGACATAAGCGAGGTTTTCCGGGGTGACTACTGCTTTTAAGTCAGATTGGAGAGAAGCCTCCGTTGTTGCTTCTACTTCGCTTCCATTGGGTGGAATTTGAGCAGTGAGATTTTGGTCGAGGGAGATGACTTTCGCGGTTGTAGGTGGAAGCATCGCGAGCAGGGTTGGTTGAGTCAATAAAACCGGAACTTGTGCATCTTCCAGCATGAAGGCCAAACGCTCCGGTGGGTTGCTCGGTGCCAAAGGGACATAAGCCCCTCCAGCCTTGTGAATGGCATAAAGCCCAACAATCATCTCCAGAGACCGGTTCATGAACACACCCACACGCACATCCGGTCCGACACCACACTCCTGCAATTCGCGCGCAAGTTTATTGGCCTTTAGATTTAGCTGCTGGTAGGTAAGGTGCTTGTCTTCATAAACTGCAGCCACCGCTTCCGGTGTGCGGTGCACTTGCTCTTCGAAAAGGTGGTGAACGCATCTGGATGTGGCGTAATGCGCTTGAGTGTCATTCCATTCGACTAACAACTGATATGTCTCTGCTTTGGTCAGCAGGGGCAGGCGGCTGATGGCCTCGTTCGGATCGGCAATAATTCCCTCCAGCAAGGTTTGAAAGTTTCCGAGCATCCTGAGAATTGTTGCTCCCTCGAATAAATTCGGATTGTATACGAAACTACCGATCACGCCATACTTCTGCTCCCGAAGTGCAAGCGTCAAATCATAGAGCATCGTATTGTTATTAGTTGGCAGGGGAACCATGCTTAGGCCTGGATGCTCCAAGGGAAAAGGAAGGGCACTTTCGAAATGAAACATCACCTGAAATATTGGAGAACGGCTGATATCCTGGTCTAAATGAAGTGCTTCAAGCAGATTTTCAAAACGTAAATCTTGATTACCCTCCGCTTCTGAAACCACCTGGCATACCTGATCCAGTATGGCCTTGAAGCTTTGGTCCCCTGACAACTGGGTCCGAAAGACCAGTGTGTTTTCAAAAGGCCCTATTAACCGATCCGTTTTCTCATTGCGTCCCGAGACTGGTGAGCCAACAAGGATGTCTTCCTGACCGCTCCAGCGGTGAAGCAATATTTGAAAAGCTGCCAGCAGCACCACCCGTAAGGTGGTGTGCAGACGCTGGGCAAGAGCTTTCAGCGGGCCACAAAGATCACTGTGCAAGGCAAAGCGGTGCTGCGCACCGGCATATGTCTGTATTGTTGGCCGTGAGTTATCCGTCGGCAGATCGATCGCTGGAAGTTTCCCCTTTAGCTTACGTTTCCAATATGCCAGTTGGTTTCCCAAGATTTCATCCTCCTCCCCTAACATCAAAACAGCAGAATCATAATAACCAAAAGGCACATCCGGCAGAGAACCTGGACGATGCTGAGTATAGGCCCGGTAGAGTGTTGCCAACTCCTGATGCAGAATTTGGAAGGACCGTATATCGGCTGCCAGCTTATGCGTGGTCAGCAAAAGCAAGTGCTCCTCTGGTGCGACACGCAATATCCTGGCCCGCAGCAATAAGTCCCGGCTGAGATCGAAGGGTTGGCACGACTCCGTCGCCATGATTTCGTTGGCGCGTACACCGTGTTCATGGTGTGGGAGTTTGCTTAGGTCTTCAATCGGCACGTTCAGCGCCAGCGCTGGAGCGATCGAAATAACGGGCCGCCCTTTATTAGTGTAAACTTTTGTTCCTAACACTTCGTGGCGCTGAACAATGTCGCTCAGGCTCTGTATCAAACATGCGAGATGCAGCAAGCCCTCCAGTTTAAGTACGGACGAAAGGTTATTGAATGCCTGGCCGGGATAAAGTTGTTCAAGCATCCATAGTCGCTTTTGCGCGGGGGAGAGCACAGGTTGACCAACTAGTTTCTTCGCGAGCCGTGTATTACCTAACAGGCGAGCTGCAGTGTTCGCTACATTACTCATTTACTTGATAACTTTGCCTGCGCAGGGAGATCTTAATTTGAAAAGCTACAAATCAAACACCCCGCATGGCAGCTGACATCCTTTTTGAAGGTCCCTCTGAAATGAACCAAAGTATTCCACACTAGCTCAACCACGTTTATACGGCAGGTAGGCCAGAACCCCGCTTTAACCGAATAACAAACCCAAAACATATAATGGACCAATTCTCCGTGTTTGAATTTCATTAGACAGGCTGATCCGTTTCGCAACCTCTTCGCCTTGAAAAAGGTGCTTCCGTTTTTTTACAAAAATGAACAGTGGTGGCTTTTTTAAAATAAGCGATTTCCATATCCAAAAATCGCGCACCCATGGAGCGATACATCGTGCTGGGAATGGAGTTATCCTTCGAAACAGTCAAAATAATTCTCCGTGCGCCTCCAGCACCGATGACAGAGGAAAATCGTCTGAACAATTCTCTTCCAAAACCGTGTCCGCAAAAGGAGGGATGTACCGCCAGTTGTTCCAGGTAAAGAGCCCTAGCCTTGGGCCATACACATCCAAGTGCCATGCCAACTGCACGGTTATCGGCGCCCAAACAGGCAATCCAGGAATTCCTAACATCGCAGTAGGGTGATTCAACGAACTTCGAAACGTACTGCTGGCAGAATGCCGGGGTCCTGTAGTGTTCAAAAAAGACTCCATCCACTGTGTTCCAATAGGCCTTAAAAAGGAGTTCTGACAACTCCTGCAGGCTGGCTGGTGTAATGTGGAAATTATCCAGGCGTATGAAATTCACACCTTGCGGGCAGGACGCTTCCGGTGCCTTGCTCGTGAGTTCCAAGAGTTGTCTTTCCATTTGCTGGAAGCCTTCTCCTAACAAGACTTGATGAATCTTTGCACCAGGGGAAATCCACAGCTCAACACAATGTGAATTGGATTGGGGCACGGCTTTGAGATATTCAGCAATCAGCAATTCAACGGCATTTCCGGCCGCCCAGGTCTGCTCAAAATAGAACTCCGCTGTAACTAAACCAGGAACCGTTGGGGAGACATTCCAGGTGAGTGCAGCGGCAGGTAGGTTGTTTTGAAAACAGATGATTCCACTGCCAGCCAGTAATAAACTCGGAAACGCCTTGCCGACAAATTCCTGCTTGAAAGGTGGCAAGGAAGCTCGATAGCTCTCATAGAGTTGCCGCAAGGCATCCGGAACCTCGCGGGAGTCACGAATATGAAAGTGTTCCATACACTTTTATTTTTTATAGGGTTCCTTCCGGGCTTTATCAAAGCATCCGGTTTGCATCCTCATCGCCAAGCGAATCAATTTCCGCAATTAACATTTTCTCGATTACCTCGGCCAGACCCGCGATTGTAGGTACTTCAAAAGGAAGCTCCATGGGAAGATTCACCTTGAAGGCCGCACGCACACGCACCACTACCTGCATGACCAAAAGCGAATGACCGCCAAGTTCAAAGAAATTGTCCTGCCGGTTGATCCCTTCCATGCCCAATACCCGTTCCCAAATATTTGTCAGAGATTTTTCTATTGATCCCCGCAATGCAGGAGCCTCCTGGTTAAGCGGTTTGTGCGAGTTGGCATCCACACGACGATTGATCGGTGGGCTTGGGTTTAAGTTCCTCCCTTCAGGAGGATTTGCTCGCGCTGGCATCATCGCTGCCAATTCAGAGAGCTGTCGATCGGGATTGGCAACTGCCGCAGCTAGAACTGGAGGAAACAATGAGGCCAATTGCCTGATGGTTTCCGCCTCAAACAAATCAGTGTTATACTCAATTCGTCCTTGAAGACCCTTTCCGGCTTCCCACCATTCTACAAAGAGGTCGACCTTGGCTGTATTGCTGTCCACGAAAATAGGATGGCATTCCAGCCCGGGCAATCGGAGATGAATTGGTCCTCGTTGAAATGTAAACACCACTTGTACGAAAGGATTCCGGCTCGAACCTTGCTGGGGTCTCATCTCTTCGAGCACTTTTTCAAAAGGCACCTCCTGATGAGCAGTAGCAGAGAGGACAATTTCTTTCACACGTCCAAGAAATTCCCAAAATGTTGGATTCCCGTGGGCATTTACACGTAAGACGAGCATGTTAAGTAAAAACCCGATCAAACGCTCCAGTTCTTCGCGATTGCGGTTTATCGCGGGCGTTCCGACCACCATGTCCGTGTGACCACTCCAACCGTGCAGCATTACTTGAAATATTGAGAGAAGTAGTATGAATGGGGTGACCCTTTGCTGGTGGCATAAGGTTTTCATGGGACTGCAAAGATCGTGCGGGATTTCCATGTAAATTGTTGCCCCATTGAAAGTCTGGCGGATCGGCCGGGGGCGATCCGGCCTTATCTGCCAGGCAGGCAATTCTCCCTCCAGTTGATTGCGCCAGAATTGAAGTTGCGTTCGGAACCGCTCGCTCTGAACTTCCTGCCTTTCCCACGATGAGTATTCTCCAAACTGCATGCGCAAAGGCCGCAAAGGTGATGGTTCATTCGCTACAAACGACGCATACAGAGTCTCGAGTTCCCAGGAAAATATTCCAAACGACCATCCATCCGCAGCAATGTGGTGTAAAACGATGATAAGCACATGGTCCCCTTCATCCATGTTAATAACAGTCGCACGTAACAACACGGGATGGCTCAGCAGAAAGGGTTGTCTTACTTCAACACGGACTAAATGCTGGAGATCAGCCTCCCGCTCCTCCCGGGCATGGAACTGCAAGTCAATGGTCCGCACTCTAAAATTGATTTGAGGGGCTACCAGCTGCCGCAATTCGTTTCCTACAAGTTTGAAGGAGGTGCGCAGCACCTGATGACGGTGGATAATTTCATTCAGGCTTTGCTCCAGAGCTGGCACATCGATATGGCCTCTTACACGGGATACCGCCGGCAGGTTATAAGTGGCTGATTGGGGCTCCAACTGTTGAACAAACCATAATCGTTCCTGGGAATAGGAAGCAGGGTAATTAAGAGTCGCAGCTTGCGGATCTATTAAGGCTGAAATGGCGGAATCATCGGGCTCAAGCATAATTCATGATGTTCAGACTGGTTTACTCCTCCTCAACATTGCCGAAGGCATTTTCAGATGAACTGAGTTGTTTTCCTCCCGTTGAAGAGAATTTTACATCGATTGTCGAATGGTTTCCTAGGGAGTGAAATTCTCCGTTACAGAATCATGAATACCCCATGCATCACTTTGGTTTCAAAATCGAAGAGAATCATTCACTTTCTTAAAACGGGTTGGCTGAAGTCAATAGTAGGATAAGCCTCGGCTGCTATTAGGCCCTTTACTCCACTGGCGATTTGCTTCCTTTGCAATCAGGGTGCAATCGGGTTTGGACACGCGCTTGATTGCGATTGGTTGTCCAAACTCCGGGAAGCTCCCGTTTCTGTTGTGCAAACCAAAGGAATACCACAGATGCCAACTCCATGAATCTGCTAGTCGGCTTGATGACGGCGCTTCTCCGCTTGAAAAAGATCAGCCTGTTTTAAAAGGAAATTAATATGACAAAAATGGCAACAATAACTGTTATTGGCAGGGATAAGGCAGGAGTAGTGGCTCGGGTGACCAAACACCTGTTCGAGGGAGGAGCAAACATTGAAGCGTTGGAAGAGCAGGTAACCCGGGGACAGTTCAGTATGGTGATCCAGGCTTCCTGGGAATTAAACCAGTTTAGCCTGGCGATGCTGCAGTCGGGCTTATGCCGTCTCGCGCAGCAACTCGAGATGGAAATATCAGTTCATGTGACTGAGCCTCACCAGGAGCAACGCATGGCCCTCATGGTAACACGTGAACCGCATTGCCTGGAAGCTTTGCTCTCCAATCATCGCCTGGCCGAATTAAAAGCTATTCCGTCGATTGTTCTCTCCAACTGCCCAGATCTGGAGCCAATTGCCAGGGAAAACGATGTGCCTTTTGCATTCGTACCCTGGCATGAGCGCAAACAGGGAGAGAGGGAAGCGCTTGCCATCTTGCAAAAGCACAACACGGACTTCATCGTCCTGGCCCGCTTCATGAAAGTTCTTTCCCACAATTTTGTGTGGCGGTATCCAAAAAAGATTATCAATATTCATCCCTCCCTGCTTCCCAGCTTTCCGGGCGCACAAGCGTATCGTCAGGCGTGGGAACGGGGGGTAAAGATTATTGGAGTAACGGCGCATTTCGTGACCATGGATCTGGATGAAGGTCCAATTATTGCCCAAGGCAGTTTTTCCGTGCAAAAAAACATGCGGCTGCCAGACATCATCAAAGAGGGCCAAAAGCACGAAGCCCACATCCTCACACAAGCCGTGAACCTTTATCTTTCCAAACAGTTGGAAATATCCTGGGGGATCGTAAGTGAGATTGACAAAAGCGAAAACAACCCGGCAGCGGTTTCTAAACTGATTGCTCGCGAGAGGGATGCGGGGTTATCTTTTGAGAAGCCATCGGCAACAAAGAGTTTGTCTTTTGCTGGTGAGATTCCGATGCCCCCGGACGGGCTACGCTTTGATGGTGCTCAATTCACTCAGCGCTCGACGGTAATCTTTTCGTTGCAAGCAGCGTTGGATTCTCAGTGACCATTAAATGCTGATTGAGGCGCTGCGTTCGTAATTTGAGCGGGAATTATCGGGCGTTCACGCGGGAGTTGATCAAAAGGCAGGACATGGCAGCGTTTGGCCCAGGCGTCATATAGGTTTGCCATCTCCTTGACTTTGTCTGGATGAAAGGAGGTCAGATTGTTTTGTTCAGTTCGATCCGCGCTGCTGTCATAAAGTTCCCATTCTTGTCCCTGGCGGGCCACGAGTTTCCACTGTTGCAGCCGGACAGCCCGGTTGCCCTCGTGTTCCCAAAAGATGGGGGAGGGGTGCAAGCGGTCTTTTCCCTCGAAGATGGGGAGAAGACTTTTGCCTTCCAGAGGTTGAATTGCACGGCCTTCGTAATTATCGGGATGCGCGGCACTGGCAATTTCGACCAACGTCGGCATGATGTCGGTAACGTGCGCGAGCTGGTCAGACACAACCCCTGACTGTTTGATGCCTGCTGGCCAGCGTGCGATGAATGGCGAGGCGATGCCACCTTCATGCGTGAAGTGTTTGTAAAGCAGAAACGGTGTGTCGCTGACATTTGCCCATGGTATGCCGTAGCTTTGCCAGACATTGTCCGGCCCTGCGAATACTGCATGATTGTTATTACCGACAGAGATGTGCCTTCCGTCGCGCGTCCGGCTGGGGACATCATACCAATTTGGCTCGATGGGCTCCGCGCAAGCCCCATTGTCAGAGAAAAAAATCACCAGTGTATTTTGTTCGATTCCCTTCCGTTTTAGTGTTTCGAGAATATTTCCCACACCGTTGTCGAGGTTTTCGACCATGGCTGCGTAAGTCGCCATCCGATTTGCCTCCCATTCTTTATCCACCACACTGCTCCAGGCCGGCACGCGCGGATCCCGCGGCGACAAGGGCCATTTTTTATTCAAAAGACCCATCTCCATCTGGCGCTGATAACGGTTGGAACGGATTGTGTCCCAACCGGCCAGATAGCGTTGCCGATATTTGGCGATGTCTTTTTCCGGTGCCTGTAACGGCCAGTGCGGCGCCGTATAGGCGACGAAGAGAAAGAACGGCTTTTTGTTCCCCGCAAGGCGGTTGATGTCGGCAACGGCGTGTTCCGTGATCGCATGGGTGTAGTAAAAGTTGGTGCCTTCCGGACGAATGGGCGTGTTGTTGCGCACCAATGAAAACGGGTCATAGTAGCTGCCGACGCCGTGGATGGTCCCGAAATAATCTTCGAAGCCGCGCTGGACGGGCCAACTGTTCTTGTTATCCCAGAAGGGTTCGTCAGATTCGTGATTCAACTGTTTTTTACCGTCGAAATGAATGTGGCTTAAATGCCATTTGCCAACCATGGCTGTGTGGTAGTCAGCCCGGCGCAATTCTTCCGCAATCGTGAGACAGTTTTGGCCGAGCTCGCCGCGATAGCCGGGGATGCCGCGATCTTCCATCATGTTGCCAATTCCGGCCTGTTGCGGATATAATCCCGTGAGCAACGCCGCCCGGGACGGACAACAGCGCGGGGTGGTGTAAAACTGCGTCATACGCAGTCCTTCAGCCGCCAAGTGATCCAGATGCGGGGTGGAAATTTCCGAGCCAAAGCAACCGAGATCAGAGAATCCAAGGTCGTCGGCCAAAATCAAAACAATGTTTGGTGGCGTCGCACTGGTTTCAGCCGCCAAACCTTTGAAACTCAGCTGCTCCAACAATGCAAAAACCAAAATCCACCGCCAAACATGGAATAATCCAGCCAGATGCTTTTTACTCATAAAACGGTTCGTCCAGCATAAGCAGTCCGGGGCAGCGACTCAATCGTCCAAAACGACGACCCAAAAAGGTGATTGAACAAAATAGCGGAACTTTGCTCATTTTGTTTGCCTGACTGCATCATCTTCATGGAGGATACGATTTTGATCAAGTATTGCATAGTTTCTTGTGGTCACCACAACTGACAAAAATGATGATTAGAACTCTTTTGAACCGTCGCGCGGTCGCGTTAAGCGTTGCCGTGCTGTTTAGCACTGTTTGCTGCAGCCTTCATGCTGAAACCTTCCGGCCACCGTCCGTCCCGCTGGTGGCGTGTGATCCATACTTCAGCCTTTGGTCGCCAGCAGATAAACTGACCGATGCCGACACAACACACTGGACGGGCAAGGTGCAGCGTATGACCGGGTTGGTAAAAATCGATGGAAAGAATTTTCGCATTATGGGGATGGAGCCGGGGAATGTTCCGGCGTTGCCACAGACTGGTCTGGAAGTCTTGCCAACGCGGACAATCTACAGCTTTGAAGGGCAGGGTATCCATCTTACGCTCACGTTCATGACGGCGGCTTTGCCGGAGGATTTGGATTTATTGTCGCGCCCGGTGACTTATCTGACGTGGGAATCGCACTCAACCGACAACCAAAAGCACAAAGTTGCGGCTTACTTCGATGCGTATGGAGCAATGGCCTGCAACACGCCAGATCAAGCCGTCAATTTTAACCAGGCTGGCTCCGGAAAAATCAAAGCGTGGCGTGTCGGCACGGTGGAGCAGCCCATCCTGCAGAAGCGCGGCGACGATTTGCGGATTGACTGGGGTTATTTCTATGTGGCGATGGCCGACAATGGGCATGGAAGTTTGACTGCCAACAAAGTTGAGGCGACGCGAACCGGTTTTATGACCGATGGAAAATTGCCTGCTCCCGCGGCCGAGGCTGCGCTGCAAAACAACAACCGCAACGACACTGTGCTGGCCTTCGCCGCGAAATTGGATTGCGCCAAAAACACCGTCGGCACGGCCTGGCTGATGCTTGCATATGACGATCTGTATTCCATCCAATACATGCGGAAAAATCTGCGTCCATATTGGAGGCGCAATGGATGGGAGCCGGCAGACCTTTTGAAAGCGTCGGCCCGAGATTATGCCTTGTTGCAAAAACGCTGCGCGGCATTTGACGACGAACTGATGAATGATTTGCGAAATGTCGGTGGAGAAAATTACGCCAAACTGGGCGCGCTGGCGTACCGCCAATGTTTCGCCGCCGGAAAATTTATTGCCGATGAAAACGGCCAGCCGCTGCAGTTCTGCAAGGAAAATCACTCCAACGGTTGCATCAGCACGTCCGATGTGTTTTACCCGATGTCGCCACAATTTCTGTTGTTCGGCCCGACGCTGGCAAAGTCGTTCATCGTTCCGTTCATGAATTATGCCGCCAGCGAACGCTGGAAATTTCCTTTCGCACCGCATGACCTTGGCACCTATCCCAAGGCGAATGGCCAGGTTTACGGCGATGGCGAGCACGGCGTTAACAACCAGATGCCGGTTGAGGAAAGCGGAAACCTGCTGTGCCTTTTTGCGGCCGTTGCGGAGATGGAGGGCAATGCCGATTTTGCCGGGATTTACTGGAAACAGCTGGAGCAGTGGGCGAATTACCTGAAGGAAAAGGGTTTTGACCCTGAGAAACAACTTTGCACGGACGACTTTGCTGGCCATCTTGCGCACAATGTGAACCTGAGTGTAAAAGCCATCTGCGGCCTGGGTTCCTTTGCCAGGCTGTGCGAAATGCGCGGTGACAAGGCCAAGGCCGATGAATATTTCAAACTTGCGCGCGAGTTTGCCCAACGCTGGGTGAAAGAGGCTGATGACGGCGACCATTTCCGCCTGGCGTTCGACAAACCCGGTACCTGGAGTCAGAAGTATAATCTGGTTTGGGATGGTGTGCTCGGTCTGAACCTATTCCCGAAGGAAGTCATGCGCAAGGAAATGGATTTTTATAAGAAGACGCAGAACGCATTCGGCCTGCCGCTCGACAACCGCCAGACTTACACCAAGTTGGACTGGATCACCTGGACCGCAACACTCACGGAGAACCGTGAGGACTTCAATGCGTTGCTCGCCCCGATCATACATTTCTTGAACCAGACGCCAGATCGCTCAGCGATGACCGACTGGTATCAGACCAAGTCGGCGAAAAAAGTTGGGTTCGATGCACGCCCGGTGGTGGGCGGCGTCTTCATGCGGATGCTTTACGAGAAACCGGTCTGGCAGAAGTATGCAAAACGCGATAAAACGAAAGCCACGGGCTGGGCGGCGATGCCCAAGCTACCCGGATTCGAGGCGGTTTTGCCGGCGGCGGATACCAAACCGGGGTTGTGGCGTTACACAACCAGCCAGCCTGCGACAAACTGGTTCACTCCAGAATTTGATGCGTCCAGTTGGTCGGAAGGCCAGAGCGGTTTCGGCAGGACACGAAACTCCGCTGCGATCGTCAACACGGTTTGGACCGCGGACGACATCTGGCTGCGACGCGAAGTGGAATTGAAGGGGAGCAAGTGGGATGAGCTGCTCGGCTGGCTGCATCACGACGATGACACGGAGGTTTATGTCAACGGTGTTCTGGCAATCAAAACGACTGGTGCCACCGGTGCGTATGAAGATTTTTCGTTTAATCGCCGTGGTCGGACGGCTATTCAGCCCGGCAAGAATGTGATCGCCATCCATTGCCGTAATACAGGCGGCGAGCAATACATTGATTTCGGGTTGGTGAGATCCAAGGCCGCCAATTGATGGATGACCTTGCAGGCCAACGAATCATCGCCGGCCTGCAAAATCAAATGGCGTCCGGGCCTGGTTATCGCCGGGCGTTTGAAACGTACTGCGAACAGTTGATCCGCCACCTTCCGGATTAGTAGGTTCCTGTCCGTCCACTCTCCCTTAACGCGACGGAATCGAACGGGGTTATGCTCACTGAACTTGAGATAGCCACAATAAAAGAACGGTTCCGTTTATTTCGACGCGACAAGCTGGTTAAAGGCAAGGCCAGCATCTACCACCTGGAGAATTCAATTCAGCGATGGCAACAATTTCCATGTGCCATACCCGCCGCGATCGGCACTTCAATGGTGAGCATCCGGCGACTCAAGCTCAACCAGGCTGATTTCCAATAATCTGAAGCGCCGTAAAAAATGACCGGCAAGACCAAGGCGAAACTGAGATAAGCAAATAACTTTTTGAAATATTGAATGTCGAGTCCAAGATAGGAAGAGATGCTGAATAGCATGATGTTGCCAAACGCGAAGCCGGCAATGCCAAGTTGCAGCCAGAGACGGCGAGAAACAGGACTTCTCCCGCCCTCCAAGTCGGAAAGCTTAAGATCCGGCTCGTATCCGAGCGAAGCCAGCAAATCCACCAACTCGCCCAACCCTACTTTTTGGCGTTCAAACGAAATCGAGATTTCCTTTCGGGGAAAGTTGACATGGGACTGACCAATGCCTGGCTTGAGGCGAAAGAGATTTTCCAGCAACCAAACACAGGCAATGCAGTGAATCGCTGGAATGTGGAAAGTAACTTGAGTGATTTTGTCGTCTGAAAAGTTTACCAGTTTTTCACGGACAGCCGGTTCGTCCAAAAATGCAAATTGGTCTTTTGTTCCAACCTTCTTAATACGAACCCCGGCGTTCTCGGATAAACTATAGAAATCAGTCAGTCCGTTTTCACTCAGGATTTCAAAAACGGTTAAACATCCGTGGCAGCAAAAAGCTTTCTCCTCTTTACAAAGAATGCTGGCGTTGCAGGGTGAGCCGCAGTGGAAGCACTGCTGGGCTTGCCCGCGCTGCCTGTCGTTACTCGACGCTGTTGTTTGCAAAGCTGTATCCATTAAACGTCATTAAAGTAATCAAGAGCGGAGATGGGGGCTTAACCTCTATTGCCATTCGCTAAGCAGTTTTTGCTCGGATGTTGGTGTTAATGGTGATTGGGCTCGGAGGCAAATGAGATTCAGCTTTAGTTGCCTAATCGAAGCCGTAGATGCATTTCGCTTCGAATGCTCTGCAAGCGCCTTGTTCAGAAGCAAAAGCGAGAGGAAGACCGATGCTGAAAATCAACAACCGTCTTCCTGTCAGGATTAGATGAACTGTCAGATGGCAACCGGTTGGAAGCTGTTGCGACGCTCCTCAGGGCTCTGGTGAACATTGTCAGCCATGAAGCGTTTGGTCATATTCTCGAGAGCGACGATCCACAGCGGATGTTCATTGAGGCAGGGTATCATCGTGTCACTCGTCCCACCGGAATGGAGAAAAGTCTCGCGACCTCTCATGCCAATCTCCTCGAGTGTCTCAAGGCAATCGGACACGAAAGCGGGACAAATCACGAGGAGTTTTTTGACGCCACCCCTCGCCAGTCGTTCCAATTCCTTGTCTGTGTATGGCGTCAGCCAGGGATCGCGTCCCAGGCGGGATTGAAAAGCGATGGAATATTTTCCTTCCGGGATCCCTGCCTGTTTCACGAACGCTTTCATCGTTTGAAAACATTGAGCACGGTAGCAGGTGGCATGTGCCGAACTGGGAGTTTCACAGCAATTCTTCACCTTCAAACAGTGACAACCTGTCGTGTCAGACTTTCGCAGGTGCCGTTCAGGGATGCCGTGAAAACTGAAGAGCAGGTGGTCGAAATCACGTTTTATATAATCTTCCGCGCTGGCTACGAGTGCGTTGTTGTAATCCAGGGCATTATAATAAGGCGGCTGAACCACGATCTTCATCAGGGGCGACTGGCGTGCCGTGACTTCCCTGACACGAACGACAGCCGACTCGTAGCTCGACATGGCGTAATGTGGAAACAGCGGTATGACCAGCAGTTCATCAACGCCCTGGTAATGCAGTTCGTTTATGGCTTCTGCAACCGATGGGCTTTGATGACGCATGGCCAGTTCGACTGGAATCGAAAGCCGCGCCTGCAACGCTCCTTTTAGGTTTTTGCTGGTGACGACGAGTGGTGAACCTGCCGTTGTCCAAATACTTTTATACGCGTGCGCTGATGCCTTGGGCCGCTTCGGGAGGATGGCGAAATGAACAATGCCGAAGCGAATCGGCCACGGTGTGTCGAGAACGCGACCGTCCATTAGAAACTCACGGAGGTATTTGCGAACCGCCGGAACGGAAGGAGAATCCGGCGAGCCAAGATTGATTAAGAGAACGCCTTGTTTAGTCATGCAGTAGCCAGGTCTGGGGAAGTGTGTGAATGAGAATGTTTGAAAAACTGAACGATTTGTGTCGCCGCCTTTTCTGCCGAGGCGATGGAATCACCAACCGAAATGCCGTCGCGATAGTGGCCGGCGAAATACAGCCCGGGAGCACTGGCTTCGATGCGATTCATGAGTTCCTTGAACTTTCCAAAACCGACGTCGTATTGAGGAATTGATTGCCGGAAAGTTGAGTAATGCTCAAAAGTCGGACTTCCCGTTACGCCTAGAAGACGCTTCAAATCTTCCAAGACCAGACGGCGCAAAGCTGGCCTGTCAGTCAAAGCAAGATCTGGATTTCTACAACCACCGACGAAACACGTGAGAGTGACATGCCCATCCGGAGCACGGTTCGGAAAGAGCGACGATGAAAAGAGGACGCCAAGGATATTCATTTGCTCCACCGCCGGAACGAGGACCCCGAAGCCATCGAGCGGATGTGCGACCTTGTCGCGCCGGAAGCCAAGGACAATACTTGCGATCGGTGGATGTTTTATTTCTTCGAACGAAAGCGAAGGAGCCGAATTTGTTCTCAGCAGAACCTTTGTCAGGCAATGTGCAGGAGCTGCGAGAACTACCGCGCCATATTCGTTTATTCCATCTTTCGAAAAGACACGCCAGCCGTTGGGAATTTCCTCCAGCTCTTGAACCAGATTGTTTAAGCGAATGCAGTCTGCGAGCTGATGTTGCAGGGCATCAACCAAATCCTGGAGGCTTCACCCGGATTGTCACAGTCTTTGCATTTCTTGTCCTAATGGGCGTTGCTGAAAGGTGCCTCTGCTGGCTGTCTCCTGGCCCAGGTGGTTGTCACCATGGCCTATTTCAGTTTCAACAAGGCGATGACACCGCCCACAGCGATCAGACCGCCGAGAATCGAACGGAGGGAAGGCCGCTCCTTTTCGAGGACCTGTGAAAATGGAATGGCGACGAGAGGGGTGGTGGCGATGATGGGCAGGACCACGCCGGTGGGATTGTTTTTAAGGGCCCACTGAAAGCAGGTCACTCCGAAAGTTTGTCCAGCGAGACTGGTAATCACCACCCATGGCCAGACGCTCCGCCATTTGCTCTTATATTCCGCGGTGAAAAGAATTTTACAATTTTTGAAAACCGACTGAATGGCAGGCCACTTCGCAAACACCAGGACCGTGCTGGCGACCAGCACGCCTCCCCAAATCCGTTGAAAAGCAGCTGTAGGTCCATCGATGTTGAAGCCAGCTTCGAGAGCTGCCCCATACGCCTTTCGGCTCAATACGGCGCCGAAGCTATTGCCGACTGCGGCAAGAATACCAAAGCAAACGCCTGCCACTTTTTCTCGGCGCGTGGAATGTGCGTGGTGCAGCGGAAACAAGGCGAGCAAAATGCCCGCCAGAATCACACCTACCCAAATGAATTGTTTGGACGATAGCGTTGTTCCCAGCCAGAGCCATTCCACTGTGGCAGCGAAGGGAACTGAAAGACATTGAATCAGAAGGACACTCAGTCGTGAGCCAATTCTTGGCAGCGCCTGGAAGTAGAGCATGTCGCCAACGCCCACACCAATAGCTCCACTCAAAATGAAGAGGGCTCCCGCCCCGCCCGAAATCGGGTGTCCAAAGAAGATTGCATAGGAAGTGAGCAGAACCGTGGCGATGGTTAATCGCCAGAAATTGGCCTCCAGCCCGCCAAACGCCTTCGCGCAGCGGCTTCCGGAGATGGCGGATAATGAAAAGAAAATGGTGGTTAAGAAAGCGGGAAACATCGGCAATGGTGGGGAAATTTCAGACAGAGATAATGGTTGAACTGCCAGCGGCACATTTGGTGTTTCGCACTTTAGGCTGTTCGATGAGGGCGATGATGCTCAACACTTTCATGGCAGTAACATCTGAAAACAGTCCTTCTACAGCCAACCAGATATTGGCTTTCTTTCGATGAAAATTGCTGCGCAAGAGACGGTGATGGTGATAGCAGGCGTTCCGCAGAAGCGACAATCAACTTTCGAACTCAGGCCAGTGAGTTGATTATTTGTCAACATCGACAACCAAGACTTTCGGCAGAACAAACGCCGCCCAGAGCAGGACTCCGGCAATCCAGATCAGTGCGCCGTAAATGTAATGCGAGGCCAGGATCTTCGGCCAAAAATCTCCGCTGATGCGGGTGGTCATTCCAAAGAGCATCAATCCGATTGCGACGAACAGCCAACGATTACGCCCTTGCAGTCGTGCAAGGTTGCCGCTGTGTCCAAAAACAACACGGGTGGCGACTGTGAAAGTAATGACGGCAAATCCGCCAATAAGTGTCAGATGCAAGAGAGCCACTCGATATGACGGAAAGGCTGCCACAGCGATAAAACCGGCCACGATGCCGAACAATGAGGTGCGAATGGCAAATCCGAGTGCGTTCCGGCGATCCGGGGCGCGATGGAACGGCATTTCAAGCAGCATATAGCCAAGCACAACTGCAGCCCGAATGGCATACGAGGTATGAAGCCACCCTTTTACTTCGAAAAGAAACGTGATGATAATCAACGCGCCCGTCGCGAATGCCATTCCTGATTTCTTCAACCAGGAACCTGAGGGGTTTCTTGATTCGGGAAAATCGTGAGCGCTCTGCATCCCGAAAAAGCGGGGCAGGAGAAACGGGCCGATTCCAAGAATGGGCAGCAATACAAACCCTTGAGAGGAAAGCAATCGTTGCAGGCTGGTCCACGAGGGATCGATTTCCTTGTAATTCGCCACCAGGGCAAGAATGGTGCCTGTGCCAACGCAGATCAAAGCCATTAATACGAGGACAAATCCTGGCGGAGGCAGATCTTGACGGTGTTTCATTCGCAGCAGTATTGATCCGATGAACCAGAGGAGCGTCGAGAGGAACAAGGCGTCACCAAGTGGAATTCTGGCGAGCGCATACGACAGCACCATCAGCAAGTGAGCAAGCATCATGGGAAAGACTTCCAAGGCACTCAGTGGCTTCGAAGTCAACATGCGCGGCATGGCTGTGCCGAGAAAGCCGAAGATGAATGTACCGAACAGGCCATAAGCCATGATTCGCGCGTGTTCCAAGCCGGGATAAAAATCCGTCAGACCAGTGAAGTAAAGCGGCCAGAGCGCCACGCCAATGATGCCCGCCTGCGTTCCGACCGGGAAGAAAATCCGAAATGGCTCCCGGCTAAAAAATTTGGGTGAGAGCCGGATATTCAGTTTGTTCGTATTCATTGCGGATCAGTGAAGCCTGCTCAGGACTAAATCGAATGTAAGCGCGGCTGCTTCGATGTTCAACGCATGGACAGATTTACTCGCGGGGTCAACAATTACTTCCTGCAACTTGGCCGGATCACAACAAATCTTGCCATCTCCATTCTGGCCGATTTGAAGCGTTCAGCAGGGCGGTTTGCAATAAATGGACTTTATTCACGAAAATCGCGACCCATCGGGTGCAAGAATTGTCCAATTTTTGACAATCATCGAGTAGGCGAATAATGGGCATCGGCCTTAATTTGGTGTCGTAAATGGAAGCTAAATTATCCATGTCGCCCATCAAACATCAAACTGGCCGCGAGCAACCTGAGTCGGCCACGACGAGCGGCGGTTCATCCATGGAACCTGCGATGCCTGACAAAAAGGAAAAGCGGTTTCAAACGGCATTCGGCTGTTCGCGCGAAGGCCTTGGCAACCGATTTGTATACGTTGTCATTTCGCCGCGTGCCCGCGGCCTTTCGATTGGCATTAACATGAATCCGGGAAAGGACTGCAACTTTGATTGCGCTTATTGTGAAGTAAACCGGTGTCAGCGGAGCAGCGAGGAGTCTCTTGATGTTGACATCATGTGCGTCGAACTTCAGAAAACCCTTGAGTTGGTGCGTTCGGGAACGATTCATCAACAATCATTGTTCCGGATCGCACCGCCGGGCCTGCTGAAACTACGGCATGTTGCCTTGAGTGGCGATGGCGAGCCGACGCTTTGTCCGAATTTTTCCAAGGCGGTTCAAACCGTTGCCCACATTCGGGCCCGGAGCGGTTCGTTTTTTAAAATGGTGCTTATCACCAACGCCAGCGGCCTGGATTCACCTGAAGTGCAGAACGGGCTGAGATATTTTACGCGCGATGATGAGATTTGGGCCAAGCTGGATGCCGGATCGCAGGAGTATTACGAGAAAGTCAATCAGTCGAAAGTCCCGTTGGAAAAAGTGCTGGCCAACATCTTGTTCCAGGCACGGCAGAGACCGCTGATCATCCAGAGCCTCTTCCCAGCCATCAACGGCCAGGCACCGTCGCCAGTGGAAATTGCCCAATATGCGGAACGTCTCAAAGAGTTAAAAACTGCGGGCGCATGTATCCCGCTGGTTCAGATTTATTCCGCCACGCGTCCCACTCCACATTCCGAATGCGGCCATTTGCCGCTCAAAATATTGTCCGGCATCGCGCAGACCGTGAGGGAAACGGCGGGACTCAGAGCAGAAGTCTTCTGAAAGCATGAATGATTAGAAAGCAATTTGAACTAAATAAGAGATAAGCTGACTAAGGAAATTCCTTAGCCGGTCTAGTTGCTTTTGATAAGACAGGTTTGGGGATGCTCCCAATTGTCCGGCGCTGCTGTTATCTCTAGTTTGGTGTCATGCAAATGACAACGGCACAGCACGAAATCGGAACGCGGAATCCCTTTAAGCATTCCTCGTTAACGATCGATCCTGCGGATGCAAATACTCCTGAAAACGAGGCGAAAGAGAGCAAAAGCCTGATCGGAACTCTCTCAGCCTCCAAAATTTATCAGGACTACGAGCGGGCTTTTAGCGAGACGACAGGACTGCCGGTGGCATTGCGCCCGGTCGAATCATGGCAACTGCCACAGCATGGGAAGAAGCACGAGAACCCCTTTTGTGCAATGATGGCAGAGAAAAGTCGCAGTTGTGCTGCCTGCCTCAGGTTGCAACAGGAATTGGCCGACAAGGCCCAGTACGAAGCCCAGACGCTGACTTGTGAGTTTGGTCTTAGTGATACCGCTGTTCCGGTTCGCCTCGGAGAAAAGCTGATTGGTTTTTTGCAAACTGGCCAGGTGTTTCGCAAGAAGCCAACGAATACGCAGTTTGAGCGGACGGCCCAGTTGATTGCTGAATGGGGAGGCGAGGTGGATAAGGACCGTTTACGCCAGGCTTACTTTGATACCAAGGTGGTATCAACCAGGCAACATGAAGCCATCGTGAGTCTGCTTGAGATTTTTGCGCAGCATATCTCGTTGGTGAGCAACTGGGTTCTGGTGCAGGAACGCAATGCCGAGCCGCCGGTGATCGCGCGCGCCAAACGTTATATCGAGGACAATCAGGCTGAAGACCTGACCTTGAGTGAAGTGGCGAAGGCGGTCAATACGAGCACTTTTTACTTTTGCAAGATGTTCAAGAAGGCAACGGGACTCCACTTTACCGAGTACGTTTCCCGGGTTCGCATTGAAAAGGCGAAGAATCTTTTGCTGAATCCAAACCTGCGCGTGAGCGAAGTGGCTTTTGAAGTAGGCTTCCAGTCGCTGACGCATTTCAATCGCGTTTTCAAAAAGATCGTTGGTCAATCGCCGACGGAATATCGGGAGCAACTCGCCGTTTGATCCACAAAATGGGAATTCGACTTTCCCGTTGGCACAGTTATGTTTACGGCGATGGCGGACTATTCGAAATGGACGAAAGAGCAGTTAATTGAGCGCCTTAAGGCGCTGGATGCCGGAAGTGATTCCGGACCGTTGGCACCCGTCAAAGAACTCCAGGAACTTAAGGCCGCCCTTGATGCCCACTCCATTGTGGCCATTACGGACGCACGTGGCCGGATAACGTACGCAAACGACAAGTTCTGTGAACTTTCAAAATACTCGCGGGATGAATTAATCGGTCAGGACCATCGCATTATCAATTCCGGTTACCATCCCAGGGAATTTTTCAATCATCTGTGGACGACTATTGGCAGTGGCAACGTCTGGAAAGGCGATCTCCGGAACCGAGCCAAGGACGGCAGCATCTATTGGGTGGCCACGACAATATTTCCCTTTCTGGATGCCAACGGAAAGCCGCAGCAGTATATCGCCATTCGCACGGACATCACCCAGCGCAAACGGGATGAAGAGCAGTTGGAGCAGCTCGCGCAAAGTCTCGCCGAGAAAAACAAGGAACTCGAAACCATTGTCTACGTTGCCTCGCATGACCTGCGTTCACCCTTGGTGAATATTCAAGGCTTCAGCAAGGAACTGAGCGTTTCCTGTCGGCATCTGCAATCGCTGCTGGGATCAGCCAATGGATTCCAAAGCAGCCCCGAACTGCGGATGATACTGAACGAAGATATCCCCGAGGCTCTGGACTTCATTCAGGCTGGCGTGACAAAAATTGACATATTACTTTCAGGCTTTTTGCGCTTTTCGCGTCTCGGTCGGGCCGCTTTGAAAATCGAGCCGCTTGATATGAGCGGCATGCTGGCAAGCATTGCGCAGACGATGGAATTTCAACTGAAGCAAAGCGGAGCGATTCTGCGCCTGAATCCGCTGCCCGAATGCCTGGGTGATGCGATACTGGTCAACCAGGTATTTTCAAATCTACTGGACAATGCGTTGAAATATTTGGATCCGAACAGGGCTGGGGTGATCGAAGTTTCCGGAAATGTGGAAAATGGCAGATCGAATTTTCGCGTGAAAGATAATGGCATCGGCATTGCAGCCGAGCATCAGGCCAAAGTTTTTGAAATTTTCCATCGGCTTAATCCGAAGACAACATCAGGGGAGGGTCTCGGATTGACAATTGCTCAACGCATCCTGGAGCGGCAGGATGGAAAGATTTGGGTGGAATCCAAACCGGACAGCGGAAGCTCTTTTTTTGTTTCCTTGCCCGCAACGGTACGGAATAAAGAATGAGCATGACGAAGGAAGTGGTCATTTTGATTGCCGACGATGATTCCGGACACGCGCGGCTGATTCAGAAGAATTTGCAGCGCGCAGGACTGCACAATCCTGTGGAATGGTTCGAGAATGGGCAGGATATTCTGGATTTTCTCTTTCAACGAGGGAATCGGGTGCGAAGCAAGGATGCCTTTTATTTACTGCTGCTCGACATTCGAATGCCCAAAGTGGATGGCATCGAAGTTTTGCGACAAATCAAAAACGACGCCGAGTTAAGAAAGATCCCTGTGCTCATGCTCACGACCACTGATGACCCGCGCGAAGTGGAGCGATGCCATGCAATGGGTTGCAACAATTACGTGGTAAAGCCGGTGGATTATGAAAAGTTTGCCGACGCCATCAAGCAGTTGGGAATGTTCATCTCACTGGTGCAGGTCCCGGAAATTCACTCACCCTAATCGACATGAGCCAGGCCAAGCCAGAAACGATTCTTGTGGTGGATGACGACCTTGGTGTGCTGCGTCTGATTGAAAAATCACTTAGCCGGGAGAATCTATCGGTCGCCAAAGCCGAGTCAGGAGCAGCCGCGTTTGAATGGCTCCAGGAAAACCGGCCGGACCTGATGCTTCTCGACCTGAAGCTCGCCGACACGGTCGCCAAGGATTTTATTGCCAGGTTGTCGGTCATTAAACGACTTGGTCCATTCATCATTATTACCGGACAAGGGGACGAACGTGCTGCGGTGGAAATGATGAAAAGTGGGGCAATGGATTATGTGGTGAAGGACGCGCAATTTTACGATCTTGTTCCAACGATTGTTCGCAAGGCGTTGGAACAAATCGATCGGGATAAAAAACTGGCTGCGGCGGAGGAAGCCTTACGGATCAGCGAGGAAAGGTTCCGGGTTGGGTTGAAGCATTCTCCCATTAGCGTTTTCAATCAGGACACTGAATTGCGTTACACATGGTTTCACAACATGCCGTTTGCTGAACCGGGGAAGAATGTGTTCGGTAAAACGGATGAAGATTTATTTCCGCAGGCAGAGGCCGACCGGTTGGTGCAAATAAAGATGCGTGTTTTGATGACTGGCACTGGCGTGCGTCAGGAGGTTGGTTGCACTGTCAAAGACGGACAACGTGTTTACGATTTGACTGTCGAACCCGTCCGGGATGCAGAAGGCAGAATCGTTGGCATCACTGGCGCGGCAATGGATATCACGGAACATAAACGACTTGAAAAGGAGGTTTTGCAAATCAGCGAATTGGAACAGCGGCGCATTGGCCAGGATTTGCACGATGGCATTTGCCAGCATCTTGCCGGGATTGAGATGTTGAGTGAGGTGTTGGGCCAAAAATTGACGAAGAAAGGCAAGGATCTCGAAACTCAGGCCGAAAACATCGCGGCGCAGATTCGTAACGTCATTGCGCAGACGCGTTCGCTGGCGCGCGGTCTTTCGCCCGTTGTACTGGAATCAGAAGGGTTAATGGCGGCACTCTCCGAACTTGCCGTCAACACGGAAAAGCTTTTTTCCATCAAATGCCGATTTGAGTGTCTGGCGCCGGTTTATGTCCACGACCTGATCACGGCGACCCATCTTTTCCGAATCGCCCAGGAAGCCGTGGCCAATGCCATCAAACACGGCAAAGCAGCAGAGATTGAAATCGGCCTTGAGTCAAAGCTGGACAAAACGATTTTGGCGGTACGAGATAATGGCATCGGTATTCCCCCAACCCCGGGCGCGAGCAGGGGGATGGGACTGCGCACCATGCATTACCGTGCCGGGATGATTGGAGCCACCTTGCTTTTCCAGCGACAGAACAAAGGCGGCACTGCGGTGGTGTGTTTTCTTCCTGCTGGTGCAAACTCACAAAACAACCCAGGAACATGAACCAGAAAAAGAAAACCAGCCCGGCAAAAGCCACAAAGATCCTTCTGGTGGACGATCATCCCATGATGCGGGAAGGGTTGCGGCAAATAATTGGCAATGAAATCGACCTGGCTGTTTGTGGCGAGGCGGAAAACGCATTTCAAGCTCTGGAACTGGTCAAAAGCGAAAAACCCGACCTGGTGCTGGCCGATATTACGCTCCCAGATAAAAACGGGTTGGAATTGCTCAAGGACCTGCAAGCTCAGCATCCAAAGTTACCCGTGCTGGTAATCTCCATGCATGATGAAGCATTGTATGCGGAGCGCGTGCTGCGGGCCGGCGGACGCGGCTACATCATGAAGCATGAAGGTGGCAAAAAAATCATGCAAGCCATCCGGCATGTCCTGAGCGGGCAGATTTTTGTCAGCGAAAAAATGTCGGCAAGGATTTTGGAACTCTTTTCGGGGCATGGCACCCAGGCCGCCAGTTCGCCGATCGAGAATCTCACCGACCGCGAGTTCGAGGTTTTTCGACTCATTGGAGAAGGTCTAAGCACCAAAGAGATTGCTGCCAACATGCACGTCAGCGCCAAAACGGTGGAAGTCCATCGCATGAACATTAAGACCAAACTGGGACTTAAGACGGCCGCCGAGTTGATTCGCTACACAGTTCGTTGGGTTGAATCACAATCGACCAGCGGATTGTAAACGCAATGAGGCGAGTTGAAGGAGATGGCAGAGCAGCGAGGACTGGGGCGATGCTCAAATTCATATCTAAATCTGAATTTCCCTGGCAAATTCGTGCCGGATCTGCATGCCAACTTGTTTTCTCCAGACCCAGCATTTGAAGACTTCTCTCTCAGGTAGTAATCGATGCTTCGAAAGCGCATTGGCCACGACTTCAATCCTGCTCATGTGGGCGTGGATGAAATCGGCTGCTTCCTGCGCCTGGGATATATTTGACCGACAAACTTGAGCTCAGCCACGAATGATTCGACTGGTTTTTTGGTTTGAAGTGCACAAAGATGAACACAGATGCCCGAGTCTTCTGATCACGAGTTCACTATTTTCAGCGCTGCCCGGCAGTTGCCGCCTGGTGAGCGCGCGTCTTTTTTTGACAAGGTTTGCGCCGGCGACGATGCCATGCGCCAGCGCGTCGAAGAACTCCTTCAGGCTGGTGAAAAAGCGGCGGCGGCCTTCATGGAAACCCCGGCAGCAGATCTTTCGAAATCGAGCAGTGCTTCCCGCCCCGCCGTGGTTCGCGCCGAGAACCCGGGCGACTGGATAGGCCGCTACAAGTTGCTGGAGCAAATCGGCGAAGGGGGCTGCGGGATCGTGTATCTTGCCCAGCAGGAGGAACCGGTTCGCCGCCGCGTGGCACTCAAAGTCATTAAACTGGGGATGGACACGAAGAGCGTCATTGCCCGGTTTGAAGCTGAGCGGCAGGCACTGGCGTTGATGGACCATCCGAACATCGCCAAGGTGCTGGACGCCGGCGCAACGAGCGCTGGCCGGCTCTATTTCGTGATGGAACTGGTGCCGGGCGTCAAAATCACTGATTGCTGCGACCAGAACAATCTCTCCACCCGTGACCGGCTTGAACTGTTCATGCAAGTTTGCCATGCCATTCAGCACGCGCATCAGAAAGGCATTATTCATCGGGACATCAAGCCTTCAAATATCCTGGTCACGATGAACGATGGGGTGCCATTTCCCAAGGTAATTGATTTTGGCATCGCCAAGGCGACCCACGGCAAATTGACCGATCAGACGTTTTTCACCGCATTCGAGCAATTCATCGGCACACCCGCTTACATGAGTCCGGAACAAGCCGAGGCTGGCGGGCTTGATGTGGATACGCGCACCGATATCTATAGTCTGGGCGTTTTGCTTTATGAATTGCTGACCGGTCAGACACCATTTAACTCCAAAGAACTGTTGCAAATTGGGTTGGATGAGATTCGACGCACCATACGGGAGCGAGAGCCGGCTACGCCTTCGACCTGTTTGAGCACAATGCAGGGCGACGCTCTGGCCACCATCGCCAAACATCGAAAAGCTGAAGCGCTCAAGCTGATTCATCTGGTGCGCGGCGATTTGGACTGGATTGTGATGAAAGCGTTGGAAAAGGATCGTGCGCGCCGTTACGAGACCGCCAACGATTTGGCCGCGGATATTCGGCGGCACCTGAGCAATGAAGCGGTGGTGGCCCGACCGCCGAGCACTGCGTATCGGTTTCAGAAACTGGTGCGACGCAATAAGCTGGTATTCGCCGCGACTGGCGCCATCGCCGCTGCTCTGGCCATGGGGGTAGCGCTATCGGTCTGGTCTTCAATTAAAGAGCATCAAGCGCGTCTGGAGGCTGAAAAGGAACGCCGACAGGCACAAACAAACGAACAAAAAGCGCAGGTTGAAGCCGCCAAGAGCCGACAGGTGGCTCAATTTCTCGAGGACATGCTCGATGGTGTCGGCCCCTCAGTCGCCATGGGCAGCGATACGACGCTGCTCAAAAGGATTCTGGACAATACGGCGAAACGAATTGGATCGGACCTTGCCCAACAGCCCGAGGTGGAGGCGGAGTTGCGCTATACCCTGGGCGAAGTCTACTGGGAACTGGGGGACTTGGAAAACGCACAGGCCATGCATGAAAGGGCGCTCTCTCTTCGCATCAAAGAGTTGGGTGGAAAAAATCCACTGGTTGCCCAATCCATGCGGCGCCTCGGCCACGTCCTGTGGCGACAAGGATTCCTGGATAAGGCTGAGAAAATGGCGCGCGCCGGCGTGGCGTTGCAACGAGAATTGTATGGCAACAAGAACCTGGAGGTGGCCAGATCGCTGGAAGACCTTGCCGCAATACTCAACACGAAAAACCTCTCAACGACGGTTGAGGCAACCCTTCGAGAGGCTGTGACCACCAAGGAAGCTCTGCTGGGAGATAATAATCTCGAAATGGCGGACTCGCTGGATAATCTGGCCGCATGGCTGTTTTCCAGGCGGTATAAAAGACCGGAAGCTGCTGCTTTATCTCGCAAAGCCATCGCGATACGCCGGAAACTCCTCGGCCCCGACAATCCGCTGGTGACCATTGCGTCGCTCAAACTTGAGTCCAACGAACTTGATATTCAAGGCAAGTCAAATGAACAGGAAGCCACGCTGTACAAGCTGGTGGCGGAGCAGCGGAAGATTTTGGGAAACGAACATCCAAGCTTGGCGCAATCACTGAACCTCCTTGCCTCGGTCCTTAAAAATGAGGGCAAACTGGCCGAGTCCGAACCTATCCAGCGTGAGGCGTTATCAATGCAGAGGAAACTTCTGGGCGAGGAAAACCCGGAAGTGGCCAAGAGCGAGGCGAGCCTGGGTGAACTGCTCATTGCCGGGAATAGACTCTCCGAGGCGGAACTCATGTATCGCAGTGCGCTCACGATCCGCAGGAAAGTGTTCGGCCCTAACAGCACTCTGGCGGGTGAATCGCTCGTTAATTTGGGTCAGTTGCTGGAAAAGGAAAATAAATTGGAAGATGCCAGAAACCTCTATTTGGAGGGAGCCAGCGGCGTGTCCGATTTCGCCCTGACAGCCCAGGATTGCCTCGGCATGCTGTACGTTCGCAGCAAAGACGGGCTGAACGACCCGACCGAAGGCGCAAAATGGCTCCGCAAGTCCGCCGAGCACGGAAACAGCCGCGCCAAAATTGACCTGGCCATTTTATATTTTGATGGCACTGGTGTTCCGAAAGATGAAGTGGAGGCTCTAAATTGGTTTCACAAAGCAGCGCAGCAAGGCAACAGTCAGGCGATGAAAACCCTGGCGGACTGCTATTGCGCCGCCGGCCGTAGCCAGGAAGCGATCGCTACTCTGAGGCAAGTTTCTGGTTCGCGTCCGAAGGACATGGATCTTTCGCTGACGCTTGCTACATGGCAAGCCTGGTTTAAAAATGATGTCGATTACGAAAGCACCCGCCAGCATGTTGTTCAACAAGCCGCAGGGACGGATGATGCTCCCACGGCGCAAGGCGCCGCCAAGGCGTACTGCCTGCTGCATTCCACCAACGCCGTTATGTTAACGAAAGCGCTTGATCTTGCGCGGCGGGGGGTCGAACTCAGGAAAGGCACACCGTTTCTGCCGTGGTATCAACTTTGCCTGGGCATGGCGGAGTATCGTAGTGGTCAGTATGCGAATGCAGAACAAACCTTGGCCGAGGCCGAACAATCGGCTGGCAAATACCCTGATCTTCCAGGAACTGCGCGTTTATTCAGGGCAATGAGCCTGTTTCGACAGGGACAATCCGAAAAGGCCCGAGCTGTATTTAGCGAAGCAGAGGCACAAATGCCTCCGTTTCCGCTGGAGGAGAGCAAACCAATAATTGAGGGAAAGACTGCTTCCCACAACGTAATGATCTGCTGGCTGGCGTATAAAGAAGCAAAATCTCTGTTAAACAGAACGGACCGGTAAATGCCAAGGTCAGACCGGTCAATCAAATAGGACAAGACCACCACGTTGCGTCTTGCGGAAACCGGTGAAAGAGGTGTAACCGATCATGGCGCAACCCGGCCAGAGGATGTTTGCGCCCGGGACTTTTCTCAGGAAATCCTGTTCCGCTCGATCTCCCTAAAAAGCCAGGCTTTGGCGTGGGCCCAATAATTATCAGCGGTGCGGGCGGAAATACCCAGAGCTACGGCCGTTTCTTCGAGGGTCATGCCAACAAAATAACGTAGTTTCACCAAATCCGCTTCGGCCTTGTTTTGAATGGCGAGTTTGTCAAGTGCCTCGTGGACGTTGAAGATCTCTTCGTTGTCACAAGGTGCGGCAATTTCCAAATGCTCAATGTCCAGGGCCTTCTGGCCGCCGCCATGACGAAGGGCGTGCTTGCGCCGCGCTTTTTCAATAAGGATGCGGCGCATGGCCTCAGCGGCGGCGGAAAAAAAATGAGCGCGATTAGCGAATCGCGGGTTGTCCTGTCCAACCAGGCGCAGCCAGGCTTCATGCACCAACGCGGTGGGTTGCAAGGTCTGGTTAGGCCCTTCGCTGGCCATTTTCACCGCCGCCAACTTGCGCAACTCTCCGTAAACCAATGGCAATAGTTCGTCGGCGGCTTGGGGGTTGCCTTGTTCGATTGACTCAAGAATCCGGGTGACGTCGCTCAATCGCCAACTCCTATCAAACTCTGCGGAGTAGTGAAAGAGAATTTCACGCCGGGCGGTTCCGGGGTTGAACTGACGAGGATTCCCATTCGGACCGGCCCGTCAACCTAATCAATCACGCCGTGAAAATTTTTTTGCGCCTTTCTTCCTGTAATTTCGCATTAAAGATCGAAGGCCGTTAAATCATGTTGAAACGCTTTAAATAGAGTCATTTGTCTGGCATCGGATTGGCAATGGAAAAAAGAGAGTAAATATGAACCGTGGATTTATAAAATGTGTCCTGTCGCTCGGGGTGGTGGCTCTGGTCTCGGTTGCCGAGGCACACCCGTACGCCTCAGGTATTACCAACAGCAACGGACTCATTTCCTGGGTATTGAACGAAACCGCCTCGGACGTCAAAATTGTTTTCGATGATGGCGCGACGATCATGGACTACGGACCAGGACTCGCCGTGGGCACCAATGTTTTTACTTTGGGAGCCCATACGAATTTTTCCATTGTCGTTTTCAAAGTGGGTTCCAATGTACTCAACCAGATCAGCAGTGATGCCAACATTTACAACAACTTCCATGGCCCGCGCGGCGTGGCAGTCAACAAAAACCCCAAGACCTGGAATTTCGGCCGCACTTATGTCGCCAACGCCAATCCTGGTAGCGCCGGCCCCATGCGCCCCGTCACCACCAAGGGAATCTACGTCATGGACGCCGCTTCCGAGGACTGCCTCGGCCTTGGCAACGTCGCGGCCACGGCGGGCATCACTTTAGGCAGCAGCACCACCTTCTCTCCTTACAAATTGTTCGTGGGACCGGATGACGCGCTGTATGTGGGCGATGCTGCCACCGGCATAATCGGAGGGGTTTGGCGGGTGGACGCAGATCTCAAGACCTCCGCCACTATTTTTGGGCTGGCCAATCCCGGCAACAACACCACGGCCTCAGGTGTCAACTTCGGGCGGGCCGCCGGCACGCCAAACGTTACCGGCTCATTGGCCAACAGCAACCTGGTGCTCACGCTGACCGCGTGGGATTTGAATCTCGTTAATCCACCTGGCACATTCTCCCCAACGGCGACGGGGTACCAAAACATTTACCGATATAATATCGGGGCCGGTCCGTTGCCGTGGAGCAACTTCCCCACCGTAGTGACCAATCCGATCCGGTTTGGCAACATAAATTCGGTGGTCATGGATGTCCAGATTGCGCCGGATGGAAAATACTTTATCACCGCCAAGCGCAACAGTCCCTCCGATGGCACAACCAATGTGTGTGTGCTGGACAGCACGGGAACAACCGTGCTGTGGGATTCAAAAACGCAAAGCGCCGCCTACTTTGGCGATACGGTCAACGATCATCTTAGCATTGTTAATTATTCGATCTCCGTTTCCCCTGACGACAAATTCGTGCTCATTCAAGGTGCGGCAAATAATAATTTTCTTCTCATGTCGTTGACCAACGGGATTCCAGACATTTCCACGCTAACAACCAATACCACGGTAGGAACGGGCGGCGGTTCGACCTGCTATGCCTCCACATGGGATGCGGCCGACAATATCTACGTCTCCAGCGGCGGATCGGGTACCTTGCGCATTTTTTCCCCGGGAATGACCACAACCTGCATCACCAGCAACGATGCGACCTGCACCAATGGCAGTTTCCAATTGACCACCACTTCCGCCGCTCTGGCAGCGATTCAAACGCAACCCACCAACCAAACCGCGCAATGCTCTGGTAATGCCTCTTTCTTTGTCGGTACCTCCGGCGTGGGGCTAAAATATCAATGGTATCTGGCTGGAACGGGAGCCATTGGCGGCGCAACCAATTCGGTCTTGACGCTGAGCGGGGTTTCCATGGCCCAATCCGGCTCCAGCTATACAGTTATCGTCAGCAATACATTGAACAGCGTCACCAGTCAGGTTGCCGTATTGACCGTGACTGATACAGTTCCCCCCATCGTGACACTGAACGGCAGTGCGACGATCAGTCTCCCTCAAGGCACCCCGTTCATCGATCCAGGGGCAACCGCCATGGACTCCTGCGCCGGCAGCGTACCGGTGACGATGAGCGGGACGGTCGACGTGAATTCCATCGGCACGTATCATCTTTTCTACTTGGCAACCGATCCCAGCGGCAATTCAGCCACCAATAGTCGCACAGTGGTTGTTCAGGCCACCAACGGACCTCCCTTTATTGAGCAACAACCTTCCGATCAAATTGCGCAATGCACTTCTCCCGTGGTTTTCAGCGTCATTGCGGCTGGCGCCGCGCCACTGAGTTATCAGTGGTACAATGGTGCGCTGCCTCTTTCCGACGGAGCAGGGGTTTCCGGTTCCTCCACCGCAACTCTTACCTTGAGCGGCACACTGCTTTCGCAAGCAGGCAGTTACTCGGTGGTAATTACCAACAGCCTCAACAGCATCACCAGCCGGGTAGCAACCCTGACCGTAAGTGACACGACGATTCCGACCATAACCGTCATCGGCAACACGGTAATCAGCATGGTCCAAGGTTCGTCCTACATCGATCCTGGCGCGACGGCTGCAGACGCGTGCGTCGGCAGTTTGGCGGTGTCAACTGCGGGCAGCGTCGATGTAAATACACCGGGCAGGTACGTGATTGTCTACGCGGCGACCAACTCGACGGGTAATTCGGCCAGCGCACAGCGGATCGTCACCATCACTCCGATACCCGGTCCCATAACGGCCGGCACGCCCAACATCATTCCTTTGCCCGCAACCCTGCAAAATCGGCCCGGGGTCTTTTCCCTCTGCCCTTCGCAACCATACCCTTCCGCTCCCGCCCATGCGCTGATGCAGATTCTGGTTGATAACGCGTCGCAAGCAACAGGCCAATACCTTGCAGCCGCGTTGTTCAAATCCACTGGCTATCAATTTAGAGTCGTTAATTCCACTGAAACCAACGCCGTGAAAGGGGCAATTTTGATCACCACTTCCAACGCCATCCCGAGCTTGGGCACGGAAGGTTACGAACTGACCGTCGCGCCGGATTCGGTGGTCATCCGCGCGCCCGCGCAAGGGGGAACGTTTTACGGCGTTCAATCCCTGCTGCAATTGCTGCCGCCGCAGATTTATTCGTCCCACATTGTCTCAGGTGTGGCCTGGACTGCCCCGTGCGTTTACATCCAGGACCAACCCCGATTCCCGTGGCGGGGCGTGATGCTCGATGTCGCACGGCATTTCTTCAATAAGGACGAGGTCAAGCAGGTTTTGGATGCGATGGCCATGCACAAGTTGAACACCTTCCACTGGCACTTGGTGGATGATCAGGGCTGGCGCCTGGAAATCACCAACTATCCCAATCTGACCGTCGCCGGCGCATTCCGGTCAGGCACGGATTATGGTCTGCCACCTCGAGCCGCCACGGCAACGAATGCCGCCGGGCTGTATGGTGGATTTTACACGCAAGCCGAAGCGCGCGAGATCGTGGCTTATGCGCAGGAACGGCACATCACCGTGGTACCGGAAATTGAGATGCCGTGCCACGTTACCTGCGCCCTGGCCGCGTATCCGCAATTTGGTTGCGGCAACGCTGCCAGCTTTTACAACCCGGACTATCCCAGCATCAATTATGGCGTGGATCTTTACAGTCTGGGCACCCCGGCAACGCTCGCATTTCTGCAAGATGTCTTAGACGAGGTCATGGGGATTTTTCCCGGCAAATACATCCATTGCGGTGGTGATGAGGTGGTGGCCAGCGGTGATAGGCAATGGAACACTTATTCTGCGGACGTCGCGAACATGGCCTCTCTTGGCATCACACCCAACGGATCCACCTCAGTCATCCAGTATCAGCATTGGTTTTCCTCCGCTCTCGCCAATTATCTCCAAACTCAGGGGCGTATGATGATGGGTTGGACTGAAATTGAGAATGGCGGCATCGTGACCAATGCTGCGTTGATGGATTGGCAAACGGGCGGTTCCAGCCAGGCCGTGGCCGCCGCTGAAGCCGGCCAACCCGTGGTCATGACGCCGGATAGCAGTTGCTACATCAATTACGTCGAAGGCGGTGGTAGCAGCAGCCTGAAGTACGAACCGCCTTTCGTTGTCGGCGGAACGCCGTCCTATTTGTCGCTCAGCCAGATTTATGCTTTCAATCCGGTCCCTGCCACTTTGCCTTCGCAGTACGGCAGCAACATCCTCGGCGCGCAGTGCAATTTGTTTGGCGAGTACGTGCCCTCTTTCAGGAACGTTATGTTTAAAATGTTTCCGCGCGTGACCGCCCTGGCAGAAATAACCTGGACGCCGCAGGCCTCGCAAAGTTTCAGCAACTTCACCAATCGACTGGTGATGGAAGAGCAGCGTTACACCCAAATGGGAGTCAATTACGACCACGAAACCCTTCCGCAAATCGGGACTTGGGGTCCGACGGTTTCCACCAGCTCCACGACCAATTTTTACGACATCACGACCAACGTGACTTCGGCGGGCGAAATTGACGTTAGTTTCTGGTACACCAGCGGTGCAAATCTTGCCATTTCTTCGGTGGCGCTGCTGGTCAATGGCGTGCAGGTGGATGTTGACGCGCACGCCGGACTGGCTGAGCCAAGCTCGATTTATCAGGCCACGAAACCCTTCATCCCGGTCTTTACGCTTTACGTGCTTCAGCTGCCTGCAATGAAACCGGGCGCAACTTACACCATCCAAACCGTGACCCAGGCTTCCGGCGGCACGACGGCCAGCGGGACCATTTATCTGCCGAACTGGAATTGATCAACCTTCTCGAATCAATGAAAACTTTTGTTTCCTTCACGCTGGGACCTGAAAAAAAATTGGCGTTGCTCGCCTGCAGCCTGGGGCTATTCGCCGTAGTCGCAGCCCAGGCTCAGCCGCTGCTGATTGGCACCGTGGCCGGTTATGCCGGCAAAGGCTCTGCCGATGGCGTTGGCGGCAGTGCACAGCTTTTTGGTCCGCAGGGGGTGGCGGTGGACGGCGCGGGTAATGTTTATGTGGCCGATACCGGTAATAACATTATCCGTGTCGTAACCGCTTCCGGTCTGTGCCGCACATTGGCCGGAACCGCAGGTGTGCAGGGTAGCGCCGATGGCATGGGCGCCCAAGCCTCCTTCAATCAGCCTTCGGGCATTGCTTTGGACAGCGACGGCAATATTTATGTGAGCGACTACGGCAGCAGCACCATCCGCAAAGTCACCCAGTCAGGCCAGGTCACCACTCTCGCCGGCATGACGGGTGTTACCGGCAGTGTCAACAACACTGGAACCAATGCACTCTTCTTCCATCCCATGGGCCTGGCCGTGGACAATGCCACCAATCTTTATGTGGCTGATTACGGCAATCATCTCATTCGCAAAATCACCCCGTCCAATGTCGTCTCCACCCTCGCCGGGGTCACCGGTGTGCCCGGTTCGGCCGACGGCCTCGGCGGGCAGTTCAATGAGCCTGAAGCCGTGGCGGTCGATCAGGCCGGCAATGTTTACGTGGCTGATACGGGCAACGCCGCGATTCGCATGATCATGCCCGGCGGATCGGTCACCACCCTGGCCGGTGCTGCCGGCTTCGTGGGCAGCGCGGACGCCAGCGGGACCAATGCCCTGTTCCATCAACCGGCTGGCATCGGCATCAACAGTGCGGGGAATCTTTACGTAGCCGATTATTTCAACAACACCATCCGCCAAATTTCGCCTGCCGGCGTTGTCACCACTCTGGCTGGATTGTCCGGCACCGCAGGCAGCGCCGACGGGACCAATAGCTCAGCCCGGTTCTTGGGTCCGCAAGGCGTGGCGGTTGACAGCACTGGCACAGTTTTTATCGCCGACACGGCCAACAGCACCATCCGTGTTATGACCGCCGCGGGCGTGGTGACAACGCTTGCTGGATCACCCTCCGAAGGCAGCATCAACGGCGTCACCTCCAGCGCACGTTTTTATTCCCCGCAAAACGTGGCCGTGGATGGGCAGAATAACATCTACGTGGCCGACACCCAGAATAGCGTTATACGTAAAATCACACCTTTCGGCGTTGTCAGCGTGTTGGCCGGAACAACGGGCGTGTTCGGCAGCGCGGATGGTTCCGGAGCCAACGCTCTTTTTTCTGGTCCGCAAGGCATAGCCGTGGACGGCGGCGGCAACATCTACGTGGCCGATACCGGCAACAGCACCATTCGCAAAATTACTCCGAGCGGTTCAACCAGTACCTTGGCGGGCTCTGCCGGCAATCCCGGCAACGCCGACGGCGCTGGTATCACTGCCCAATTTTACCAACCGCAAGGCGTGGCGGTGGACAGCGCCAACAATGTGTATGTGGCGGACACCGGGAACCATACCGTCCGCATGGTCACTCCCGGCGGCATCTCCAGCACGCTGGCCGGTTTGGCCGGAACCTTTGGGACTTTTGACGGCACCAATGCCGGTGCCCGCTTCAACGGCCCGACCGGCATTGCGGTGGATGGCGCGGGCAATTTGTACGTGACAGATTATAACAATGACACCATCCGCAAAGTGACCTCGGCGGGCGCGGTCACGACCCTGGCGGGTTGGACAGGGATGTGGGGCAGCATTGACGGCGCTGGCAATAGCGCGCTTTTCTTCGGGCCCAGCGGCATCAGTGTGGACGCCTTGGGGAATTTGTACGTGATCGATTCCGGCAACAGCACCCTGCGTAAACTTACCCTTTCCGGCGGCACCTGGACGGTCAGCACCGTTGCGGGAATGCCGGGAGTCAATGGCGGCATCGACGGCAGCGGCGCTGGCGCCGAATTTTATTATCCAGCGGGAGTGACCGTCAGTGCTGCAGGCTATGTCTATGTGGCCGATGCCGGCAACAACACCATTCGTTCCCAAGCCATTCCTCCCTCCATCCTCATCCAGCCACAAAGCCAGACCAATCAAACGGGCACGATCACTCTCTTCAACGTAGGCACGTACGGCACTATGCCCTTCAGCTACACGTGGCAATACAACGGCACCAATCTCCCGAGCTCCAGCAGCAGCCTGATGGCCAGCAACGCCGGTAGTTACAAGGTGACCGTGAGCAACGTGGCCGGGCAGATAACCAGCGATGTCGCCACTCTGACCCTGACCAACTCGCCATTTGGCCAGACCGGCGTTTTCCAGAGCATTGCCATGCAGCCGAACGGCACCGTGCAATTTTCATTGAGCGGCTCCTCCGGCGCCATCTACACCCTCGAAGTCTCAACCAACCTGGTGAATTGGACCCCTCTGGTGACTTTCACCATGACCAATGGAACCGTGCAATTGATTGACACCACCGCGACCAATTTCCCTGCTCAATTCTACCGACTCGTTAGTCCTTGAGCTATTCTCGCAGGGCATTCTTTTGATATTTTGCATGATTCAGCTCTATCCAAATACAGGTGGCGAAAAACGCGGTGTGATGAAGATCATGAAATCAGGGCGGGCTTTTACCTTGCTGGAGCTTCTGGTGGTTATCGCCATCATCGCGATTCTGGCCAGTCTGCTCCTTCCTGTGTTAAGCCGGGCCAACGCGAGCGCGCAGGCGGCGCAAGACATCAACAACAAGAGCCAGATGATGCATGCCTGGGCCATGTACGCTGCTGACTACAACGACTACATGGTGCCTAATTCGCCGATCAACTACGGCTCCTCGGTGGCATGGGTGGACAGTATCAACGGGCTGGAAAACTGGGGTTATGGCGGGGATATTCCTCTCAGTGGCAACACCAATTACGGCCTTTTGCAGCGGGCGCTGCTTGCGCCGTACCTGTCGGGACAAGTTGGTGTTTATAAATGCCCGGCGGATAAACTGCCTTCCGCCAATGGACCACGGTTGCGGAGCGTTTCGATGAACGGCCAGATGGGGGCGTTGGGACAAACGCTGCTCAAGGCGCCCGGCAGCAACAACAAACCGGGGGCGCTTTATATAAGAATGGTGGACTTGACCTGCCCGGCGCCTTCGCAGGCGATAGTTTTTTTGGATGAATCAATGGCCACGCTACAGGATGGTTATCTGCAAATTGACACGCACGGAACTTCAGGCTTTTTTCCGGACATCCCCGCCAATTACCACGCTGGGGGCTGCGGCCTCGGCTATGCCGACGGACACGCCGAAGTCCACAAGTGGCTGACCGGTTCGTTGTTGAATGTTCCGTACGGTCAAAGTGTTGGTTATCCCAATTACAAGATTAGCGGGGTGGACAGCAATAATGTGGATTGGAAATGGTGGATTCAGCGGGTTGGTTGCGACCAAAATTAAACTTTATTTAATACTATATGAGCGAGAATTCAGGAAAACGTGTGGGTTTGGGAATCGGCCTGGCAGTCTTCATCCTGTCAATTGCAGTTGGCGCATATTGGTTCACGTCGAACCGCCCGAAAAAGGTGGTCAATAAGCCGCTTACGATCGTTGGTGTGGGCTTGTATGTTATCCGTGACCCAAAAACCCGCCAATTTCAAGTTACTAGAATCTTCCCCAATTCGCCCGCGGAAAAAGCCGGATTGATCCCGGGTGTCATCCTCAACAAGGTTGACCATCTCCTCGCGGAAACGAACAATATCAAAGGGCTTTCCGCGCTGCTCAGAGGGCCGGTGGGAAGCAAAGTCATCCTGGAAACCATTGACCCCAGCGGTGCCACCAATGAAGTTCAACTCACCCGCGAACAATTTGTCAACCACTCGGGCGCTGATCCCAAGGCAGACGCATCAACGGTTGCCCCGTAATCATGGATGTTTCACGATAGTGTCATGCGTGAAAACTGCGTAACCCCTGATCCTTTCAGGAAGTTGCTGCATCCTGAATGAGGGGCGAAAGGTTTACTTCATGCACGTTCCGCCGGTTCTGGATTGCGTCTGCGCACAAGAACTAGCGATATTGTTACTGTCAGGATCAAGCCTGTCAGGACAGCAAGTTCTAAAAAGAAGCTTCTAAACATTTGTTCCGTGAGTTCGGGTACATGGCCGAATTCTGCTGTGAGGACAAGCACACGTCGAATAGCGGCTATCAAACCGACGAGGAGAAACGGTTCCGGAAGTAGAGCATGTTCACGGAAGGAAACCTGGACGGTATAGAGGAGCTCGACTATAAGCAGAATCAGCAAAATACGGTCCAGAAGGCTGATGGCCGTGCCGGGAAATGTGCCAGCGACCAGGCTTTCGCAAAAGCTGACTATGCCGCTAACCAGCAGTACGATTGCAGTGGCGCCGAGAAGCAGGCCCAGCCCCACGTAAACAATATCCTCGATCGCGGTGAACGCGCGCGCAATCCAGGAGCGTGTGACTTTTGGTGTTCCTTGATATGGTTTCATAGGAGATCTTCCCAGTCCTATAGATGCACTGCTATCTCTGGATGAGAATGCGCATATGCGGGCATGTCTATAGGATCATGCTGTTGGAATCGGGGATGGTGCTGAGGGTATTCATCATAAATTGCCACCGAACATTATTAAGCAGCGCGATTTGGTTTTATCTTGTCACACAGGAATGAAATCCTTCGAGTAAGTGATGGCTGGCAAATAAATGTTTTAGAATGCCGGTTTTCAAAATTTCCTGAATAATGTTGACGGACATTGCAACCCGTCCTGGGCGATGGCGTTTCTTTACTCCAGAAAAATCGTACCAATCATAAGCCGCATTTGCTGCTTAAGCAAAATGGATGTGTGATGGGAGGCTAAGCCGTGTTTTAGAAAATTTTCCAAAGATTCCACAGGAACGGATTTTTCATACCTGTCAAATTCCGTGGTTGAAGGCAGATCACAACCGTGCATCAATTAAAATTCCTTGTTTTGCCATGCCCAAAATGCAGTCGATAGAGGTGGGAAAAAATGGAAATGTTGAGCTCGGCACCGCTTATACACTGCGATTGTACGACCGAGGTAAGGGTATTACCCTATTGAGCACATGATGAAACGTAATAGAGTCAATAAGCGATATTTCTATTGTTTACAGAGTGTCGGAGTAGCAGGGTCGGGAACCACCAGACGGAGACTATACTTCCTAAAAGGGTACAATGGATGAAATCAAGCCGTCACAGAAATGGTTTATCCAGTTCCAGCATCTAGCAAGCCTGCGGTCAACTTTAATAGACGTTGTTGGTTAAGGCTCATTTGTGGTCTTGGGTGAATCAAGGTTGCATCACAGGACAGAGCCTAATGTCAAGAGAGGAGGAAGAGCGAACGATGCATATTTTACACAGAAACAATCCCCCTGAACCGGTTCACGTTCCAGGTACGATGCGTGGTGAAGAGGTGGCTGTAAAGACGGGCAAGGAACCTGGCCGCCGCGATGGCCGAAAAAATTATCGTTCAGCGAGAGATTCCACAGGAATCAATGCTGCGGATCGGCAGCCGATTGATCCAAAAATGCCCAGTATCCCGCCTAACTGACACATTCACGTGCAAAGCGAACCAGCAGCATGGATAACATAACGACCTGCGATTTTCCATGAATCACAATGCCACTGCCGGACGTGCGACTCCATTTACGCTGCTGCGCCGTCTGACGCAACCGCGAACCAACCGGGAGCGGTGCGAACTCTGCAGCGTGTTATTGACACCCGGCCATCGGCATCTGTTGGAAATGTCGAGTCGTCAGGTAATCTGTGCCTGTGATCACTGCGCCATGCGTTTTAATTTGGTGGTGGGAGGACGATTTAAGCTGATTCCCCGGTATCCTCATGCGCTGCCCGATTTTCATTTAACGGATGGGCAGTGGGAAAGTCTGGCTCTGCCCATCGACCTGGCTTTTCTTTTTTACAACACGCCGGGCGGGAAACTGATGGCATTGTACCCCAGTCCCGCTGGTGCGACTGAATCGCTCCTTACACTCGCGGCCTGGCAGGCCTTGGTTGAGGATAATCCGGCTTTGACCCAGATGGAGCCGGATGTCGAAGCGCTTCTGATTAACCGGGTGGGTGCGACGCGGCAATACTACCTGGCACCAATTGATGCCTGTTACGAGTTGGTTGGCTTGATCCGCATTCATTGGCGCGGACTATCGGGCGGAGAGGATGTCTGGGAGCAGATTGCAGCGTTTTTTACCAGACTCGAAGAACGGTCCGAACCGTTGTCAATCGTGGGAGAGGAGGAGAACCATGCCTGACCTCGATTTTAAAATCATCGGAGTGGAACCGGCAGTTCATGGCCTGACACCATTGCTGCACTTCAAGGTTAAGATCACCAATACGCCCGCATCCGAAACCATACAAACGGTAACTCTGCACGCACAAATTCAATTCCAGTCAGCGCAACGAGCTTACAACGTCCGGGAACAAGAGCGCCTTTTGGACCTTTTTGGCACGCCCGATCGCTGGGGGCAGACGCTACGCAACCGACTCTGGGCCCATGCGAACACGATGGTGCGAACGTTCTCCGGCAATACCGAGGCCACGCTGCCAGTTCAATGCACGTATGACATGAACGTGACTGCCACCAAGTATTTCTATGCGTTGGAGAAAGGCGATGTCTCCCTGCTATTTTTGTTCAGTGGCACTGTTTTCTATACGACCCCTGACAACCGCCTGCAAGTGCAGCAGGTCTCCTGGGATAAGGAATGTGTTTACCGGATGCCAATCAGCTTGTGGCGGGGGATGATGGAACACCACTATCCCAATAGTGCATGGCTTTATCTTCAACGCGAAAGTTTTGAGAAGCTCTATGCCTACAAGCGCCGTCACGGCCTGGCAACGTGGGAGCAGGCTATTGAACGGCTGCTGCCGCAGCCGGAAACCGAGGAGATTCCGGCATGAACATGTTACTGCTGGATAAAATCGTCAATGCGGTACTTTATGAGGGCTATATTCTCTATCCTTATCGGCCCTCCTCCAGGAAGAACCAACAGCGGTTTACTTTTGGCCGGGTTTACCCACAGGAGTACAGCACTGCTCAGGATGGAGCGGAACCATTCGTCATGCAAACGGAGTGCCTGGCACGCATTCGGGCGGGAACTCCCGTTCTAAAGGCGAGTGTGCGCTTTCTGCATCCGATGGCGCGTGAAGTAGGCCTGGTTCCTGCCGCGAAGTTGGAATCAACTGACAGCGAGCCATCCTTTCAGATTCTTTCTGAACTTCAAGTGGACGGTCAACTTTTCCAGACCTGGCAGGAGGCAGTTGAACGTGAAGTCAAACCGTGTCCATTGACTTTAAATGCTTTATCAACACGTCGAGTGAGTTTTCCGTTTTGCTTCCCTGCGTCGCAGGTCATGGAACCGGTCTGTGATGAGCATGATTGCAAAGTGGGAATGATCCGGCGTCGACAGGAGGCGATTGAGGGAGTGGTCGAAGTTTCCGCCATGCCTGTGGAAACCGAAATCTTTAAAATTACGGTTCGCATCCTCAATCAAACGCCCATGCCGTTGCTGGAAATGAATGATCAGGCAGCCGTGATTATGCGGACCTTCGCTTCCACCCATACGATCCTGAGTCTGGAGGAAGGCGAGTTTATTTCGCTTACTGATCCGCCGCCCGCCTGCCGGCAAGCCTCGGAGGGATGCGAGAACAGCGGCACCTGGCCTGTCCTGGTTGGAGAAGAGGAAAGAGGCGAGTGTGATACGATGCTCTCGTCACCTATTATTCTGTCGGACTATCCCCAAATCGCACCCGAAAGTTCTGGAGACCTGTTTGATGGGACAGAGATCGATGAAATCCTCACACTGCGAATCATGACCATGACGGATGAGGAGAAGAGCGAAATGCGCCTGGTGGATGAACACGCCCGCCGACTTTTGGAAAGAACCGAATTGATGAACGGGGATCACCTGCTGAAAATGCATGGTGTGATGCGCGCCAACCGCTCGTTCGATGAGAATATTTTTGGAACGAGCAAACGTTTGGAGGGTGTCTCGGTTGATGAATGTTACCTGCAAGCGGGCAGCCTGGTCCTGATTCGACCAAAAGCCCGCGCTGATGCGATCGATATGATGCTTGCCGGTAAAACCGCAGTGATCGAAGCGGTCGAACAGGATGCCGAAGGTAATATCCATCTGGCTTTGGTGTTGCGGGATGATCCGGGAAAAGATTTGGGGCTGATGCGCCAGCCTGGTCACCGCTTCTTCTACCGATTGGACGAAATTCAACCGCTACAGGAGGCCAAATGAGCAAACGAATCCTGATTGCAGGGGTTGGTAATATCTTTTTTGGCGACGACGCTTTCGGTGTTGAAACCGCACGCCAGTTGATGCAATGCCCCCTGCCCGAAAGCGTCCGCGTTATTGATTTTGGAATTCGCAGCCATGATTTGGCCTACACCATCACGGATGGCTACGACATCGTCATTCTGGTCGATGCGACCGCCCGCGGAGCCGAACCAGGCACGGTTTATTTGATCGAAGCTGATGTGAACGATTTGAGAGAGCCCGATCATGAAATGGCGAATGCCCACAGTTTGAACCCCGCTGGAGTGCTGCAAATGGTCAGCTCACTCGGTGGCTGGTCAGGGCGGTTGTATATCGTCGGCTGCGAGCCGGCCGTTTTGGAAACGGAGGATGGTGAAATCGGCCTGAGCACGAGGGTTCAGGCGGCTGTTCCAAAAGCGATTGAAATGATTCGGTTACTGCTTGGCGACCTGGCACGTGAAGAAAAGGAACCCGGCCTCGTAGAGGCCTAGATGAGGAATTAATCATATGAGTAACAAAAAACAAGTTGTCCTGACACTCTCGTTACTGGCAATGGCCGCTGCTTTCGTCGCCAACCTGCCGGAGCTTCGTCGCTACATCAAAATTCGCGGAATGTAAACAAGGGGAAACGAAAGATTCCAGGAATTGATTGCCAGTGCCGGCAAGATGGCTGCCCCGCTGCAAAAGGATTTAAAGAAAGGAAAACGAATTTTATGAAAACCTCGGAAGTCCTGGCCAATCGGCTGCCGGACGTTAAAGAAATCCACATTGTTTGGATGACTAGTGGTCTGAGTTGTGATGGAGACTCCATTTCCACCACTGCCGCCACACTGCCCAGCATTGAGGATGTTGTCATGGGAAACATTCCGGGACTGCCGAAGGTGCATCTGCACAATCCGGTTCTGGCCTATGAAGTGGGCGGTGATTTTATGAAGTACTGGCACATGGCGGCCCAGGGAAAACTGGATCCCTTCGTGCTGGTGCTCGAGGGTTCGGTTCCTAATGAGAGTATTAAAGCGGAAGGCTACTGGGCCGCCATGGGCACTGATCCCCATACGGGTCAGCCCATCACGACCAACGAATGGATAGATCGATTGGCGCCCAAGGCTCTCGCCATTGTTTGCGCGGGCACGTGTGCCACCTATGGCGGTATTCATGCCATGGAAGGCAATCCCACCGGTGCGATGGGGCTGGCTGATTATCTCGGTTGGAACTGGCGCTCAAAGGCTGGATTGCCCATCGTGAATGTGCCCGGCTGCCCGGTTCAACCTGACAACATGATGGAGACGTTGCTCTATCTTCTTTATCAGGTCGCGGGCCTCGCACCGATGATTCCGCTGGATGAACAGTTAAGGCCCACCTGGCTTTTCGGTAAAACCGTTCACGAAGGCTGCGATCGCGGCAGTTACTATGAGCAGGCTGACTTTGCGCACGAATACGGCTCGCCCAAGTGCCTGGTCAAGGTCGGTTGCTGGGGACCGGTGGTGAATTGCAATGTGACCAAGCGGGGTTGGATGGACGGTATCGGTGGCTGCCCAAATGTCGGCGGTATTTGTATCGGCTGCACCATGCCCGGCTTCCCGGATAAGTTCATGCCTTTTATGGATGCGCCACCAGGAGCATCACTTTCAACCTCGGTTGTTGGAATGTGGGGCGGCGTAGTGCGAAAATTGCGCGCCATCACCAACCGCACGGTGAATAAGGAACCGAAATGGCACCATCGAGGACCCGAACTTACGACAGGTTACAGGCCCAAATATTATGGCAATGGCCATGGCCGGGGATAACAGCAATTTAATCCCTGAATCTGGAAATTGCGGCAGCGCCGCCAATCAAGGATGCGGCAGGAAATCAAAACTGAGGATTTAACAATCAAAATAGAGGAGAGCTTTTATGGCCGAAGCAATTGCAACTCAACCGAGACAGACGACACCCGGTAAACGTGGTGAAATCGTCGAAATGTCCTGGGACCCAATTACCCGTATTGTTGGCAGTCTGGGCATTTTTACCAAGATCGACTTCGAAAATAAAAAGGTTGTCGAGTGCCATGCCACCTCATCCATCTTTCGCGGTTACAGCATTTTCATGCAAAACAAGGACCCGCGCGACACGCACTTTATTACCAGTCGTATCTGCGGCATCTGTGGTGACAATCATGCCACTTGCTCGGTTTATGCGCAGAACATGGCTTACGGCATCAAGCCACCGCCACTGGCTGAGTGGATCATCAATCTGGGTGAAGCCGCCGAATACATGTTCGATCATTGTATTTATCAAGACAACCTTGTGGGTGTGGATTTCTGCGAAATGATGGTGCGGGAGACCAACCCTGGTGTCTGGGAAAAAGCCAAGGTGACTGCTGCGCCGCACGCCAAGGATCATGGATATCGGACCATCGGCGAAATCATGACCGCCCTTAATCCGTTTGAGGGTGAATTCTACCGCAAAACTTTGCAGATGAGCCGCGTGACTCGCGAAATGTTCTGTCTCATGGAAGGCCGTCACGTACATCCTTCAACCCTTTATCCGGGCGGGGTTGGCACAGTCCCCTCGATCCAGACCTTTACGGATTACCTGACGCGGTTGATGAATTATGTCGAGTTTATGAAGGCTGTTGTACCACTGCACGACGACCTGTTTGATTTCTTTTACGAAGCACTGCCGGGTTACGAGAAGGTCGGCCAACGGCGTGTGCTGCTCGGTTGCTGGGGTTCCTTCCAGGACCCTGATGTGTGTGATTACAATTACAAAACCATGGACGAATGGGGCAGGGCGATGTTTGTCACACCCGGCATCATCGTCGATGGCGAACTTGTCACGACCAACTTGATCGACATCAACCTCGGCATTCGCATTCTGTTGGGTTCCTCCTACTACGAAGACTGGCAGGATAATGGGAAAACTTTTGTTAAACAGGACCCGTTGGGCAATCCGGTGGACAAACGACATCCCTGGAATCAGACCACCACGCCAAGACCGCAGAAGCGTGACTTCGACGATAAGTATACCTGGGTAATGTCGCCGCGTTGGTTTGATAAGCGCTCGGGCGATCATCTTGCATTGGACACCGGTGGTGGCCCCATCGCCAGGCTTTGGACAACCGCACTCGCCAATCTCGTGGACATCGGCTACATCAAAGCCACCGGCAACAGTGTCAAAATTCGCCTGCCTAAGACGGGGTTGAAGCCCGAAGTCGAGTTGGAGTGGAAGGTTCCAAAGTGGAGCAACGCCATCGAGCGCGACCGTGCCCGGTCTTATTTCCAAGCCTATGCAGCGGCTGTTGCCCTCTACTGCGTAGAACAGGCCATGAAGGAAGTGCTCGCCGGCCGGACGCAAACATTCACGCCCTTCAAAGTGCCGGAGGAGGCCATTAGTTGTGGTTTCCACGAAGCAGTGCGCGGAGTGCTTTCACACCATATGGTCATCAAAAATCGCAAGGTGGCAAACTATCATCCTTACCCGCCCACCCCATGGAATGCCAGTCCGCGTGACAGTTACGGCACGCCCGGGCCTTATGAAGATGCCGTCCAGAACACGCCAATCTTCGAGGAGAACGGCCCCGATAAGTTCAAGGGCATCGATATTATGCGGACGGTCCGCAGTTTCGATCCCTGCCTGCCATGCGGCGTCCATATGTATCTCGGCAAGGGCAAGCTTCTTAAACAACTTCATACTCCCACGGCTTTCGCTCCGCTCGCTAAAAAATAACCCGCCACTTACCGAATATGATACCTACAATCGAAGCCTCACCCGAAGAAACTTACGACATCGAACTGGAACAAACTCTGCTCCAAGCCAACGCCAAACTGGCCAGGGAAAACCGCGCACAGTTGGACCACTATGGCATAACTGCCATTGACTTCATGGGCGCCATTGGCTCCGGTAAAACGACGCTGATTGCCCGCATGGCCGGGAAATTGAAGGACCGGTTAAATCTGGCTGTATTCAATGGTGACGCCACCACAGTCGACGACGTCAACCTCATCGCCATACAGGGCGTGCCGACCGTTCAACTCGCCACCATCAATGGGTGCCATCTGGACGCAAATCTGGTGGGCAAGGCGTTTCTCAAAATCGACCTCAAAAAGGTGGACCTGATCTTCATTGAAAATATTGGCAATCTCATTTGTCCTGCCGAGTTCCCGCTGGGATCCCGGAGTCGCGTCGTCGTTGTGAGCGTGACGGAAGGCCCGTATATGGTGAAGAAACATCCACACATGTTTCTGGGGGCGGACATCGTGGTAATCAATAAAATCGACCTGGCGGACGCGATGGGTGTCAAGGTGGAGAGCCTTGTCCATGATGTTCACACGCTGAAGCCTGATATCAAGGTGATTCCCACCAGTTGCAAGACCGGCGTCGGATTGGACGAGGTCGCTGCTGCGCTGCTGGCGGGCAAAGAACTGCACGCCGATGCATGAGCTTTCGATCGTCTCCGGGATAGTCGAGAGCGTTTTGGACTTTGTGGAGGCGCGTGAAATCAAAAAGGTTCTCGGCGTGAGGTTGGCGGTGGGCGAATTAACTCACCTGGAGATTGAGCAGTTACAGTTTTGCTACACGGCCTTGGTTGAGCAAACAGCCGTTCAAGGCTCAACCCTGGAAGTCGATGTGGTGCCTGCAAGAGTGAGTTGTCCGCACTGTTTGTACGAAGGGTTGCCGAAATATTGGGAAGATGCCTTGTCCATGGCGCCGGTTCCAACCCTGCAATGCCCTCAATGCGGGAAGGCAACAGAGGCAACTCAAGGACATGAATGCGCAATCAAAACCATAAAGTATGTCACTTAATCCAGCTACGCACGATCACACGAATCCAGTCAGCCAGACTATCCCTCCTAAATCGAACGGCGCGGTGCGGCCAATCGATGAACTGAATGAGCAGGGCAGGCGCGTTCAGGAATTGGTTGACCAGGTCGACGCCGTGGCCGACCCGGCGACACGCGCACTGCTGCAGGATTGTTTGCAGTCAGTGCTGGCGCTCCACGGTCAGGGCCTGGCGCAGGTGCTGCAGGTTGTGCAGGACTCCGGCTACGAGGGACAAAAGGTTTTCGACCGGCTGATACACGACAGCGTGGTTCGCCGGTTGCTGCTTATTCATGGGCTGCACCCGGTGAATCTTGAGGCCCGTCTGCTTGAGGCTTTGGACAAGGTCCGTCCTTACATGGAAAGTCACGGTGGTAATGTTGAGCTGATCAGCCTCGTAAACGACAAGGCTTGTTTGCGTTTGCAAGGCACGTGTAAAAGCTGTCCTTCCTCAGCCATAACTTTGGAGTTGGCGGTGAGACATGCCATCGAAGAAGCCTGTCCCGATCTGATAGGCTTCGAGGTGGAGGGAGCGGTCGAGCCAACCACACTGGACCAAACGTCCTCCGATGCAAAGTTTCAACCGGCATCGTGGACTTTACTTGAAGACCTTGCTCAGCTTAACAATGACAACCTGCGGGTGATCGAGACTAAGGGCATTTCGCTCCTTATTTGCAAGGTGAACGAAAATCTTTACGCCTATCGCAATCTTTGTCCTGCGTGCGGTCTGGCTTTCAAATCCGATGGACTTGAGGAAGGCCAGCTTAAATGTCCGATCGGTCATCGTTATGATGCACAACGCGCAGGTGCTGGCGTTCACAACCTGGATCTCCATCTCGACCCATTCCCGCTGCTGGTGGAAAATGGCCGGGTCAAAGTCTCCTTGAGGTGAACCATGATGACTCTGCTCTCCTTCCTTTTCCTGGGATTCTTCCTTGGCATGCGTCATGCCATGGATGCAGACCACGTTGTTGCTGTCACCACAATCGTGAGCCGGGAGCGCACTATCCGCAATGCGGCGATGATTGGCATTGTGTGGGGGATCGGCCATACACTCACGTTATTATTGGCGGGGGGAATGATCATTTTCCTGGGCGTGGTTGTTCCCACCCGGCTTGGTTTGTCTTTGGAGTTTTCCGTGGCATTAATGCTGATTCTGCTCGGCTTTTTGAACTTTAAAAATTTCGCGGCGTCGCTCACGCGATCCACCGGGATGGATGGCATGCGCCCCAATGAGTTTAAGCCTGGTGATGTCGCTCAGCATGAGGGTTTTGCTTGTGATCATTTGCGCGAAGCCGAATTGCAAGCATGCGAAAATAGGGTTTCCGGGTGGCGTTTCCTCGGGTTGGAATTAAAATGGGGGCATCTGAGTTCCTACCAAACATTGCGTCCGCTCATTATTGGCATCGTTCACGGTTTGGCGGGCTCGGCGGCTGTAGCACTGCTGGTCTTGCCACTGATCCAAAAGCCGTTTTGGGCCATTGCTTATCTCATGATCTTTGGCGGTGGGACGATTGGCGGCATGATGCTCATCACTGCCGCCATGGCGTTGCCCTTCAGCCGCACGGCGCGACGTTCGCCTGCTTTCCATCGCAACCTCGGCCTTGCGACGGGCTTCCTCAGCATTGGGTTCGGTCTCTTTCTCGTTTATCAAATCGGCTTTGTGGAAGGCCTTTTCACCAAATGAGCTGTGAGCGTGCAAAAATCATGGTGCGCGGCGCGGTGCAGGGGGTTGGCTTTCGGCCTTTTGTATATAAGCTGGCTACGGAGCTTCGTCTCAATGGCTGGGTTCTCAATTCATCGCAAGGCGTGCAAATAGAAGTCGAAGGTGGGTGGCCAACTCTCCAGCAGTTTCTGCTCCGGCTTGAAAAGGAAAAGCCACCGCACGCTACAATCCATAGTCTGGAGTACTCACTGCTGGATGCCGTCGGCCATGACGGTTTTGAAATCCGTCACAGCACTGAGGGAGGTGCCAAAGTCGCAGTGATTTTGCCGGATCTTGCCACTTGCCCTGATTGTCTGCGCGAGGTTTTTGATCCCCATAATCGCCGCCATTTATATCCGTTTACCAATTGTACCAATTGCGGTCCTCGTTTTAGCATCATCGAAGGGCTCCCTTACGATCGGTCGAATACATCGATGAAAGAATTCACGATGTGCGCCGAGTGCAAAGCCGAATATGATAACCCCGGCGACCGCCGCTTTCATGCGCAACCCAATGCCTGCCCGAAGTGCGGCCCACATTTGGAGTTGTGGGATGTAGCTGGCCGTGTGCTTGCCAGGAATCACGACGCCTTGTTGCAGGCGGCTTCAGCGGTACGACATGGTGAAATTCTCGCGCTCAAAGGACTTGGAGGTTTTCATTTGATTGTGGATGCTCGCGCCGAGGATGCAGTTCTGCTCTTGCGGAAGCGAAAACGGCGCGAAGACAAGCCGTTTGCGTTGATGTATCCATCTCTGGAAGCAATCAGGCTGGGTTGTGAAGTCTCCGAACTTGAAGAGCGTTTGCTGAGGTCCTCCGAATCACCCATTGTTCTTTTGGAACGCCATTCTGGAGTGGCTGAAGCACAAGCCGCGACGAATAAGGAATCCATTGCTTCGTCGATCGCCCCGCACAATCCCACCTTGGGGGTGATGTTGCCCTATACCCCATTGCATCATCTGCTCCTGCGGGAACTCGGTTTCCCCGTTGTGGCCACCAGCGGTAATTTAACCAATGAACCGATTTGCATTGATGAACGGGAAGCATTGGAGCGATTGCACGGCGTGGCCGATTTGTTTTTGGTCCACAACCGCCCGATTGCACGGCATATGGATGATTCCGTGGTGCGGATCATGCTTGGACGCGAGTTGGTATTGCGACGGTCCCGCGGTTACGCCCCGTTGCCTGTGCATCTCAAGGAGCAACTACCCAACATTCTTGCAGTCGGGGCTCATTTGAAAAATACCGTGGCTCTGAGTGTCGGCAGCGACATTTTTATCAGCCAGCATATCGGCGACCTGGAGACCAAGGAGGCATATTCGGCTTTCAGCAAGGTCACTGCGGATTTGCAACGCTTGTATGAGATCACGCCAGAGTTCACCGCGTGCGACCTGCATCCGGACTTTCTCTCATCCAAATTTGCACAACGAACCAATGCTGTCATCGTGCGGGTGCAGCATCATTATGCACATGTGCTGGCTTGCATGGCGGAGAATGAACTGGAAGCGCCCGTGCTCGGTCTGGCTTGGGACGGCACTGGATACGGCGCGGACGGTACGATCTGGGGTGGTGAATTTCTGCTGGTGGGGGAGGACTCGTTCGAACGTGCGGGCCACTTTCGTCCATTTAGATTGCCTGGTGGCGAAGTGGCGATCAAACAGCCGAGACGCAGTGCGGTGGGCGTGCTTTACGAAATCTTTGGTGACAAATTATTCGAACGTGCCGATCCTGTGCTGCTCGCAAACTTTTCAAATAGCGAACTCTCCGTTTTGCGACAGGCGCTGAAAAAGCAAATCAACACACCGCGGACCTCCAGTGTTGGCCGGTTATTTGATGCCGTAGCCTCGCTGGTTGGCTTACGACAACGGGCGGGCTTTGAAGGACAGGCGGCCATGGATTTGGAATTTGCCATCCGCAAGGGAATTGAGGATGCGTATTCCTTCGAGGTTAAGACCAATGGGACATTGGTTGTTGATTGGCAACCGATGATCCTTGAGATCATAAAAGAGGTGCGGCGTGAAGAAGCAGTGGGAGTGATCGCCGCCAAATTCCATAACACGCTCGCCGAAGTAGCTGCAGAAATGAGTCATCGAGTTGACAACCTGCACGTGGTTTTAACCGGAGGCTGTTTTCAGAACAAATATCTCCTCGAGCGAACGGTGCAACGATTACGGGAGGAAGGCTTTCGGCCTTATTGGCACCAACGCGTGCCGCCCAATGATGGCGGAATTGCGCTTGGTCAGGTAATGGCGGCAGTGCGTGCTTCTGTCGCTGCCAAAGTCGTCGCGGAGCCATGCGTGCAGCCTGAGTTAATTCATTGGAACAGTGGAGCCTTGCCTGACAGCTCCAGTAGTTAAAGAGATTGGAACTAAAACAATATGTGTCTCGCAATTCCTGGAAAAGTAATAGAGATCGAGGAAGACCCGCACGGCGTGAAGATGGCCAAGGCGAACTTTGGCGGCATCGTCAAACAAGTTTGCCTGGAATATACCCCTGAGGTTCAACCCGGGGATTATGTTTTGGTACATGTCGGATTTGCGCTGGGCATAATAAACGAAGCCGAAGCCACCCGTACGTATAAGGCGCTCGAAGCGATACAGCAACTGGGGGAACTGGAAGTTCCAGAAGTCAGCCTGCCAACGTAACTCAAGATTCATACGATAATAGGAATGTTCCCATGAAATACCTCGACGAATACCGAAACGAAGCGATGGCGCAAAAGCTGTTGAATGAAATCCGGCGCATTCTCACCAAACCATGGGTCTTGATGGAGGTGTGCGGCGGCCAGACTCACACCATCGTAAAGTATGGACTGGATAATTTACTGCCGCCCGAGGTCGAGTTGGTGCACGGTCCGGGCTGTCCAGTTTGTGTCACCTCGCTGGAGATGATCGACAAGGCACACGCGATTGCCAGCCGACCTGATGTCATCTTTTGTTCTTTCGGCGACATGTTGCGCGTGCCCGGTTCTGAAGCCGACCTGCTTATTCTCAAATCCCGGGGAGCTGATATTCGGGTTGTCTATTCGCCCATCGACTGCTTGAAAATCGCGCGTGCAAATCCAGACAAGAAGGTGGTTTTCTTCGCCATTGGTTTTGAGACCACCGCTCCTGCGAACGCCATGTCCGTCTGGCAGGCCCGGCGTCAAGGGATAGACAACTTTTCCATACTGGTTTCGCATGTTCTTGTGCCACCCGCCATGGCCTCCATTTTGCAGTCGCCGTTGAATCGGGTGCAGGGATTCCTGGGCCCCGGTCATGTTTGCACAGTCGTGGGTTGTCATGAATATGAACCCATTGCAGCGCGCTATCATGTCCCAATTGTGATCACCGGCTTTGAGCCGATCGACCTGCTTGAAGGTGTGCTGATGACCGTTCGCCAACTCGAAGCGGGGGAGGCACGGGTTGAGAACCAATATGGCCGCGTAGTCAATCACCAGGGGAACCGGGTGGCGCAAGACATCATTAATCAGGTCTTTGAAGTGTGCGATCGAAAATGGCGCGGCGTCGGTTCAATCCCTAAAAGCGGTTATAAACTGCGTTACGAATTTCGCGCTCACGATGCGGAGCGATTATTCGAAACCCGGGAGATCGATACCCAGGAGTCGGCCCTGTGCATCAGTGGGTTGGTGCTTAAAGGGGTGAAGAAACCGCATGATTGTCCGGCTTTTGGCAAGGAATGCACTCCGCTTCATCCTTTGGGCGCGACGATGGTTTCCGCCGAGGGCGCGTGCGCTGCCTATCATGCTTATGGCCGTCATTTGCAGTTTCAGAAGGAGTCCAAACAAGCAAAAGCCATGGAGACGGTTTCGCCATGAATGCGATCACCACGACCAGGTCCGAAGAAACGTATCGTGATAAGATTCTCCGCAAGTGCGCCGAGAGCGTGGAGATGAAGCAGAAATTTTTTAATGAGTATGCCAACCAGATTGAAGCCATGGCTAAAGATATGGCTGGGCGATTTCAGCAGGGCAACAAACTGCTGGTCATGGGCAATGGCGGCAGCCTGTGCGATGCCCTGCATTTCAGCGTGGAGTTCACCCATCCAATCATCGAGAAACGACTTGCGTTTCCAGTGATTCCGCTGATGACCGATATTGCCACGATGACCGCCATCAGCAACGATGTTGATTCCAGTCGAGTTTTTGTCAATCAGCTTCGACTGCACGGCAAACCGGGCGACATGGCATTGGTCGTGAGCACCAGCGGTAAATCACCCAATCTGATTTATGCACTCGAAGAGGCGCGTAAGAAGGAGATGCTGACCATTGCCTGGGCAGGCAAGGACGGCGGGCGTTTCCCGCAGCTGGCAGACTATTGTTTTATCGTCCCTTCTTACAGCATTCACCGAATCCAGGAGGTCCACGCGACGCTGGTTCATGTGGCCTGGGATTTGATTCACATCGCGTTGGGAGCCGAAGATGTCATCTAATTTATGATAACCGTGGCAAAGGAAAGAAACGGCGTTGGCCTGGCGAATGACGTTGAACCCGGCATAGCCTTTGGCTCCTGTCCATTGCCCATAATGAATCACAAGGAGATTGTAATGGCACATGGCAGTGGTGGAAAGCTCACCCAGCAGCTGATTCAAAAAATGGTGCTGCCGCAGTTCAAGAATGAATTGCTCAATCCTCTGCACGACGGGGCGATGTTTTCGATTAATGGCGCGAAGCTTGCCTTCAGCACCGATTCCTTCGTGGTGAACCCGATTTTCTTCCCTGGAGGGGATATCGGCGATCTCGCGATTAACGGCACTGTCAATGATCTCGCGATGTGCGGCGCCCGACCTCTTTATCTTTCGGCAGCATTTATTCTCGAAGAAGGTTTTCCGATGCCCGAATTCTGGCGTGTCATCCAATCGATGCAGCGCGCGGCACACACTGCGGGCATCAGCCTGGTGACCGGAGATACCAAGGTCGTTGATCGCGGCAAAGGGGATAAGATATTTATCAATACTTCCGGAATTGGGATTATTGAGCCTGGAGTGAATATTCATCCCAGGCGTGCGGAGGTGGGTGATAAAATTATCATCAACGGCCCGATGGCTGTCCATGGCATTGCCATCATGTCAGTGCGCGAGGGCCTTGAGTTCGAAACGGAAATAGCGAGTGATACCGCGCCGCTTAATGGACTCGTGCAAGCCATGCTTGCTGCCGCCAGGGATATCCATGTCCTTCGTGACCCGACTCGCGGAGGCATCACCAGCACTCTCAGCGAAATCGCTGAGCAGGCGAAGGTGGGTATCCGGCTTGAGGAATCTTGTATTCCCATCAGTGAGGAAGTCAAAGGGGCTTGTGAAATTCTTGGTTTGGACCCGCTTTATGTCGCCAACGAAGGCAAGCTTCTCGCCTTTGTTAAGCCCAGGGAAGCTGACCTTTTATTATCAGCTATGCGCGCTTATCCCTTGGGCAGGGAGGCCGCCATCATCGGTGAGGTTGTCAACGAACATCCCGGCTACGTCACGATGAAAACCCGCGTCGGCGGCACCCGGGTGGTTGACATGCTTTCCGGAGAACAATTGCCTCGCATCTGCTGATATTACCGACCGATTTCTCATGTTGATTGACACCGGTTGCGTTTGCTGGCAGCTGATCCTCGACCATGGTAGCTCCATAACCTCCTCACACTCATTTCTTTCGGGAGCAGGCCAATGACCTCGTATTCTCAAGCCATGTGAGGTGTTGAGGCGCACAACAATTGTTCACTTATATCATTACTGGCTGGCATGGAACCGCCGTTTATATATGCTGAGACTGCAAAGTTAAAACATATGAAATCCAGACTTTTGTTCGGCATTTGCATTTTTGTCGCGATGGGTCTGTTCGCAGGACCGACTTACGGCGACACAAACCGGTTCGCGGGCGAGATGTGGGCATTCGTGAACCCGAATAAGGTCCTGACTGCCGCAGCTGAAATCACCCTTGCGAAATATCCGGATTGTGACGAGGCAACGGTGGAACAGAAAATGGTGCGGGTTTACCGTCCCGACGGCACTGGCGAGGGGCAGGACGAAACCTTTGTCAAAGTGCTCACGGAAAAAGGCAAACGTAATAACCGGACGCTTTCCCTGTACTTCACGCTACCATATTCGACGGAAGAGGTTGTAAAAATTGAGGTGATGAAACCTGACGGCGAAACCTTCCTGGTGGACGTGGCTGCAAATTCGAAGGAGATGATTAATGACAGCCAGATGCAGATGAACATTTACGATCCCAACAGCCGTGTTTTGAGGGTGAACATTCCCAAGGTTGAAATTGGTGACGTGATTCATTCCATCACGCGGCAGAGGATACAGCGTCCTTACATTCCGGGTGAATTTGCAGAGGAGAACATTTTTGAAGGTGACGGTTACATTCGCCATCTCTCGTATGAGGTTCATTCGCCGGTCGATCGCCCCTTGAAACGTATCGCATTGAGGAACGAGGTCCCCGGCACGGTTCGTTACACGAAACAAGAGGGAGAAGACCATTCGCTGGTCCATCGCTGGGAGGTGGATAATGTGCCGCGCATGTTCACGGAGCCTTCGATGCCATCGTACGGGATGGTTCTACAGCGGTTGCTGATCAGCACGACGCCCGATTGGTCGGCAGTATCGAAATGGTACTGGGAACTGAGCCGCCCGCATCTCGAGGCAATCACTCCGGAGATGAAGAAGACGGTGGAAGAACTGATTGCCGGCGCGAAAAGCGACACAGACAAGATCAAGGCGCTGTTCTATCACGTTTCTAAAAATATTCGTTACATGGGGCTGACGCCGGAAAAGGATTGCCCCGGTTTTGAACCTCATGACGTAAAGATTACCTTCGATAAAAAGTATGGGGTTTGCCGGGACAAGGCGGCGCTGCTCGTCGCGCTGTTGAGAAGTGCCGGGCTGAATGCCTATCCCACGCTGATTAGCGTTGGTGCGAAGAAGGACATTGAAGTGGCGGATCCATTTTTTAATCATGCCATAGTGGGTGTGGAACTGAAGAAGGGAGAATACGTTCTCATGGATCCGACTGACGAACACACCCGCGATTTGTTGCCCTCGGGCGATTGTGATCGCAGTTACCTGGTGTGTCGTCCCGATGGGGAAGATCTGAAAGTGAGCTCGATTCAGCAGGTGGAGGAGCATTTGATGAGGATTAAAACTGCGGGGATATTAAAAGCTTCCGGCACGCTCGAAGCGAAATCGGAATTATTGTTTGAAGGGGTCAATGACGATGCGTACCGGAATATGTTTTCCCACATGAAACCTGATGATAAGCGGAGGTTCTTTGAAGGCACTCTCAAGCATGCAATTCCGGGCGCCCGACTGAAGTCGCTGAAACTCACACCAGAGGACATGCTTGATGTGTCTTCGGGGGTGCGGGCAGAGTTGGAATTTTCCGTTGAAGGGATGACGGTTACCGGCAGCGGTAAATCCATGGTGAGCGTCCCGTGGATCGGAGAGAAGCTCGGCATGATTAATTTTATCCTCGGAGGCACTGGTTTGGAAAAAAGGAAGTATCCGCTGCAGACACGCGTCGTTTGCGGTCTGAAAGAAGAGATATCACTCAAGCTGGATGACGGCTTCGCGGAAGCAGTATCATTGCCCTCCTGTTCACTTGTGGATGACGAGCGCCTGAGCTACCGGCAAAATTTCGATTTCAAGCACGGAGTCTTGGAATGCTCTCGCGACTTAAAGCTCAAAGCGGTCGAGTTTACGCCCGAACAGTATTTGAAGCTTAAGAAGACACTGAAATCCCTGGAATGCGACGAGCGGAAAGTACCTGTGCTGGCCAACTCAGAGAGCACGATGGCCAGTTCGGCTGAGAGTCTTGATACTGATCCAGCGCCGTCCGTCGAATCGAATGCGAGGATTTTGGAAAGCCGCAAAGAATTGTGCGTAACGGATGCTCACACCGCCTTATATAAAGTGAAATACTCCAAGCAAATTCTCAGTTATGCCGGGAAGATTAGAGAGGCCGAGGTCAAGATTGCCTACAATCCCGCCTGCCAGGAGGCCAAACTAATCCATGGCATCGTGATCTCCAAAACCGGACAGCGCCAGGAAATCTCCACCAACGAAATCAATTCAATGGATGCCAGTTGGAATGCCTCCGCCAAACGTTACACAGGAGGAAAGATACTGGTTGCCAACCTGCCTGGAGTGGATATTGGATCTACCATCGAGGTGGAGCTTGAGATAGCCAGCAAAGGCAAACCATTCCTGTCAGGATTTGAGTCATTCCGGTTGGCTGATGAATTGGAACACAAGTCATTTCAGTTGAGTGCTCCGAGGGACCTTCAAATACAAAAGCTTGCCTGCTGGAAAACGGGCAATATCAAGGAAGAGGCGGAGACCAACAGCAATAACCAGATGTTCCGCTGGCAAGCCGATAACATCAAAGCCTTGCCTGCGGAATCGCAGCTTCCTCCGGAATGGCTTTATAACGACGGCGTGGGTTACTTTATCGGCGACCTGAAGTCTTATTTGAAGGAACTCAACGACACGATGCTGAACCGGTCCCAACAGCGTGCCAAAACCATTACGCTGGTTCAGCAGTTAACCGGTCAGGGCAAAAGCAGGCTGGAGGAGGTAAAGGCTATTCGTGATTTTGTCGCCAAGTCCATTCGTCAGGCCGGGCCTGCTTTCACCGAACTTTCATTGACTGAACTCTCACCTGCGGACACGACGCTGGCGGATGGTTACGGGCATGCGGCCGATCGAGCAATTCTTTTACATGCAATGCTGTCCGTCGCCGGATTCCGGCCCGAATTCGTTCTAGCCTCGGCCTTGCCGCCAATCGCAAGCATTACAAATGTCGCCATGTCATTTCCGCTGCCTGAATCCTTTCACTGGCCTCTGGTCAGAATCACACTGGACGGAGAAATATATTATCTCAACGATACTGACCAATATGCCGACTTAGGTTCCACTTCCTCCGACGGCAAGCTGGGCCTTGTACTCTCCAGTCGGACTAGTGAAGTGATCAAGGCTGCCAAAGGACACGAGGATAGGACGGAAACAGATTATACGGTATCCATCTCTGAAGATGGCAAGACCCGGCTCGGAATGGCGCTCCACTACTACGGCGGAAATTATAGTGCGTGGAATCGGTATTTTTCAGAACTGCCGCCGGAGGAGAGGAAACGTTACTATCAGGAGATGGTTGCGCAGGTGGCCCAGGGTGCGCGACCGGTAGGCGATTTGAAGACTCAGTTTGATACCTATCCCGGCCTTCAGCAATTCATGGTGGAGATCGATAACTATGGCATCATCGATGGGAAATACCTTTATTTCGACCTTCCCTTTACTCCTTCCATATTCTCCGTTGGAGCGGATCGACGCACATTGCCCTTATTCATTTCGCACAAAAGTGATAATACCACCCGCACTGAGATCGATCTGCCGGCTGGCTATCGCCATCTTGTTATCACTCCAAAGAGCGAAAGTCTCGACGCACCTGAGGGGGCAGGGATAGTTCGGATCACCTCAACGAATCTGGTTGGCAAATATGTAATGACCCATGAATTTGAGACTTCCCCCGCCATCGTAAATCCCAAGGGGTATTCTGAAATGCTCAAGGTGGAGGCCAGGTTGGGCAGAAAGTCTTCGAGGGTCTTCCTATTGGAGAAGGACTGATCACTCTGGAATCCTCAGGCTACTTCCACTGGCTTGCGAGGAAGTTAGCCGAGTGTGATTGATCCCGAGCCAAGGTGAAGCACGGTCGCCTGAATAGCTTCCAAATGCAGTGGTTTGACTCAACATGTTTTCAATCCTCCCCGCTTTAGGGGATGTCCTCCAATTTTCTGTTGTGCAATGCTGCTCAACATTTGACCCATAAAATAAATTCTTTTGTGATTTACGTTTTTCATCCCATGCAATCCCTCCGGGCTTGGAGGGAGGCGGTTCGAGAGATGAAGAACTACCTTGGATATTTCTGTCTACTGAGTATTGCACTTTCGCTGATGGGTCTCGGAAATAAGGTTTATGCCATTGTTGGAGCAACCACGCCGTTCATAAGTTTTGAGGCGGAGGCAGGAACATTTGGCGGCGGCGCAGCCATAGTCTCCCTGGTGTCGCCCCCAACGACGCCGTACTCAAGTCCGCAACTTGAGGCATCGGGGCATGCTTACGTTCAGCTCACCGCTACAGGCCAATATGTGGAATGGGTGAATAACACCGGCCAAAGCATCACAGCGATTAATGTGCGCGAATCGATTCCAGACGCTCCAAATGGGGGAGGGATTACAGCCACATTGAATCTATACGTGAATGGAGTTTTTCGCCAGAGCCTCAACCTCAACTCAATGCAAACCTGGTTGTATGAGAACAGCACCAACTACAATGGCAACGACCAGAATCCGGCAGACGGTAGTCCACGTGTGTTTTTTGATGACGTACATACATTTATTGCGGGTGGCGCTGTCACACCGGGGAGTACGATCAGGCTGCAGAAGGATTCCACCAATTCGGCGGCATTCTATTACATCGATGTGGTTGATTTGGAAACCCCTCCCGCTGCCTTAACCCAGCCTGCCAATTCTCTTTCGATTTCTGCTTACAATGCGATTGCCAACAATAGTAGTGTGGATAATTCTGCAGCCATTCAGAATTGCATCAACGATGCCCAAACTCAGGGGAAAAGCGTTTGGATACCCGCCGGCACCTATTATGTCAGAACGATGGGTGGGCTTACTGCGACAGGAATAACAATCCAAGGGGCAGGGATATGGTATAGCACCATATATCGCAACATGCCGCTTCCCAATCCCTCTCCATTGGGTGCCATATTTAATCTCACTTCCTGCACGGTACGAAATTTTTCCCTCGATGCGAATGCCACCAGCAGGGCAGTTGTTGACGGTTGCGGTGGTGCGATGGATACCAGCGGTAATAATTGGCTGGCAGATGGGATTTGGACGCAACATACCATGTCCGGTTTTTGGGCGTCCGGCACCGGCGGAACGGTTCAGAATTGCCGACTCACCAGCATCTGGGCCGATGGGATTAACCTCAACAACGTCAGTCTGAATGGAACCGTTGGAAACAATCTTACCAATCGGAACAACTTTGTCAGAGGCACCGGTGATGACGCCAATGCCATTAACTCAGTCAATTACAATGGCAACCAATACTACGCGCCGATGAATGGTGTTGTCATCATGAATACGACGGCAATTGCGCCGTGGGGCGGGAAAGGAGTCGCCATTTACGGTGGGACTGGTCACCTGGTGGAGAATAATTTTATGTCCGATACAGCGAGGTATGTTGGCCTGGGGGTGATGAAATTTGGCGTGAACGGATCGGACCTACTTTCCGCAACCGTTACGGGCAACACCGTCCTGCGTTGCGGCGGCAATGGCTACAGCCAACAGCAGCAAGCCATGATGATCGGCAATGGCGGGGACGGTCAGAGCGTGGGAACCGTCGCGAATGCCTATGTCGCTTCGAACAACATAATTGATTCCTTGTACAGTGCGGTTGGTTTCTCAACCGGCACGAACACAGTTTTTCAGTACAATACGATCATCGCTCCCGGACTTGATGGTATCGCGATTGGTCCGCCTTCGTTAGGAGCGGGTGTCTTGGGAACCGCAATTATCAAATCAAATATTGTGACTGGCCTCAATCCCGGAAGGTTGGCACTTACCAATAGTTCCATCGATTATGAGGTTATTACTCCGATTCCAGCTGCCAATTACAATGGCACGTTGGGTGTGGCGATTGAGACCTGCGATGAAGGTGGACAGAATATTGGCAATATTTCTTCTGGCGATTGGACAGCCTACAACAATATCGATCTAAGCGGATTGAATACATTTGTCGCCAGGGTGGCCAGTGCCGGTTCGGGAGGGAATATTGAGATCCACCTCGACAGCCCTGGAGGGACGATGATTGGAACTTGTGCGGTTGTGGGAACAGGTGGATCTCAAACCTACCTGAACATGTATTGCGGCATCACTAACACAAGCGAGAGCCACAATATTTATTTGGTATATAGCGGGGGCAGCGGAATCCTATTCAACCTGCAATTCCTTGGTTTTTATTCCGCCCCATCCATGCTCTCCCATCAATTGGTGGTCGGCAATACCTATTCCCTGAAGGCATTGGCCAACGGCAAATTTGTCAGTGCACCCAATGGTGGAACCAACGCATTGATCGCCGGGAGCGCCTCGGTCGGCGTAACCGAGCAGTTCCAGGTGGTTGATGCGGGAGGCGGTAATATTGCCCTGCTTGCCATGGCAAACAACCAGTATGTTTGTGCGGACAATAACGGTGCCAGCCCATTGATTGCCAACCGAACGTCCTTCGGCAGTTGGGAAACATTTACAGAATTTGATGCGGGCGGCGGTAACATTGGCCTTCGTGCCATGAACAATGGGAGGTATGTTACCACAGGCAATGGTGGCACCAATGCTCTCATTGCCCAAAGCACTACCATTGGCACATCGGAATCCTTTACCGTGGGATTCGTCAGTGGCGTACCGCCGGGAGCGCCACTTGGGCTGATGGCAACGGCAGGAAACTTTCAAGTGGCCTTAAGTTGGGCAGCCTCCGTGGGTGCGACCATCTATAATATCAAACGTTCCCTCACCAGCGGCGGGCCCTATACCATCGTTGCAACCAACGTGACGGATTTGGCTTATACCAACACCAGCCTGGCCAACGGAACAACGTATTTCTTCGTCGTGTCCTCTCAGAACTCTGCTGGTGAGAGTGCCAATTCCTCTCCCATTATCGCCACACCCGGGACGTTAGACCGCACGGGTTGGGTAGTCGCGTCGAACACTTCTGGCAGCGATGCGCCGGCCAACGCAATTGATTTGGATCTAAACACACGCTGGTCAACAGGTGCATCCCAGACCGCCGGACAGTGGTTTCAGGTGGATATGGGATCAGCCAGGACGTTTTACAAGATTGTTCTGAATACCGTGAATTCGTCCGGCGATTACCCACGCGGTTATCAGGTCAACGTTTCCAATGATGGACTCGCCTGGGGCAGTCCCGTGGCGACCGGAACCGGAGCCTCGGCCATTACTACTATAACCTTCGCAACCCAGGCAGCGCGTTACATCCGAATAACACAGACCGGCAGCGCGCAAGGGAGTTATTGGAGTATCCATGATTTCAACGTTTATGGAACACCGCCGTTGGCCCCGCTCGGAATTACGGTTACGAACGCCACCAGCAATCAGATCGGCCTGTCGTGGACCGCCAGTGTGAGTGCGACCAGTTACAATGTAAAGCGAGCTGCCACCAGTGGTGGACCTTATATAAATGTGGCAACAAATCTGATCGGATTTACCTATACTGATACTGGTCTAACCAACGGGACGATCTATTACTACGTCGTTTCAGCAGTTAATTTATTTGGTGAAAGCGCCAATTCGGTTCAAGCCAGTGCGCGTCCCGTGGCAATAACTGTTCCTCAATTACACTTCGGGATGAGCAGCAGTCTTATGCAGTTGAACTGGCCTCAAGATCACACCGGTTGGCGGCTCGAATCCCAGACCAATTCAATTGGTGCCGGGTTGAGCACGAATTGGTTTACAGTTTCAAGTTCGGGCGCCACGAACCAGATTTTCGTCCCGGTAAGCACTACCAATGGCAGCTTGTTCTTTCGCCTCGTTTATCCGTGAGCCAGACCTGGGTTATCGATTGAAAACAACTTTGCACCGGCTCAACGATGGATTATTCCGTGTGCACAACTGATGATACCTTTTCTACCACCGGAGTATCTCCACGAATCAACCTGGTTCCCGCACCAACCAGTTTCAGATAATAATCGCTTGGCAAACCTTCAAAGGTTATAAATTTTGATTTTTCGCCGATTGGAACGTCATTGACACACTTGAAAATGGCCGTGGCTTCATCCACTTCATCAAACATGGCGACGTATACCATCGAAGCATTGACTCGTTTCGCTGCACAAAATTTGCGACCATAAAAACTGTCCATGCAATCTTGGGATTTGATCCGATGGCTTGTCGTACATGTTGTGCCAGCTAAAGCCTGGGAAAACCACGGGCAAACATTCAATCCCGCGTTCATGACACCAAACCAGATCCGGTTTTAAAGAATGTTCGGCGTAGCTGGCTGCGTCCTCCGGATTGGTATAGCGCCCAACCGTCCATGGACTGACGATATCCGCCATTGCTACTATGTCGAGTAAGAGCGGATCGTTCACGGCATCGGCTTTCAATTCGCGCCAGTGCGCGGGAACTCCCAACATGACGGTGCAGCCTCCAGCTTCAGGATCATGTTTCAAAAACTCAATGAAGCGACGGCATTCCTCGAGAGAATAATCACGATGGTCGTTAAAACCGACGCCCCAAACGGCGACCACCGGTTTGCCACGATGGTGAAGATAAGAGGAATCGTCCGTGATAACCATTTCTCTTCGAAGTGCGCGCCAATCGTTAATGACCTCATCAATACGGCCGGAGCGAAGTCCGCTGAGATCATACATGACGGCATAAGCCCGACCATTGAGGTTGGCTCCCTCACGACAGTTGGCCAGAACCGTATTGCAATACTCTCGTGTGGATCGATTCTGCAATCCGTTTGCGAAGCGTTGAACGAAAACCCCATCGATGCCATAGTCCTTCATCCAGTTGAAATGCCGTAAGACAGTTGGCTTTTGAAAGGAACTGAAAACTTCTGCCGTCCGGCCATCCGGGAGTTTGAAGTCGGTGAGAAAACGCTCCGTTGCGTTTAATTCCGAAACGTCTGGCCACAAATCCACTTTCGCATTGCCATCAGCAAGCGGGCCACGTTGTTTGGTCCAATGCCGCCAACCCCTTTCCGGGTTGCCATCACCGGGGGCGCCAAACCAGCCTTGATAACCGCACATGACTTTTCCAGACAAGGTTGTGGCATCCACACCTTTCATGACAGGTCCTTTGTACGGCGTGATTTCGCAAATAGTTACTTCAGCCACATCGAAACCAGCATTGCTGTCGCGGGTATTGGTGAAAGCAAAATGACGCGCTGGTTCAAGTCTGGAGCCGGAACCTTCAACGTAAATCAGGTTCGTTGCGGGAGTGACGACCTTATTTCCATCTGGCAGAGAAAGTTGCAAACTGAAACATGCCCTGGCGCCACCCCAATCACGTCCAATAAAACGAAGGCGATACCACGAGTCCGGGGTTATGTTCGGCAAACCGGCGATGGGCTGCCAGGAAGCATACTCCTTGTCACCAAGACAAAAACCCCATCCTTTTACTCCGTCGCAATAAAGATTTATTGCAGATGCCGAGAATGGGGAGTTGGCATCCTTCAGGCTGGAAACTTGAAAATGGAACTGACGATTTGTGGCGTCACCGGTCCGAAAAGAAAATTCAATATAAAAGTCAGAAAGTCCGTTGGAAGCCAGATTTCCCTGCAGCTGGCTGCCTGCAGAGCCAAAATGGGCAAATCCATGCGTTGGCTCAGCGCCACCTTTGGTTTGGATAACCACCTTGTTTGTCTGTGTCCATATCGGGGAGAATATCGGAGCCTCGAAGGTTTCCTGCCCGATCACCCCGCCAACCACACTACCCGTGACGGCAAGGAAAGCGGCCATGCGACTGACCAACGGAATTACGTGTCGCATCAGTTCAAACGGACCAAGTCTGCATGTTCCAAATGTCAAAACTTGTGTAATCGTAGCCCGCTGCATTTTATACTAACATCCCCTAAAACGGGGAGGCAGCCACTTGAAAAGAGTCGTTGACATCAAAGGACGGTTGTATTGCGATAGGATGTGAGAAAATAACATGACAATATTGAGTATCTAAGTCGCTTTCGGAATATCCCAGTAATCCCAGTCAATGCCCATCAACTCAAATCATCACCTCGAAAGAAACGTCCCCATACGGCCAGTGAGACGTCGCCTGCTGATGATAGCGACCTCAATCCTTCTGCCAATCTGCCTCTGCACTGCGCTGGCAATGAACGGTGTGGGTGCCAGCGGGAAATCCGACGCTCTGAAGATTCAATCATTAACTGTCGATGGAAAGCAGGTTTCACTGCAGGGCGGGCAAAGCAAAAGTCTTGGACTGTTTCCTGAGAGTGTTTCCTTCGGCTTCGGTTCCACCACCAATTCCGGACAAAAAGCCGTTCGAATCCGCTATAAATTGGAAGGTTACGACGTGAACTGGCATGAAGGACTCGGAGAGATGTACGTGATGATTCGGTTTTTCAATGATGCTGGAGATCAGATTGCTGAAAACCGTTACAAGGTGAATGGAGAAAGCATGGGGTGGAATGGTTCGTTGACGACTTCTCCGCTCGCTCATCGGCGCGAAACCATCGTTGTTCCACGGCAGGCCTCCCGATTTTGGGCGGTCATTTCTTCTGGTGGTCCTCCCGCAACCGTGGGCATTTATGTGGTGGCCAATCTGGTCGTGTCCAAGTCCTCCGGCAATTCGGCCTCAGTTGAATTGATTCATTCTCCTTTTGATCAGCGGCTGAATAACGGATTTACCAATCAGACACCACCTGGCTGGATGCCCGATGGCAACCACTCAAGCATGGCAAAGATTGTCGACTTTGGCCAGCATCCGCAGACCAAGGCGTTCGCCATCCTGGATGAGGACCCAATCAGTCATGCGGAATGGCATATGATCAAGGAAACTGCGCCCGCAGTCACTCCCGGGGACAACATGGTGGTGGAGTGGGATGAAATGTATAGCATCGGGATGGGGGATTTTCTGGAAGCCAGATATGAAAAGCTGCCAGTGGGCCACTTTTTATTTAGGGTGTCCGGGGTTGATGTGATGGGAAATCCGACCGGCGAGGAAACTTCATTGGCTGTTTTGGTGCCGCAACCGTTTTGGAAGACTTATTGGTTTTTGGGCGCGGCTTTCAGTGTTCTGACTGCTGCCATGATAGGAAGTGGACGCTATTTTGTGTGGCAGAGAATGCAGCGTGAAATGTTGCGTCTAAAACATCAAGGGGCGTTGGAACAGGAACGATTGCGCATTGCTCATGATATTCATGATGATCTGGGAGCCCGCGTGACCCAGATATCGTTGGTGAGTGCCATGGCGCAGGATAATCCCACTTTTCCGGAAAAGGCGCGCGCTGATTTCGATAGGATTTCGAAAATGTCCCGGGAATTGGTGGCTGCGCTTTATGAAACGGTTTGGGCAGTGAATCCGGAGAACGATAATCTTGACGCACTGGGCAATTATATCTGTCAAATGGTGAATCAACTGTGTGAACGGACTCAGCTCCGTTGCCGTTTTCATGTGCTTGATTTGCCACATGAAGTCCAGGTTTCAAGCCAAACACGTCATAACATCAGCATGGCGGTAAAGGAAGCAGTGCATAATGTGATAAAACATGCCAGGGCTTCCGAAGTCACCATCCGCATGGCCTTTGAACAAGGCTCTCTTACCGTCACGGTCCAGGATGATGGCTGTGGTTTTCAACCTCATGCTGGCATGGCGGGGAATGGACTGACCAATATGAAGCAGCGCCTGAAAAATATCGGAGGCCATTGCCTGTTCGAGAGCAAAACAAATCATGGCACAACGGTTTCCATGCGATTATTCGTTAAACCAGCCGACCAATGCTTTTGAACCATCAAGTGGCGGCATATCATTAGCAAGCAGGGATCTCCAAAGTTTATTACAAATAGCATATGAAAAAATCAGTAGTTGTGGTTGAAGACGACCGGGGCTTGCGGGAGCAACTTGTTCAGATTCTTGAAACCGCTTCAGACATCAAATGCTTCGGTGCATTTGCTTCCGCCGAGGAGGCATTGCCGCAAATTCTAGACAGAAATCCTGATGTCGTGCTCATGGACATCAAACTGCCGGGCATGTCGGGTATTCAATGTGTGGCTGAAATCAAGAAGGTCACCCCAGCCATGCAGGTGATCATGGTCACAGTTTATGAAGACAGTGAACGTATTTTCAGGGCACTGAAAGCTGGCGCCAACGGTTATCTGGTAAAGTCGAGTCCGCCGGAACAGTTGCTTGAGGCCATACGTGACGTCTATAAGGGCGGTGCTCCGATGTCGAGTCATATAGCAAGCAAGGTGGTGAAGCATTTCCATTTGATAGGCAGTTCTCCCAGGGAAGCTGAGAATTTATCCCCCCGGGAACAGGAGGTGCTCGAATTATTGGCTCTGGGTTTTATCTACAAGGAAATCGGCGACAAGCTGAACATCGGAACTGAGACCGTGCGCACCTACGTTAAAAACATTTGTCAGAAAATGCATGTGCGCAGCCGGCTTGAAGCCGTGGCCAAACATCGCGCGGAAGCTTATTAAACCTTTGCAAAGGCCTGTGTGCCTGAAGTCCATCCGCTGCCTTTTTACCTATCTTTTGAGTCGTCATGGGAATTCCTTGACGTCATTCAGATCCATGCCGGAAAGGTGGATGAATCATCTTCTTCATTGCTCAATCTCGTGCTGTCAAGGATGGCTCCATTGCATCCCCACTTTCGGGGATGGCAGCGGGATGGTTGCGGGTCTATTGTGAACCTCGTTAACCCCTGGCAAAACTATGAAATACAAAAACCTTCAAGGTTGTAATTTGAGCGCAAAGCTTCTGGCCTCAGCGAAGGCGGCGTTTGCGGCTGCCTGCATCACGATGTGCGGCGATTTGGCACAAGCGAGCCCTGTAATTAGCAACATCCATCCGGACGGCACATATCTGTTCCAGTCGTCAGGTGCCCTTTCTTTTACGGCCGCTTCTTCAGCGGCCATCACGAACATCTCGGTGCAATTAACCAGTACTACCCTGCCGGGGCAGAGTTTTCTGAAGGTGTTAACACTTACGCATGGATTGACTGTGACCGGCCCATCCAATAATGAAGGCGTTAGTGCCGCGTTGACAACCAATATGCTTTACACGGCCGTGATCCAGGTAACCGATGCCAACGGCCAGGCGACGAGTTCCAGCGTATCTTTTGACACCATTGTTCCTGCTTTGACCTTTGAAGCGGAGGACTATGATTATACCAGCAACGGGGCGTCCGGGCTATTTATTGACGGCCCACAAACGAATGCTTATCGGCATCTGGATGCGACTGAAGGGGTTGATTACAGCAGTCTCAATAATAACCACCAATTCGCATATCGTGGCGGAAATGACAATGGCCTAAACACCGAAACTGTCGGTGATACGCCCCGGGCGCCGTATGTCGGAACGACGAATGTGGATTATGACGTGGGTTTCAATAACGGTGGCAACTGGGCAAATTATACCAGGACCTATCCCGCAGGTGTTTACAATATCTACATGCGTGGCGCGGATGGGAATGGCACCCAGGCGGATGCAGCCAGTCTCTCGTTGGTAGTTGGTGGATCACCCAGCATCCTGGGTACGTTCTCCGTTCCCGCAATTGGAGGCTGGCAAAAATATAGTTGGGTGCCATTGAAGGACAGCGGTAACAATTTGGTCCAGTTTACCACCGACGGTTCCGTCCAAACCTTGAGAGTAACGACTGATCAAGGGAATTATAATGCTAATTTTTATTTGCTGGTGCCGGCAGACACCAATCCGCCGAATACCAGTGTCACCATTACCAATGTTTATCCGGATGGCTCGACAATGTTCCAGTTGAACAGCAACTTCTCCTTCACGGCCAGCGCTTCTGCCGGCATTGATCCGAGCGACATCACCGTGCAATTGGCTGCCACCAACCTGGCCGGCGTGGGATCGATAACGAATTTAACGGCTGGCAACGGGCTCACTGTGACAGGTTCGTCCACAAGTTGGAGCGTAAGCACTTCGTTGACCAGCAATATGGTTTATACTGCCTTCATTCAAGTAACTGATGGGAATGGCGGTTCATCGAGTTCGACCACATCCTTTGACACAATCATACCTGCTTACACTTTTGAAGCGGAGGATTTTGATTACGGTGGCGGGCTGTTCTTTGATAATCCGCAAACCAATGCCTACACCTTAAATGACGGCGTGAGCGGGATGGATTTTATCAACAACAACCCGGCGGCATACGCTTATGCGCGCATTGGTTTAAGCACGGAAACCGCCAGTGATACGCCTCGTTTGACACATGCGGGTTTTCAAGATTACGATCTGGGGAATGCTGTCGGTGGTAACTGGGGGAATTACACCCGAACATATCCTGCCGGTATTTATAATATCTTCCTGCGTGCTGCGGATGGCAATGGCAGCACCACGGACAGTGCCAGCATGTCTTTGGTGACCAGTGGGCTTGGCACGAGCAGCCAGACAACCTCAAAATTAGGAACATTCTCCGTGCCTGCCACGGGCGGTTGGCAAAAATATACCTGGGTGCCGTTGAGAGATGTTGCTGGAAACCTCGTGCAATTTACTGGCGGCTCGGTAAAGACCTTGAGGTTTACCACGGATAACGGAAATTATAACGCGAACTTCTTCCTGCTCATGCCGGCGATTCCCATCGTCAGTGATTTTCAACCGGACGGCACAGCGTTATTCCAATACACGAATGCGTTGAGTTTCGTAGCCCATTCTTCGGTCGGAATTACTGCCAGTAATATCATGGTTAATCTGGACGGAGTGAATGTCACTGGTCTGGTTCTTGGTGGCTCCTTGACCAGCCGGACGGTGAGTTATCCCGTGTCAGTAAACACGTATCATACTGCAATCGTCACCCTGACGGACAGCGTCGGTACCACCACTTCAACGAACAGCTTCGGCACCTTCAATTCAACCAATTATACGTGGGAGGCGGCGGACTATGACTACGGCGGTGGGCGATTCTTCGACAATCCGCAGGTTGGCTCCTATGCCGGCTTGTCTTCCGTGCCGGGTGTGGACAATCATCAATCGGATTTAGGTGCGCAGCCATTCAACTATCGTCTCAATTCTCCCGCTCCATCAACCACACCTTCTGGTGATTTGCCAAGAGATCAGTTTGGGCCGGGAACAACCAATTACAATATTGGATTTTTCGGCGGCGGCTCATGGTGCAACTATACCCGGCATTATCCAGCCGGAACTTACTACGTTATCGGACGGTTTGCAGAAGGAGCAGCACCCACCGAAGCCATCCTGTCGCAGGTGACTAGCGGTTTTGGCACCAGCACGCAAACGACGAACTTCCTGGGTAATTTCTCCATCCAGGTTGGCGGATGGTCAACCTGGGAATGGGCTTCCTTAAAGGATGGAAATGGCGACCTGGTCAAACTCACGCTTGATGGTTCGACCAATACACTCCAACTGAGTGGCTCGCCGGTGATTGGACATCCGGAAGTCAACGTGAACTTCCTCATGTTGGTGCCAACCACCCCGGCACTTAAGCTCAAGATGTCGGTCAGCGGCGGAAACGTTGCGATTTCGTTCCCGACGGTAACGGGATCGACCTATCAGGTTCAGTACAAGAACCATTTGACTGACGCAACTTGGAGTTCGCTCGGCTCATCTGTTTCCGGCAATAATGCCGTTAGAACCGTTAACGACACGGTTGGTGGGGGCAGCCGCTTCTACCGCGTTCAGGTTCAATAAATTCCTGAGTAAAGTCGCATGAAGTATCCTCTTCCAGCAGCCGGCGATCGCGTGGCTGCTGGAAGAGATTCAAGGAGAGAAAAAATTAGTATGAACATGCCAAACAGTTTTATTGGTCATTTCCGTAGTGAGGCTGTTGCCAAACGGAATGGTTTTACCTTGATTGAGTTACTGGTGGTTATCGCCATTATAGCCATACTTGCGGGTTTGCTCCTGCCCGCGTTGTCTAAAGCAAAGATCAGGGCTCAGGGAACCTCATGTCTCAACAACATGAAACAGTTGCAGTTGGCCAGCATCCTTTATGCTGGTGATAACGACGATATAATACCGTACAATGAGGGACATCCGGATGGCGCTGGTTCGATCATTGGTGTTGCTCCGAGCAGCCCAAACTGGGTTGCGGGAAGTTTTGCGTTCAGCGGTGGTGGTGGATCTTCTCCTGCTGGAGCAGAAACCAATACGTTTCTTCTCGGAGTGCTGGGGAATAGCGATCCGACCATTGGACAATTAGTGGGGTCCATTGGGAGCTATGCAAAAAATGCCGGCGTGTATCGTTGCCCCGCAGACCATAGTCTAGACCCGGTGTCCAAGCAACCGCGCGTGCGGTCTTGTTCGGCAAACTGCTATGTTGGAACATCGCCCTTTGCCAAGAAATACGATCCCGGTGAGATCCTCCCTGCATACACTGTGTTCTCGAAATACTCTGATTTCAACTCCAAATTAGGCAGTTCAGACGCCTTCGTTTTCCTGGACGAAAATCCGTTGCTGCTTAACGATGGTTTCTTCCTGGTCCGTCCAACGAGTCTCAACGACCGGCCCGCTGTAAATCACGGCGATTCCACTTCGTTCACATTTGCTGACGGTCATGCCCAGCTTAAAAAATGGAAAAATGTGTTTTTAACTCCGAACAGCACGGACGGAACCGCCTCAGATAACCAGTGGCTGATAAGCCATGCCACGGTTTTGCAATAACCCAGCCAGTCGGGCGGCAGGCACTGCCCCATTACTTGAGCGAAAAGTGATCCGAGGAGACTTTCCGCAAAGATTGATTCCATCTGCAAAAGAAGCCTTTCAAGGAACTTGTTCCAGCCTAATCTGAAACGGTCGCGGCCTCTGGGCTAACTGCATTGTCAGTTTCAAGACTGATTGCGCATGCTTGTGTGGCAATGCAGATGCAAGCGTGTGTTTAAGCGCCAAAGGTTTGACCTTTGCTTTAGACGCAGTAACTTATGCTTCCTTTATGGAAGATAAGAACCAGTCTGAACCCTCGTTTTTTACTCGTTTGGGCACGGCCATGAGCTGTTTTTGGCGGGCCCTGTCCAACCCGACTTTTGCGCGGCAGGTTGCTCTGTTGCTGCGTGAACCAGAGAAAACCGCCCAGCCGAAAGTAGCAGAGCGACCGCCTGAACAGGTCCACGCTTCGGGCCTTTTCATGTTGTCGATGCTCCAGCGTGAAGGTCGCCTGATTGATTTTGTCCAGGAGGATGTGGCGACTTTTTCTGATGCCGACATTGGTTCCGCAGCACGGGTGGTGCATGCAGGTTGCCGCAAAGTATTGTCAGAATACCTCGCGCTCGAACCGGTGCTGAAGCAGGCCGAAGGGGACAGTGTGACCGTGCCGGCTGGTTTTGACGCGCAACGTATCCGGCTCACCGGCAATGTAGCAGGCCAGCCGCCGTTTCGTGGAGCGCTCAAACACCACGGCTGGGTGACGACGGGAGTACGCCTGCCAAAGGTATCCGAAACACTAGACCCGCGCGTGCTCGCACCGGCGGAAGTGGAACTTAGCTAGGAGATTTTCATGGCTCATTATTCAATTGGCATCGACCTGGGCACCACGAATAACGCGGTGTCCTACCTGAACCTCGAGGAAGGCAAAGCGCGCGGACGGGACCAGACCATGCTTTCGCTCGCACAAGTCACGTCGGTTGGCAGCGCGGAAGAAAGAACTTTGCTCCCGTCGTTCCTTTATCTGCCCAACGAACAAGAGTTTCCCGCAGGCAGTCTCGCGTTGCCGTGGGACAAGAAAAGGAAGGACGAGATCATTGGCGAATTTGCACGCACTCACGGTGCCAAGGTTCCGATGCGCCTGGTGTCGTCGGCCAAGAGCTGGCTGTGTCATTCGGGCGTGGATCGTTTAAGTGCCATCCTGCCATGGCAGGCACCGGCTGATGTTAAACGTATGTCTCCGTTGGAGGTGTCTGTCCGTTATCTCAGCCACATGCGCGAGGCCTGGGATCATCAGTTCAAGAAAGATCCGCTGGCGGAACAGGAAGTCGTCCTGACCGTGCCAGCCTCCTTCGATGCTGCGGCGCGCGAACTCACGCTCAAGGCGGCGGAACAAGCTGGTTTGCCGCACGTCACTCTCATCGAAGAACCACAAGCTGCGCTTTACGCCTGGTGCGAAGCGATGGGCGAAGGGTTTCGTAAACAGGTGCGTCCCGGCGAAGTGATCCTCGTCGTGGACGTCGGCGGCGGCACCACGGACCTCTCGCTGATTGCCGTGGCGGAGAAGGATGGCGAAGTGCAGCTTACCCGGGTGGCGGTCGGCGATCATATTTTACTTGGCGGCGACAACATGGACCTCGCACTCGCGCATCCCATCAGCCAGCGTCTGGCTGCAGAAGGAAAGAAACTCGATGCCTGGCAATTCAATGCGCTTACCTTCGCGTGTCGCCAGGCCAAGGAGCAGATGTTTGCGGACGCGAAATTGAAAAAAGTTCCGCTCGTCATTCCCGGACGGGGGTCGTCGCTCATTGGCGGCACGATCAAAGCCGAGTTGACCCGCGAAGAGTTGACGCAGGTCCTGACCGATGGATTTTTTCCAAAAACAGCGGTTACGGAGCTACCGCAAACTGCCCGTCGCACCGGCCTCACGCAGATGGCATTGCCGTATGCTCAGGATGCCGCCGTTACACGTCATCTGGCAGCCTTTCTTACCCGTCAGGCCCGGGCGCTTGCGACCGCGCTAGATTCGCCGGTGAAGGTGACCGGACAGACATTCGTCCATCCGACGGCTGTGCTTTTCAATGGAGGCGTTTTCAAAGCCACTCCGCTCAAGAATCGTGTCATTGAAGTCCTCAACCAATGGCTTTCGGTCGATGGAGGACAATCGGTGAAGGAGTTGGAAGGGGCGGATCTGGATCTGGCCGTTGCCCGGGGTGCGGCCTATTACGGTTGGGTAAAGCAGGGCCACGGCTTGCGCATTCGTGGAGGGACTGCGCGCGCTTATTACGTTGGGGTGGAGACGGCGATGCCGGCTGTTCCGGGCATGGAGCCGCCCGTCAAGGCGCTTTGCGTCGCGCCGTTCGGCATGGAAGAGGGCACTTTGGCCGATGTGCCGCCGCAAGAGTTTGGCCTGGTTGTTGGGGAACCGACACGCTTCCGTTTTTTCTCCAGTTCAGTTCGCCGCGACGACCGGGTTGGAACCATGATCGAGGATGTTGCCGACAACGATGAACTTGAGGAAGTCGCGCCGATCGAAAGCACATTGCCATCTACAGCAGGCAATGAAGGCAAACTGGTGCCGGTGAACCTGCAAGCTGCCGTCACGGAGATCGGCACTCTGGAGTTGCGTTGCCTTGAGAAGGGCGGAGCAGGGCGATGGAAGCTGGAGCTGAATGTCCGGCTAAAGGAATAGTCGCTCAGTTTGGTTCCGGCATGACTCAGGCTCCATACATTATCGGAATTGACCTCGGCACCACGAACTGCGCATTGGCATCCATACAGGTGGAGCAGGGCGCGGACGTGCCGGTGCTTGACTTTCCGATTCCACAATTGCAGCGGCCAGGAGAACTTGTAGAGCGACGGTTGCTGCCTTCCTGCTTGTATGTTCCCGGCGAGCACGAGCTGCCACCCGGTTCAACCAGCCTGCCTTGGGGCGAGTCGCCCAAACTGATCGCTGGTGAGTTTGCGCGTTGGCAAGGCTCGCGTGTGCCGGGGCGGTTGGTGGCATCCGCAAAAAGCTGGCTTTGTCATCCCGGCGTGGACCGCTCGGCTCCAATACTGCCTTGGGGCGCGCCAGCCGAGTTGCACAAAATCTCGCCGGTGGAAGCTTCCGCCCAATTGCTTGCGCATTTGACTGCAGCTTGGAACTTCGCCCATCCCAACGCACCCTTGGCGGAGCAGGAAGTCGTTATTACTGTGCCTGCATCATTCGACGAGGTGGCTCGTGCCTTGACAGTTAGCGCCGCGCGGCAGGCTGGGCTCGAAAAATTCACGCTCGTGGAGGAACCGCAGGCTGCATTCTACGATTTTACCGCCCATCATCGACGCAATCTTGCCGACGCATTAAAAGATGTTCGCCTGGTGTTGGTGGTGGATGTCGGTGGCGGCACCACGGATTTCACCCTGATTCAAGTTGGCATTACCCCTGAGGGACCGGGTTTACGGCGCATTGCGGTGGGCGATCATCTGATGCTGGGCGGAGATAACATGGATGCCGCGCTGGCTCGTTTGGTCGAGGAGCGATTAGTCGCTGGTGGCCGAAAGCTCAGCGCCACTCAATGGACACAGTTGGTGCAAGCCACGCGCGACGCAAAGGAATCGCTGCTCAGCGCCAGTGGCCCCGAACGACACGGCATTGCACTCGTCGCTGAAGGCAGCCGCCTGTTAGGCGGAACGCTTTCGTCCGAACTCCGGCGAGACGAAACGGAACGCCTGATCCTGGATGGCTTCTTTCCCGCGTGTGCCCCCGATGAAGCGCCACGGCGCGCAGCCCGAGTGGCTTTGCAGGAATTGGGATTGCCTTACACACAAGAGCCCGCGATCACTCGTCATCTGGCTGCATTCCTTCGCCAACATGCGAAGGCGGGTTTCAGTGCACTTGGCGAAATGGTGTCAACGGCTGCGCTTCCCCGGCCGGATGCGATTTTGCTCAACGGTGGCGCATTCAATTCACCTAAGATTGCCGAGCGCCTGTTGGAGGTGGTTTCCTCGTGGTGGCCGGATGCGCCGCGCATTCGCTTGTTGCCGCATTACTCGTTGGAAATGGCCGTCGCCCGGGGAGCGGCGTATTACGGACTCGCCCGGCGGGGCTTGGGACAACGCATTGGAGGCGGAGCAGCCCATGCGTTTTATGTCGGGCTGGCAACGGAAAAGGAAGAAACCACGCGACACGCACTCTGCCTCATCCCAAGAGGGCATGAGGAAGGCCAGCCGGTGGACCTGGCTGCGCAACCGTTTACGCTGACACTGGGACGACCAGTGCAATTTCCACTTTTTTCCACCACCGCAGACCGCATTGACCGACCGGGCGACCTGGTTGAAATCAGCGAGGAATTCCGCGCCCTGCCACCCATTCACACACTGCTTAAAGATGCCGGCGGAAAGACCGCGTCAGTGCCGGTGCATTTGCGTGCGATGCTGACGGAATTGGGCACGCTGGAGTTGTGGTGCGTTTCAGATGCCACGAATGGGCGCTGGCGTCTGGAGTTTGAGTTGCGCGGGGCAGTGGAGAAACCGGTCACGACCGTAACCGAAGCCATGCCCGCCCGTTCGGAAGAAGCGCGTGAAATCGTTGAACGCGTCTATGGACAGCACGCGCCGCCGGGAGGGCAAAAAGAGGCGAAGCAACTCAGCCGAACTTTGGAAGGTGTCATTGGTCCGCGAGAGACGTGGAGATTGCCACTCCTGCGTGAGCTGTGGAGCACGCTTCACGCTGGCGCAAAGCGACGTCGGCGTTCCGTGGACCATGAGCGCGTCTTCCTTCAATTGATGGGTTACAGCCTGCGTCCCGGATTTGGGTACGCACTTGATGATTGGCGATGCGAGGAGACTTTCCGGCTTTTCGGAGACGGTGTCACATTTCATGCGGCGCAACCGGTATGGAACGAGTTCTGGATAATGTGGCGTCGTGTTGCCGGTGGACTGAACGAAGCGCAACAACTCGAAATGTGGAATTATCTTAAACCGCATCTCGCCCGGAGCATTCCGCCAGACGCTCCAAAATCACTACCGAAACTTAAGGGCGTTCAGCCGCAAGGCCTGGAAGAGATGGTCCGAACCGCGGCGTCACTTGAGCATCTTCCACCTGCGGAAAAGGTGGAGCTCGGCAATTGGATTGCATCGCGGTTGAAAAATCGAGCCGCCACTGCCGGCCCATGGGCATGGGCATTGGGCCGACTCGGCGCGCGTGAGCCGATTTATGGGAGCAGTCATAAAACCGTGGAACCTGCGCAAGCGGCGGAATGGCTGTCGCTCTTATTGGAGATCGGGCTGAGCAGTGCTGACGGCACGGCGTTTGCGGTTGCACAACTGGCACGGTTGACCGGAGATCGTGCCCGCGATCTCGATGAAAGCATCCGAGCGAGGGCGGCAGAGGCACTCAAAGCTGTGAGCGCACCGGAACCGTGGCTGCGGATGATTACGGAGATTGTCATTATGGAAGCGGCTGATGAGGCACGAGCTTTGGGAGATAGCCTGCCGCTCGGTCTACAATTAAGGTAGGCACGCTTCAGACTTGATGCGGTTCTTCGTGTTGCTTTCCAACAACCACCAAAATCTTTCAATAGCCACGAAAAGGCACAAAAACCGCAAAAGTAACTGGCATCGGATCGCGAAAGGGGGGAGGATTTTTGCTTTGATATACAACGGCTGGTTCGGATATTAGAAGCGGGTATGAATAGTTCGGCATGTATGAGAGTAGTCACTTTTCTAGTGCTATTGGTTTTCACGGGACACGCCGAAGAACGCTCCCCGGACGGAATGATTCCGGTAGCCAAATTTGTTGTCTCAGCACCTGCGTCCGGCAAATACGTACCGTGGCGTGATCCCAAAGATTCCCCAAAATGGTATGCGGGCGAGCTGGTCGTCATCAGTGAATCTTCGTTCCATTATTCTCAGTTTTCAGATGCCATCGATCCTAATCGGCCCGAACGTGACTATTCCGGCAAGCTGTCTGTTTTCAAAGACCACATTTACCTAGACCATCCCGGCGTTCCTTTTCCTTATCGGATATCGGGAGTGGCTGACGGAGTGCAAGTTTTGTTGACTTGGGAGGGTTATGAGCAATGGAAACGGACGAAGAAGGTTTTTGAGTTGAACCTATTATATCTTGAGAAAACTCCGAAGCCGAAGAAATAAGTTATATGCCTAACCATGCCGCTACAGTGATAGTTGAAGCCATGTAAGGTGAGTCCAAATATTGGCAAGAATAAGGTGGGGGGGGCGAATGCGCTGGATTGCGCTGGTGGTTTCGCTTCGGATTGCGTGTCTTGAGCTGTTTAAAATCCCGGGCCGAAGCGGGGATTGTTTTTGGGATTGGCCGCTATAAACAGGCCGGCCGCTACGGGCCTTAAGCAGGTCGCTGGTTTGCCCCAAATAAGATGAGTAAATATGGGCAGGAATGACGGTTTGACGAAAGCTATGCGCCAGCCTCTCAAATGGCCTTTCTTGCCTCAACTTTCCCAAATTCCCTTAGTCCGGATAAAGCTTCCTCAACAAAGCGACATCATGGACTCCGAGATTCTAGCCGTAAGTCGCATTGGATTGGGAAAGGCTGGGGAGGATTTTTGCTTTGATATACCACGGTTGGTTCGTATAAAGGTGTTGTGGATGATAAACCACTGCCGAGGGTCGCAAACGGTTAAATTTAACGGTTCAACATACGAACCGGGGTTGCATATTAATAGTTAGGCCATCCACCGCTTATGCTCGATACACTCACTAAACTTTTGGAAAAGTTCATCAAGCTCGGCGAAGTGCGGGAGGCAAACCAGCAACGATACGTTGACCGCTACGTGACGCCTCTCTATTCGGTCGCCGAGGCGATTTACAAGGACTATTCGTCCACTTTACGTGAGCTTCGTCGGAAGGTAAAAACCGGACGTAAGACCATGCCTCTAATCCAGTTCTTAGAGCAGAGACGACTAGAACAGCTACCCGCCCGCATGAAGATTCGTGCGGTTCTGCGCACAATTCCAAAACGCAATTGGACTCGCTTTGAGCAAGGAGTTCTTGGCCTTATCCACGGTTGCCTTTCCGATTTTGACCGTCACCAATCCATTTACCCCATCGGTCACGGGGATCACACGCTCTACGATATGATCCGCTATATTGAAAGTCGTGGGGAGCCTGAGTTGGCTCCAGACCGCGGTCGCCTACTCTCGGCGATCGAGCGGCAAATACAGGGAATCGACAAAGCTTGGGAGTTTGTGTGTGTGGGTTACGCGGACCTGCAGCGCATTACAGTTCCTGACATCACAGTTCCCAAATCCTACGTTTATGAGCGGTCAGGGGATTAGACACCAATGGCCTCACCATGCGCGTTTGAGGCTTTGCGATATGGTTCGCTATTTTTGAGAGCGCATCGCCGGCGGGATGTTGGTCGTACTGCCACGAGAGACCTTATCCCACCTCAAAACTTCAATAAATGACATGCATTTTGGTGATTGTTATGGATGGATGACAGCAGTCATTATCCACTCAAACCTATGTCCAAAATAAATCCAAACAAAACCTGGTGGAGTCAACTTGTGCTCGTTTGGTTTCTCGGTTTTGGATTGCCATTCTGGACGATGGCGGCAGATGCGGGTTTGACGACGAGTGCGAATGTCATGGTTGAAGTATCGTTTACCGCAAACCGTACTTACAGCGATCCATTCAACGAAGTAACGCTTGATGTCACTTTCATCGATCCAAAAGGGCAGGAGTTGCGCGTGCCGGCATTTTGGGCGGGAAAAAATGTTTGGAAAGTGCGCTATGCGTCGCCGGTAGTCGGAACCCACAGTTTTCAGAGCGAGTGCTCGGAGGCGGGAGACAAGGGGCTGCATGGCATTCGGGGTAAAGTCGAAGTAAAGCCTTACTCTGGGCAGAATCTTCTTTATGTGCATGGTCCGATTCGGGTGGCGGCCAATCATCGATTCTTTGAACACGCGGATGGGACGCCGTTTTTCTGGTTGGGGGACACGTGGTGGATGGGACTCTCAGGCCGGTTGCATTGGCCGGAGGATTTTCAAAAGCTGACGGCCGATCGGAAGGCGAAAGGATTCAATGTGATCCAACTGGTCGCGGGGCTTTTTCCAGACATGCATCCATTCGATCCGCGTGGAGCCAACGAGGCTGGTTACCCGTGGGAAACCAATTATACGAGGATTCGCCCGGAGTATTTTGATGCAGCAGATAAGAGAATGATGCATTTGGTGGATCAGGGTTTTACGCCATGTATTGTGGGAGCATGGGGTTATTTTCTACCGTTGATGGGAGTGGACAAAGCCAGGGCGCATTGGCGTTATCTTATCGCACGGTACGGCGCGTTGCCGGTGGTTTGGTGCACGGCGGGCGAGGCGAACCTGCCCTGGTATCTGGCCAAAGGTTTTCCTTACGATGATCGAAAACAGGTGAAAGGTTGGACTGAAGTCACTCGTTACATGCGCGCAACTGATCCTTTTCACCGGCCCATAACGATTCATCCAACGGGGATCGGGAGGCTGAGTGCGCGCCATGCGATGGATGATCTTTCGCTGATTGACATCGATATGCTGCAAACCCCACATGGGCAGCGTGACGCCGTGGCGCCAACGGTGCATACCATGCGCGAATCGTATGCGGACAAGCCGGTGATGCCGGTGATTAATGGCGAAGCCAGCTTTGAGATGTTGAGTGACAGTCTGCCAACTGAATGGACGCGCCGGATGTTTTGGTTGTGTCTCATGAATGGCGCAGCAGGGCACACTTACGGAGCGAACGGCATCTGGCAGGTGAACCGTCGTGGCGATCCGCATGGTCCATCACCGCATCATAACGGCGGTAACGGCTACGGCGTAATTCCGTGGGATGACGCGATGAATTTGCCCGGCTCGGGGCAAGTTGCGTTTGGCAAGAAGTTGCTTGAACAGTATCCGTGGCAACAGTTCCGTCCACATCCAGAGTGGGCGGCATTTGCCAATAAGGCTTCCCTGAGCTTTGAAGGTTGCCGGTGGATTTGGTTTCCAGAAGGTAATCCCGCCCAGGATGCACCGGCGGAAAAACGGTTTTTTCGTAAGAGCTTTGTGTTGCCCGAGGGCAAGGTTGTAAAGAGCGCCCAACTGCGTGTCTCTGCTGACGATCAATTTATTGCGCGACTGAACGGGAAAGAGGTCGGCGCTTCCAATAGCGGAGCTGAGACCTGGAGGGTCGGGAAGCAATTCAATGACTTTTCGAACTGGTTGAAAACGGGCACCAACGTGCTTGCGATCATGGCGCAAAATATGCCGGCCACAGGAGCCAATCCCGCCGGGTTGATTGGCCGTTTGGAGATACGGTTTACCGATGGTGAGTTGTTGACGGTTGTTTCGGACGACACATGGCATTCCATGAAGAGTGAAGTTGCAGGGTGGGATGCCACCGGCTTTGACGATAGGATGTGCGAGCGGGCTAAAGTGGTCGCGAAATACGGAGATTCGCCGTGGGGGAATCTTGATCCGTTGAATAACGACGATGTTTTCGGTCCGCAATCCGCGGGTGTTCCCGGAGTTGTAAGAATCATTTATGTGCCGGATTGCGAATCCATCGTAGTGAAGAACCTGGGACGGGACGCCGAATATGCTGCGACGTACTTCGACCCGGTTGATGGCACGAAGACTCAGGCCACACCTGTCCGTGCTGACAATACGGGTTCGTGGATCTGCCCCCCGCCCGGTGGAGTGGCTCACGATTGGGTTTTGATCCTTGAAGGAAAGTCAAAAGGAGATGCGTCTTATTCAAAGCAGAAAGCAGGTATCTCGAATACGCGTCAACTGACTCTTGCGAATGACCAACTCGCCTGGTATTTCGATTGGAATGATGGCCATCTCAGCAGCAGATACTTTGAGAATAAGCTTTCGCATCACCGGTTCGGTTTGTCTGGTGTCCAGGAACTCTCGTTGAATTTTTCGGCGTCCCTGGACAGTGTGGCGCAGCCGTTCGTTCGTCTGACCGATTTCCAAGTTGAAGGGGCGCAGTTGGCTGATTCGCATCATGCCATATTTAAACTGCGTAGTCCATCGTTGGCGGTGGAAGCTGATGTCCATTTCGAACTCGATGGACCGACCCGCCGCAAATGGGTGGAAGTGACGAACAAGACCGGTAAGGAACTGCTGCTCCTCGATGTCGAACTTGATGATTTCACAACGGATGGAATCGCTTCGGGTGGAGGCGAGGGCGCACCGGTGTTTGTGGAAGGAGAGTTCTTTGCCGCCATTGAGCATCCAGCGGGCGTAAACCAAGGTGACAAAGGCCGCGTTCAACTCGCGCATTATCCCGGACGTCGATTGGCACCGGACGCGAGTTTCCGCAGTCATGTTGCGCTCGTGAGTGTGGCCAAGGCGGGGCAGGCAGAAGAGCATTTTGTCTCGTACATCCAGGCGAAGAGTCTTCGGCCAAAGAAGGCGATTTCTGTCTATACGCCATTTGGGATTAACAATCTTTGGGGTGGGTGTCCGGCTCTGGACGACGAGCAAACTCTCGACGTCTTGAGTGTGTTGGAAAAATGGCAGAAAAAGGGAATGCGCTTCGACTATTTTACCCTCGATACCGGCTGGGTGGATCCGACATCGGATCTGACGCGGTTCCGCCCCACCTGTTACCCGAATGGTCCGGGAAAAATCGTGGACCGCGTCACGGGATTAAACATGAAATTCGGACTTTGGTTTGCGACCAGTTGGGGCGCGCAATCGGCATGGGATTATCCTCCTGCATTTCCCGATGGTCATCCGCCTGGGTTACCGTGGCGCGAGGGATACCCGATTACAAGGGAAGGAATCACCTTTTGCCTGGGGACAGAGCAATATCATGGAATGTTAAAAAAGGCGGTGCTCTATCACATCAAGGAAAATCACCTCCGGCTGTTGAAGTTTGATGGCGGCGATTACTTTTGCGACCATGCCGAGCACGGGCATTTGCCAGGTAAGTATTCGGTCGAGCCGAGGTTTGCGAATCTGATAGACATCGCGAACTGCGCTCGCGAGGCCGCGCCGGATGTTTTTATCATGTGGTATTGGGGATTGCGTTCGCCGTTCTGGGCGCTGTATGGTGATATGCTTTTTGAGTCCGGGTTGCACATGGAAGGCTCGGCCACCAGTTCTTTTCCCACGCTTTACTATCGCGATTCCGTTTCGCTGGCGCAGGATCAAAACGCGCAATATGCCAAAACCATTCCGCCCATCGTCAAGGACAGCCTAGGGGTCTGGCTGGCGGATGATCGCTGGGGAAATTTCATGGGCAAAGAGCGTTGGCGGGAGGCGCTGGTGATGGATCTGGGGCGGGGGAATTTATTTCTCCCGAATCTCTGGGGCGACCTTTACTTGCTGAACGATGAGGATATAAGTTTCATGGCGCGGATCACGGCCCTCGCCAAAAAGCACGAGTCGATGATGCTTCACCGTCGGAACATTTTGGGCGATCCCTTCCGAAACGAAGTTTATGGTTACGCTTATGGTCAGGGTGCGCACGGTTTGCTCTTTCTAAATAATGATCATTTCGCCTCACGCCGTGCGGAACTGCGGCTCGACGCCAGTATTGGGATTGAAGCGAAGCCAGGGACAACGCTTCATGTCGTTTCGCATTTTCCCAACCAGACTCGGCTGCTCCGGCCTGATGGTAAGCCGTTCAAGGTGGGCGATTCACTTGGGATGTGGTTGCGGCCTTTTGAATTTTTGATGTTGGAAGTGACGCCGGATGGAAAGGAAGGGAAGGGCCTGCCCACACGGTCCATTACAAGGCAGCAGGCTGCCGATCTCGGTGTGTTGCTAACCTTGAAGCCGCAGCCGCTGGATGCGCGGATGGATATTCGTTTTGCGGATGCCAATCAATTTGAGGGACAAAAATTCAAGAAGAAGGTTTATGCTTTTGAAACCACGCTACCGGCGTTGGAGGGAGATCAACCAATTCTTGCAGTTGCCATTCGTCTGCGGAAAGGCGGAGCGGAGTGGCGTTATGCGCCTACTGTTGTTCGGGTCGTGCAGGCATTGGCACGGATTGGGGACCAGAATGTCCAAATGGTTCCCGTCCCAGACAGTCGCCAGTATGGCAATACACAAGCCGAAGGTTGTTCGTGGGTAGTCTACAAGGTCCGCCTTAGTTCCAAGTGGTCGCATACGCAATTAAAAATCGCAGTGCAGGCCTATCTCCCTGATGGAGTGGAAGCAGAAATTGAGTCATGGGTCGTAAAACGCTGGTGGCAGGAGGACGCGCGTCCCGCAAGCGATGGATATTTTACAGATGAACCGTCGTGATGAATTGGTCGCGCCCCTGATAAGGTGGCAAGTTGGAGACGCCGCCGTTCCCTTGGCACTTCAATCACCTACGACGATGGAACCATATGATCGAGTTTCGCCGGCATATTTCAGTTGCGTCACGCGGGATGTGAAATGAAAATGGGAGTAGTGGCAGCAATGAGTAAGCCGGTTTTTTCAGTTCGGGTGCGTGACCTGGTCCAGTTTAGTTTGCGCAGTGGCAATCTGGGCGGAGAACGAGATTTCGTGGGTTCTGATCGTGCCCTGGCAGGCACGCGTGGTCATCATAAGATACAACGATCACGGCCATCCGGATATCAAAAGGAAGTGCCTGTTTCGTACGATATAGAGACGAACGATCTCATTTTGCGCATTCGTGGACGCATTGATGATTTATTCGTGAACAGCAGGGAAGTGTTGCTTGAAGAGATAAAAACCATCCAGGGAACGTGGGATCGCACCGCAGATCCCTTGCACTGGGCTCAAGCAAAAATCTACGCCTTCATTTACGCTCATGAGCAGGCTTTAAAACATATTAACATTCAGTTGACCTATCTGAATTTGGACACGGATGAGGTGACAGAATTGCGTGAGGTTTTTTCGTTTTCAAATTTATCCTTATTCTTTGAGGCTGTCGCCACAGTTTACGTGGAATGGATTCAGGAACGCTTCCAGTGGTGCCGGGAACGGGACCGGTCCATTCAAGCACTGGCATTTCCATTTTCAAATTATCGTACTGGCCAGCGCGAGATCGCGGTAGCCGCTTACAAAATAATGGCCCGCGGTGGCAGACTGTTCATCGAAGCGCCCACGGGGATTGGCAAGACTATTTCCGTTATTTTCCCGGCCATAAAGGCCATGGCCGAACGAAAGTTGGAGCGCATCTTCTACCTGACCGCCCGAACCATAGGTCGTGCAGTGGCGGAAAAGGCATTTGCCGATCTGCGAGGAAAGGGCCTGCAACTTCGAGTCGTAACACTCACCGCCAGGGAGAAACTCTGTATTCGAGACGGGAAAGCTTGTGAGTTGAGCACCTGCCCCTTGGCTCAGGGTTACTATGATCGCTATAAACCGGCGATGCGCGAGGCCTTGGGACGACAAGAGATTAACCGTCGGGTTTTGGAGGAGGTGGCTCAAAGGCATCAAGTGTGTCCTTTTGAGTTGTCCCTGGATATCTCTTCCTGGGTGGATGGGATCATTTGTGATTACAATTATGTTTTTGATCCCAAAGTCTATCTTCGGCGCCACTTTGCAGATGAAGCGGGTGATTTTGCCTTTCTGGTTGATGAAGCCCACAACCTCGTGGACCGCGCCCGGGAAATGTTCTCCGCTGACATCAACACACGTGAGCTTGTGGAGGTCAAACAAGCGATCAAGCGGGAGGTGCCCGGCTGTGCCAAGGCAATCACACGGCTAAACGTCGGGATAAAGAAACTTATTGGCAAGGTTGGTGCGGAAGCAGAGAGCTCAGCGGATTTCCCGGATGAGATGGATTTGTTCTCGGCTGGAGCAGTTACCAAAACTAAAAACATTCCATCGGCCACTACTCGCACACTCCCGCAAGCAAGGGGGGACATGGGCATTTTTAAGGAATTTCCCTCATCCCTGACAATGCTCGTGGAGGACGTGCTGGAGACGGCTGAAACGTGGCTGACAAGGAATGAGGCTGCGGAGTTTCGTGACGACCTGCTTCAGCTTTACTTCCGTCTCCTTTCATTCCGGCGCACGGCTGAACTTTACGACGAACGTTACGTCACCCTGGTGGAAGCCGCGGAGTCTGTGCGGGTGCGTCTCTTTTGCCTGGATCCTTCTTTCCTGCTCCAGCAGGCATTGTCACGTGGAAAAGCCGCTGTCTTTTTTTCCGCCACTCTAACGCCCATTAACTACTACCGCGAATTGCTGGGCGGCAACCAGGAAGATCCGGTTTTACAGTTGAACTCGCCTTTCGACTCTGAACATTTGGCACTGCTGGTGCACGGGCGCATTCGCACGGATTTTAAAGCTCGCAGGCAAACTCTCTCAGAAGTGGTCCACGCGATTGCCACCCTCGTGCAGGAGCGTTCTGGCAATTATCTCGTTTACTTTCCTTCGTTCTTGTACTTAAACGCCGTGCTCGAACTGTTTCAGTCGCTCTATCCGACGGTGCCGGTTCTCACCCAGCGTCCTGGCATGGCCGAATCTGAGCGAGAAACGTTTTTAGCGGCATTCTCTGTCGAGCACGGTCAAACATTGGTAGGGTTCGCCGTTTTAGGCGGCATCTTTGGCGAGGGGATTGATTTGGTTGGAGACCGGCTTATCGGGGCGGTGATCATCGGTGTGGGGTTGCCACAATTGTGCGCGGAACGGGATCTTATTCGTGACTATTTTCAAGAAAAGACGGGCGCAGGATTTGACTATGCCTATACATTTCCAGGCATGAACCGTGTCTTGCAGGCTACCGGCCGTGTGATCCGCTCGGAGACCGACCGTGGAATTGTCCTGCTCATAGACTCGCGTTTTGATGAGTGGCGGTATCGAAAACTTTTCCCGAAATGGTGGCATCGCAAACAAATTGGAAATGAACACCAGCTTCGCGAAGCGGTCCAGGACTTTTGGCGCTCAGTTTCTTAAAGCGAATCATTTGGTTGACGGCTATAATTTATCAGCCGGCATGACCTGAACACTTTGCAGGCCATTTTTAGCCATGAGGAGTAATGGACTCTGAAAGATTCTCTGGTGCGGAGAATCATTGCCGTTGCAACAATGGCCAGGAAACAAAACAGGCTGTTCAGAGACTGTTCCTTGCTTGTCTTCAGGCTTAGCTTCGTGCAAGATTGGGGTAATGCCCCGTTACTCTTTCAGCCAAACCTTAGGCGGTTGGTTGTATTTGGCGCCCTCCAGACAAAGGGGTTTTGCCAAGATCCTCTCGAGTTGGCAGCTGCTGATCAGAATGGCACTGGGCTTTGCCGTGCCCGCACGTGCTGCGATTCTTTGGAGCGACTTGGGGGCGACGTTGGCGCATGAATCTGGCGTGGGTGATGACATTCTCGGCGGCGCCGTCAAACGCAGCAACTCCTCAAGCGATGCGCTTTATTTTAAATTTCACATAGATCCGCTTTCGGATGTAGCCACGGAGGAGTATTTTGCAGCCTTCCAACTTTTCGCGGGTGACAAGGAAGGACTGGCAGTGGGCAACTCCTTGAAAGCCTGGGGTTATAGCGCGTTTAATGCGGCTCAGACCGGTGAGTCCAACAAGGTTTTTGGAGATTGCGATTTGCATTCCTCTCGACTCGAGGCCTCCGGTGCCGTGGGAACCTTTTTGCCTTATGAGCTTCCCCGACGGGGAATTGAAAACACCATCGTCTTCAAGGTGCAGTACGTACCTGGCAGTAATGATCTGGTGACAGTCTGGATGAACCCGGATCTTGGCCCTGGTGCGAGCGAGGCAAGCCAATTGGCAAGTTCGACGACCTTTCTCCAAGCGGACGCTTCATTCGATCAAATCCATCTTAGACATGGGGGCGGCGGCGGCGGTTGGACTTTTAGTGACATGGCCATCGCTACTTCATTCAGCGATTTTGTAACGGCCAGCGGCATCGAATCGGAGGCGGCACCATTCGACACCCCGCATGACATGCTACCGTTTAGCTTCCGATCCTGGCAGAGAGAACAAGGATTGCCGCAGAATTCGGTGCGTGCACTAGCCCAGACGCGTGATGGGTATATCTGGGTAGGCAGTGATGGCGGAGTGGCACGTTTCGATGGCTTGCGTTTTGTTTCCTTTGGCCTGCGAGAGGGATTAGGCAGTGGACCGGTGCGCACGCTCTTCGGAGATACTCGCGGGACACTTTGGATTGGAAGTGCGGGCGGGGGACTAACCTCCTATCGAGACGGACAATTTACTACTTTTACCATCCGGGATGGTCTGCCTGCCGACTCCATTACAGCGTTAGCTGAGGATAGTCAGGGGCGTCTTTGGGTGGGCACCGAAGCGGGGTTGGTGCTCTGGCAGGACAATCGACCAGTATCTTTAAGCGGGATCGAGGAATTCAAGGGGAGGGCGGTTACCACGCTTTTCAAAGACCGGCATGGCACCATGTGGCTGGGAGCCAGAGGCGTGGGTATTTTTCGCCTTTTGAATGGGCAGCTTGCACACTATTCCGATCCATCAATGGAAAGCCTGCTTCAAGATCCTCATTGTCTGCTGGTGGACCGAGCCGGCAGAGTTTGGATTGGGGTGGGCGATGACTTGGTGCTCTGTCAAGACGGTGACCAGTGGCGGCGCTACAGAATTCCCCGTCATCTGACTAGGCCGTACGTAAGTGCCTTGGCAGAGGAACCAGACGGAACAGTTTGGGCCGGATCGGTGAGCGAGGGTTTATTTCGATTCAAGGATGGAAAGCTGACGACAGTTACCGCCAGCAGTGGGCTTTCAGACAATTTGGTTGAATCTTTGCTGATCGATCGCGAGGGAAAGCTATGGGTGGGCACGGGTGCTGGATTGAACCGATTGCGAACCAAGAAGTTTTCCTCCTTCGGGCCAGGTGAAGGATTAGGATATGGCGCAGTACAAGGTCTGGCAGAGGTTGCGCCAGGTGTGATATGGGCGGGCAAGCCCGGGGATGGATTGTATCGATGGGAAGGGAGAAACTTCAGCCGCATCACCCCGGCAGGTCTGCCTCGGAAGGATCCTCAGGCGAACTCTCTGCTGCTCGCTGGGGACGGAAGTTGCTGGGTTGGAGGAGAACAGGGCTTAGTACATTTTAAAAAGCCTAACTTGCCAGCAGAGGCAGCAGGACCGCCAGCTCTCGCAAAGCTGAACATCAGCGCGTTAGCTGAGGACGGTTCAGGAGGGGTGTGGGTGGGAACGCACGAGGGAGAACTTTGGCACCAAATCAAAGGTAGATGGCTGCCGCAGACCAATCTCATACTGGGACATGCCATTACTGCGATTGTGCCGGATAAGAAAGGGCTGACGTGGATTGCAACGGAAGGAGAGGGACTTTATCAATACAGCACCCTCGTGCAGGCGCATTATGATAAGAGCAGCGGTTTGTTAAGTGACTTTATCCGCACACTCTACCTGGACGCCGAAGGCGCACTTTGGATTGGCACAGCGGGAGGCGGTTTGAGCCGCATGCGCAACGGGATTACCGCAACCTTCACGACGCGTGAGGGATTGTCTGAAAATACAATTTCACAAATTCTTGAAGACGATGAGGGGCGACTTTGGCTGGGCGGCAACCGTGGCATTGCCGCCGTAAGCAAACATGAACTTGATGAATTGGCAGCCGGGAAAATTTCTGCTGTTTATCCACAGGCCTATGGACGGGCCGAAGGCATGTTGTCTGAGGAATGCACCGGGGGTTTTTTTCCAGCGGGGTTGAAGACCAAGTCCGGCTTGTTGTGGTTCTCAACTTCGAAAGGAATAGTCGTAGTAGATCCGCGCCCCCGACCGACAGGTTCACCTTCGCCGTCGACTGTAATCGAGGAAGTGTTACTGGACGGCGTGGTTGGGGCCGAATTCCGGAGTTCAGTTCATGGAGTTGATGGTGGCGCAGGAAATTCCCGGGAAAAGGAACAGGAGATTTTGCGAATCCCGCCTGGCAAACACCGGCTCGAACTTCGATATACGGGACTTAGTTTTAATGCACCGGAGCGGGTGCGATTTCGATATAGGCTCGCAGGACTGGACCCTGATTGGATGGATGCCGGGACGCGGCGCACAGCATTTTACAGTTATGTTCCGCCGGGTGATTACTCATTTCGAGTCAAGGCGTGCAACAGTGATGGGGTTTGGGACGCGACCGGGGCCGGTCTTGGGTTGAAGGTATCACCTCACTTTTGGCAGACGTGGTGGTTTATGGGGATTTCGGCCATAGGACTTTTGGGTGCCGTGGGCGGTGTGGCCCGAGTCGCTGAAAAGAGAAAACTGCAACGTCGTCTGGCAAATCTGGAACAGGAGCGAACCTTGCAACGAGAGCGGGAGCGAATAGCACAGGATTTGCACGATGATTTAGGATCCTCGCTTGCGCGCATATCATTGCTGAGCGGCCTGGCAAAGGCCGATAAGGATCATCCGATCCAGCTTGAGACACATGTGAACAAAATTGCACAATCAGCCAACGAAACGGTGAAGGCATTGGAGGAAATCGTTTGGGCAGTGAGGCCGGATAGCGACTCATTACAAAGTCTGGTAGAGTATATTGCGCACTTTGCCAACGAATTATTCGAAGATGGCAATGCGCGCTGTCGCCTTGATTTGCCACACAACCTGCCGACGGTTCCCATGCCGCCGGAAGTCAGGCACAATATTTTTCTGGTTGTGAAGGAAGTGCTGACCAATTCCTTTAAGCATGCCTGCGCGAAGGAAATTAGAGTGCGAGCCAAGGCATCATCGAATTCACTTGAAATTGTAATGCAAGATGATGGCAAAGGTTTTGATGTGGCTGCGCTGTCCGGACTGGAAAAGAGGAATGGTTTGACAAATATGCGCCAGCGCACTCTTTCCGTCGGCGGAAATTTGGCGGTTAAAAGCGAAATTGGAAAGGGGACGATGGTCACATTGTCAGTGAATTGTCGCCCCGAAACGGTAACAAAGATAATCAGGGAATGATCCAGACACCTCGCACATTCATGCGGTTGCCACGAGGCATGAAATTTTGTGAATTAATGTCGCATGCACGCCAACCCTGCAGAAGAAATGCAAATTAAAGTCGCAATTGTGGAAGACGATGAAGGAATTCGGTTAAGTCTCGCGACGCTCATCCGTCGCGCTCCGGCGCTCCGGCTCGTGGGCGATCATGCCGACGGAGAAACGGCTCTAAAAGAGATTCCTCGACAGCTTCCTGACGTGGTTCTCATGGACATAAACCTGCCGGGCATGAATGGAGTGGAATGCGTTCGTCAATTGAAAGGGGTTGTTCCTTCGGTGCAGTTTTTGATGCTAACGGTTTATGAAGATAGCGAATCACTTTTCAATTCCCTCAAAGTCGGGGCCAGCGGCTACCTGCTGAAACGTACTGCCACCTCGCGGTTGATTGAGGCAATATTCGATGTTCACGCGGGAGGCTCCCCCATGACTCCGCAACTTGCCCGGCGTGTAGTTCAGTTTTTCTCGAAACCCACTGGCGACACCTCACCGGTGGCTCGATTGACTCCTGGGGAAAAGGAATTTCTTGATCAGCTGGCAGCCGGTTATGCCTACAAGGAAATCGCCGAGCGCATGAGGATCAGCATCGATACAGTGCGGAGCTATGTACGGACAGTTTATGAGAAGCTGCACGTGCACTCCCGAACAGAAGCGGTGGTGAAATACTTGAAGGGCTGATTGGCTCTCCTTTGCAACGATGCGGGACTACCGCATATACATGCGGTATCTTTCCCCCGGCGAGACTAGTAAGCTCTAAGAGTTCACCCATAAAAGTTGACAGAAATGAACTCTATGAATTCATCGTTTATAACCAAAGCCCAGCGCCAGGGGCTCTGGGCCGGCGTACTGCTTGGCACAGCTCTGGCAGCACAGGCGCAAGTCGATGTGACCTTCCAGGTAGACATGACGGCGCAGGTCGTCCAGGGAAAGTTCAGTAATGGGACAGACACTGTGGAAGCGAGAGGCTCCTTTCAAGGCTGGACCGGAGGGTTTTCTTTGACCAACAGTCCCGGCGATTCCAATATTTATACCGGTACTTATACGGTTACCGATGCCGCTGCCACAGTCGAGGAGTATAAATTCGTGGTTGATGGTGGAAATGGTCTGTTAGGCTGGGAAAGTCCCTCCAGCACAGGGGGGAACAATCGTCAGTTTACTCTGACGACCAATGGAACCACGCAAACGCTTCCAGTTGTCCTCTTTAATGATCAGCCAGTTCCGTCCAGTACCAATAATGTCACCTTCCAAGTTGACATGACGGTGCAAGTCTTGAAGAACAATTTCGTTAACGGAGTTGACACGATTGAAGCCCGCGGTTCCTTTCAAGGGTGGACTGGAGGATTCCCTTTGACCAACAATGCCAGCGGTGCGAACACCAATCTCTACACGGGTACTTATCCGGTTTCCGATGCGGGCGGGACGGTCGAACAGTACAAGTTTATAGTGGATGGTGGAAATGGAAATCTGGGTTGGGAAAACCCTGCGAGCACCAGCGGCAATAATCGTTCCTTCACCCTGGCATCGGCCACGGCGCAAACGCTGCCGGTGGTTTACTTCAATGACCTAGCTTTGAGCGATGTTCTAGCCGCGGACACTCTGGTAACTTTTAGTGTCAACATGACGAATGCAGTTGGCACTGACGCGCATGCGTTCGATCCCGGCTCGGACAGTGTTTATTTGAATGGTGTCTATAATGGTATCCCAGGATCGTTCTGGGGTTGGGGCCTGTTCCCGCCAGTGCCGGCCATGACAAATAATCCACCCAGCCTGATTTACTCGACTCAGGTGTTGATCCCTGCGGGCAGCCCATTATCAGTCATTTATAAATACGGAATTAATGGTGCTGACAACGAAGCTGGCTTTGCACAAAACCATCTTCGCTACGTCCGCACAACCGGCACTTATGTCATGCCTGTGGATACATTCGCCAACCAGCTTGCCGAACCCTCCTTCGGTAATTTGAATGCAGGAGCCGTGTCAGCGGGCCATGTTCCTGTCACGTGGTTGGGCAGGCAGGGCGTGCAACTACAGACCAGAACCAGTCTAACCGAAGGCTCATGGGTTGCTCATCCCGAAACTGATGGGCTCAGCTCGACCAACTGGCCTACTGCTGGAGGAGTGCTGTTTTTCAGATTGGTGAAGCCTTGAGATTGATTTAGCAGGTCTCAACAAACCTGCCCGACCGGACAGCATTTGTCCGGCCGGGCGGATGGATAAAAATATGTTTTCAGTTTTTTTTAAACGGAGGTCGGTAACGAGCCTTCCCAAGGCGGCTTTTACCCTGATTGAACTTCTGGTCGTGATTGCCATTATTGCCATTCTGGCGGGCTTATTGCTTCCCGCCCTGGCCAAGGCAAAGCAGAAGGCACAGGCGGTTGCCTGCATGAACAACAACAAGCAGCTCGGTCTGGCCTGGATGATGTATGCCAACGACAACGGTGACACTTTGGCGATAAGCTCTGATCAATCGACTGCATTCAATGGTACTCCTTCCTGGGTCGAGGGAATTTTGAGTTGGGATGCCAACAACACTCAAAATACAAACACGCTGTATCTTACCGATGAGAGAGCATCAACCCTGGCTCCATACACCAGCAAAAGTACCAAGGTTTACTGGTGTCCGACCGATACCTATCTATCCTCTGCGCAACGCGCCAAAGGCTGGCCGAACCGAGTTCGGAGTGTCTCCATGAATGCGGCGATGGGTGACGGTGTCAAATATAATTTTGGTTGGGGCACCTTCTTCTTCGCCAGGAAGATGAGCGAGTTGACGACACCTGGTCCCTCACAAAGTTACGTCTTCACTGATGAACACCCTGATAGTATCGATGACGAGCTGCTTTACACCAATCCCGCTTACACCAATGGTACAGGTGTGTTTACGGAGCTGCCTGCCAGTGACCACAACGGTGCCTGCGGAATGAGTTACGCCGATGGACACTCGGAAATCCACAAGTGGGTGGATGCGACCACCGTTCATCCGGTCAGATATACGACAGTGAACCAGGTGAGTGTTTCAAACAACAAGGATTTGGCCTGGCTCGCAGCCCATACCCCGCGTTGAAACGTCAACGTCTGGAGGATTTTGAGGGCCGTCATCTGCGCTCAACCGCAGCCTTCCACCTTCTACCGGAGGGAAATTTCCAACTTTCTTAATCAAACAATCTTTTTGAGGGGCGATGCATCGTTCAGTCGGGCTTGAGATTCGCCTTGAGATGTGGGTTAAATTTTGTTCCATCCAGGTTGAAGAGGTAGCTTCCTGGACAAAATGGGCCCGAGCCCGGTTACGATTGTACGGTGGTATTAGATTGGCCAAACGGCCAGGAGCAAAAGTGGAGTTTCAAGGCATTGTCGATTTTCAGAAATGCCAATCCTGGAAACCATCCTTGAATTTGGTCGTGTGCTACAGCTCGTTTAGGGCATAGCCAGGTTGGAAATTGATTAGTTTTTGTAATCTTCTCTTCTATTTTGTATTGTGATTCAATGGGTTACACAAAATGTTGAAAGATTTCACCTTTTAGCAACGTATATATAATGGATAGAGAAGATATAAGATATAATGAACGATTTGAAAGATTTCATCCCGACCCGGCAATCGCTGTTAAGCCGTCTGAAGGATTGGAATGATCAGGAAAGCTGGAAGGTGTTTTTTGATACCTATTGGAAACTCATCTACACAGCGGCCTTAAAAGCCGGCTTGAATGATGCCGAGGCCCAGGATGTGGTGCAAGAGACCGTCCTTTCAGTTCTCAAGAGCATGCCTACTTTCGAATACGATAGCAAGAAGGGGTCTTTCAAAGGATGGCTATTGCGACTGACCAACTGGCGGATTACCGACCAGATGCGCAAGCGTGAGCGCAATCCTGAGTTCAAAATATCTGAAACAGATTTTTCCACGGACATTGAAGCCTTGGAGGCTCTGGCCCCTTCGGTGCCGATGGAACTGGAATCCATATGGGAAGAAGAGTGGGAGAGAAACCTATTGGAAGCAGCAACAGAAAGGGTAAAGAAAAAAGTTGATTCCAAGCAGTACCAAATTTTTGATCTTCATGTTCTAAAGGACTGGCCGGTTATCAAAGTGTCACGCTTCTTGAAAATTAATCCGGGAAAAGTGTATTTGGCAAAACACCGGATAGGAAAACTTATCGCCAGGGAGATTGAGATTCTACAAACAAAACCGCTTTAACGGCGAAGCACGCTCAAGCAACCAACATCTATGAAAGAACGTCATTCAAACAAACCATCATCGGGTCGCCACGGTCCTTTCGCGGTCACTGAAATTCCTCTTCTGGGCCACGACCGTATTATGGAAACCAAGAGGAGCATCCTTAAAAAACTATCTGCCCGTATAAGGCAGGAGAGTTGCTTTGTCAAAAAAGGACATCAGTTTTTGATTGAGAAAGCAGAGCTTTAGCCCCTAGAATCGGAAGGAATAAATTTATGCCCACAACTACTAAGCCTAATGGCTCTATCGGAGTACGAATTGAGCCTTGTTACAGCCCCAAACCCGTAAATCGCTTGAAGCGGGTATTAATTGCCGAAGACTCTCCCAGCCCGAGTCCCAGTCCGAGTCCAAGTCCGGGCCTGCTGCCTGTGTCTCCAAGTCAATCGGCGCGTCTTTCAAAAAAATAAACGACTGGATCAAAATTAGGTTCGTACCACTAACGAGCGTTGCAATGTGTTATTAGTGGAATGCGCACGCATTCTGCGTGTGCATGGGGTGAATGAAAAAGTTGCTCCTCAGATGTGATTTTTCGCCGGGGGATATAGTCATGTTGACGGCGGCGGTCCGGGATTTGCATTTCTGTTATCCCGGGCAGTTTTTAACCGATGTGCGGACTTCGTGTCCGGACATTTGGGACAACAACCCGCATATCAGCCCTCTCCGGGAGGAGGATTCGGAGGTCCAATCGTTGGATTGTACCTATCCTTTAATCGATCGTTGTAATGAGACTCCCTACCATTGTTTGCATGGCTTCATTGAATTCCTTAACGAGAAACTTGGTTTATCAATAAAGCCGACGGCTTTTAAAGGTGATATTCATCTCAATGAGCAGGAGAAAGCGTGGTACTCCCAGGTTCATGAATTAACAGGACACGATACGCCTTTTTGGATAGTGGCTGCAGGGGGGAAGTACGACGTCACCATCAAATGGTGGGAAACGAGCCGTTATCAGGAAGTTCTAGACTATTTTCGAGGAAAGATTCAGTTTGTGCAAGTTGGGAGCTCCGGACATCACCATCCCAAACTGCAAGGGGCGATTGATCTTCGCGGGCGGACCACGCTCCGAGAATTGATTCGGTTGGTCTACCATGCTCAAGGTGTGCTTTGCCCGGTGACGGGTCTGATGCATCTGGCTGCGGCAGTGGAAACCAAAAACAGCTCAATTAATCGCCCCTGTGTCGTTGTGGCTGGTGCACGTGAGCCTGCCCACTGGGAGGCCTATCCTGAACACCAGTTTATCCACACCAACGGCATCTTGTCCTGTGGTTCGAATGGTGGGTGTTGGAAGGACCGCGTTTTGCCTTTGAGGGATGGTAATGAACGGGACAACCCGGAGCGCTTATGCACCAACGTGGTGGGGGAACTTCCCCGGTGCATGGACATGATCACATCCGTTGAGGTTGTCCGTCGAATCGAGTTATACTTTTCCGGGGGAAAGATCGACTATCTTTCCAGCAAACAGCGAATTGCTGCCAGACGTGGAGTAATCAAGACCCACAGGGACGCTTTTGATCAGGAGTCATTAAATCTTCACAATGCTGGAATGGCTTGCGATCGGTTTTTAAATCAGATCGTCTCATACCCTGATCGGTTTTCAGGGCGGGGCATTGTCATCTGTGCCGGGGGGGTGAGGTATTTCACAAACGCCTGGGTCTGCATTCACATGCTAAGGCTCCGGGGCTGCAAGTTGCCAATACAAGTCTGGCATTTGGGAGAGAAAGAGATGGACCCCGAGATGGCAAATCTTCTGCTTCCTCTTGGAGTTAAATGCATTGATGCATACAAGATGCGGGAACGATTTCCTGCTCGAATTTTGAATGGCTGGGAGCTTAAAGCGTATGCGATGCTTCACTCCCCATTTGAGGAAGTCCTTTTTTTGGATGCCGACAATGTTCCGATAGTCAACCCGGAATTTCTGTTCGATACGCCACAATACCGGGAAACGGGTGCGATTTTTTGGCCTGACTATGACCAGGGGAAGAACGAAAAGAAACAAACGATCTGGAAAAGTTGTGGGTTGCGCCAGCCACAAGAACCGGAATTTGAAACCGGCCAGATGGTGGTCGATAAAAAACGCTGTTGGGTTGCGCTCTCGTTATGCATGTGGTTCAACGAGAATTCTGATTTTTATTATAATTATATTTATGGAGACAAGGAGACTTTCCACCTGGCCTTCAGGAAAGCAGGAAAATCCTATGCTTTGGTGCCCAAGCCGGTTTATTCGCTGCAAGGGACAATGTGTCAGCACGATTTTAAAGGGCGACGCATATTTCAGCATCGAAACTCCGATAAATGGGATTTGTTTCTCTGGAACCAATGCATAAAGGGTTTTCGATTCGAAAGGGAATGCCTGGGTTTTTTAGCCAACCTGCGGAAGGTTTGGGATGGCAGATCAGGGGCAACCAACAAAGCAATGCTGAAGGCACTGCGGCCTGCCAGGCGCAAACATAAAAATTTGAGCATGGAGGCCGTAATGATTTCGTTCGAGGAATCGAAACGGTGCCGGAGGCAGTCGCTGCAAAATCTCGATGCCACGGATTGGGCTCGCGGAGTTGTGCATGTGCAAATCGAGAAATCCCGGGACAATCATAATTGTGAACAAAGGCTGGCTGACTGTGCCTATCTGGCCTTAAAGGAAAGTTTGCGCAGAAATGCTGATTATATTCTTCTGCTGGAAGATGCGGTGGAGTTTAATCTCCATATCAGGCATAACCTGGAGCAGTGGAGCTTTTTGAAATCTGGATTGATTGCCGTCGCTGGCTTGTGCAATCCGGGAGTTAGAGAGCTGGCGTGCGATATCCAAAACAACGCCCGCATCGTTGATTCGGATCGTCACTTTGAAAGTGCGGCCTTTCTCTTTTCAAGAGAGGCCGTGGTTCACCTCGTCACTCACTGGAAAGAAGTAAACGGGACGTGGCACAATAAAATTGCCTATTTAGCAAGCGAGTTCAAAAAACGAATTTTGTTCCACGTTCCGTCACTGGTTCAGCGAATCGTCCGCGAACCAGCCCAGGGTAGAGTTTTGAAGCCAGCAGTGGATTTTGATTTTAATTGGAAAGCGTAGGTGGTTTTCTCACCAGATAATCTGTCGGCAGCCGGGGCCTGGAAAATAGTGTTGCAGTTGGGTTCAAGCACGATTTAACTCTGTTCAGTCCACCGCTGCGAAAAGGGAATGGATTCAAAAGCACATTTCATAGGTCAGCAGCTTGCAGGCAAACTCGAGGATAATAATCCGTCGGGAGAGGACTGTCAGCAGCCTGTCACCGTTCCTGACCATACATTGCTCAAGTGTATTGGTCGCGGAAGTTATGGAACGGTGTGGCTTGCGCGCAACATGATGGGCAACTTTCGCGCGGTAAAGGTGGTTTTCCGGAGTTCCTTTCAGAATCAACGACCCTTTGAGAGAGAATTGGCAGGGATTAGAAAATTTGAACCCATTTCGCGTTCGTACGAAGGCTTCATCGATGTGTTACACGTGGGTATCAATGAGAGTGAAGGGTACTTTTATTATGTCATGGAACCCGGAGATGACATGGTTTCAGGGCAGAATATTGACCCTGAAAAGTATGTCCCTAAAACTCTCAGCAAAGAAATTTCGCTGCGTGGAAAATTACCAGTGGAGGTTTGTCTGCAGAGCGGATTGGCGTTAAGCCAGGCGTTATGGGAACTTCACAAGCATGGGCTTGTCCATCGCGACGTAAAGCCGGCGAATATCATTTTCGTAAACGGTGTGGCCAAACTGGCGGATATCGGACTGGTGGCGGAGGCCAAAGAAGCCCAGTCCTATGTTGGTACAGAAGGCTTCATTCCACCGGAAGGTCCTGGTACACCTCAGGCGGATATTTTCAGCCTTGGCAAGGTGCTTTATGAGGCGGCTACGGGAAAGGATAGACAGGATTTTCCAGAGCTTCCCACCAGGGTCGATGAATTGCCTGATGCGCGTGGTTTTCTTGAGCTCAACGAAGTCATTCTTCACGCATGCAAACGTGACAGATCTGAGCGGTACCAATCTGCGTGGGATATGCATGCGGACCTGGTGGTGCTGGCGAACGGAAAATCGGTTAAACGACTGAAGCAGTTGGAAAGGCGAGTCACCGTCTTAAAACGGGTTGCGGGAATTTCAAGCCTGGTTCTGCTGCTGGTATTTGCTGTAAGTTACCAGGCGTATCGTGAATGGGCCAGGGTGGTCGAGAATCGTGAACGTCAGGTGGGCGCCAATGTGGCCTATGGCAATCGGGCAATGGATTCCGGTGATTTGCTCCATGCTTTGCCATATTTTGCCGAAGCTCTGCGGTTGGACGAGCACGGGAAGCAACAAAATATTCGCGATCGTCTGAGATTTGGGGTTGTGCTGGCGCATTGTCCGAAGCTCACGCAGCTATGGTCTGAAGGCCAGGAGATCGATGATGCCGAATTCAGTTCGGACGGAAAAAGGATCGTGGTTGCGGAGTATAATGGAGCAGCGAGGATTTACGAGCTTCCGACTGGAGGAACTTCTGGCAAGACGTGTGGAGCAGGAACCCGGCTGAGGAGTGCAGCCTTCAGTCCTGATGGAAAGTATATTGTTACGAGTGGGGAGGATGGTTATGCAAGGATCTGGGATGCCAATAATTTGGAGAGAATCGACGACTTGCCCCATCCAGGTCCAGTCTATCATTCAAGTTTTAATTTCGATGGCTCAAGGCTGATTACTGCGTGCGGTGATGGTAACGCCCGTGTATGGAATTTCAAAACCAGGAAGCAAGACCTCATCATCAAACATGGCACAAATGACGTATGTTTTGCCGCTTTTAGTGGTGACGGACGGTTGATTGTAACTACTGGCTATGACTATACCGCCCGAATTTGGGATGCGGTGGATGGACATGCCAAAGCCCCGCCGTTAAGACATAAAAGCTGGGTCATCTACGCTGCCTTCAGCCCCGATAACGAAAAGTTGGCAACTGCATCCTGGGACCGTTCAGCACGTGTCTGGGAAACTGGAACGGGCAGGCAAATTTTGCCAGACATGAACCATCTTGACGGAGTAGGCAGTGTGGAGTTCAGCCCCGATGGCAGAATGATCCTGACTGCCAGTTTTGATGGTACGGCGCGGCTCTGGCATGCCGATACCCTCGCACCGCTGGGTTCGAATCCACTGCTACGCCACCGGCAACGCGTTTCGCGTGCTTCTTTTGGCCATGATGGACACACGATTTTAACGGCTTCCATCGATGGTACAGTGAGAATTTGGGATCTGGCTTCAGGCGCGCTGCCCATTCCGGTTCCTTCTGTTTCGTTGAGCGATGATGGCAGTCGATACCTGGCGGTCACCAATGGCATTTTTCAAGTTCGGGAGACCATTTCTGACCGCCCTATTTCGACCCTGGTAAACACTGGCCATGCCGTGGACAAGGCTGAACTTGGTTGCCATGGATATTTTGTCCTAGGCATGTCGGAAATCCGGAGCAACTCCGCTTCAACCAATCACCTGCTTCAATTTTGGGACGCAAACACTGGACAAGTCCTCGCTTCCGGGCTTGAACTCACGAATTCCTTTTCAGGAATGGCGTTTAGTGGCGAGGGGAAGCGCCTGGCCATTTTTAGAGAAGGTTCAGCGCAAATCTGGGATATTGTCACACGAAAGCCAATCTCTCCCTGGTTGCAGCATGACGAAAGAATCAGTTCCGCCATTTTTAATTCGGATGCAACTCTCCTGGCGACTGTCAGTGGAAGCAAGCTCCGGTTGTGGAATGTTCAAAGTGGCAAACTACTGTTTGAACCGTTGAAGCATCTGACCCGGGTAAAATTTGCGGAGTTCAGTCCCGATGGATCCCTGATTATAACAGGTTGTCAGGACGATCAGTTCACGAAGTGTTATGCACAGGTGTGGAGCGTTGCCACCGGACTGCCCGTCGGACCCCAGCTTGGGCACAACGATGGTGTGATTTCCGCATCTTTCAGTCCTGACGGACGACGGGTGGTGACCGGCAGCGAGGACTTCACAGCCATGGAATGGGACTTTGCAACCGGTCAAAAACTCATACCCGATCTTCGTCACGAAATCAGTCAAAAGCGCGGATTTTAGTCCTAATGGCAATGGATTCTGACCGCCAGCCAGATAGACGGCCCGCCTTTGGAGTTGCGCAGACGGGTGATCCAATGACTCTCTTTCCATCATTTATCACCTTGGTGAATCAAAATTCCTGGGTGATGGTGTACGGTGCTCACGTCAGATATCCGCGGCAGGAGTTGGGTATGGCATCTTCCGAGCATCTCCATTCCAACGGCCGATCTAAGAGATTTGGCGCGACTACTCTCCGGGGATACCGTCAGTTCATCCACTTCGATGGAGGGTGCTCCTCTGAGTCAGTTGGAGCTGTGGCAAAGGTTGCGGAGCAAATATCCTTCCTATTTTGTGACGACTACTGGAGATGTGAAGGCATGGCATGAATTTCAACTGGCGGAGAGCGAACTTGAAGAGAATTCTCTCGGTTCAAACTTTCATAAGAGCCGACTCTCAGCCCTTTTATTTAATGGCAATCCCTGATTTCGAGGTGTCAACCTCCGGGATCACTGCATCCAGGGAAGGTGGCACTTTGAACTTATTTACTTCCCATTCCACCCAATCGCAAAAAGTTAAAAATAATTGAAAGATCAGGGCTGTCTGGAACGTATTATAGATAACGAGAATTGCAGACTTGAAATGCCATCGGTCCGGTTTTGTTGGCAACCAACGCATATTGCAGGGCTAGAGGCTGCAGGAATTGAAGGTTTTTAGTCGGCAACGCCAGGGAGGTGGGAACAAAATTAAACCACCGTTCTATTCTGGCCGGGAGTTTCTGGTTTTGGCTTCCTAAACCTGCAGAATTTTCCGAAAACAGTTGGGCTGGGCTATTTTTTTAATGTTTTGTGAAAATATTTTCATTTTTGTGAAAGATTGCAGCTTTTCAACACGTATTAATATTAACGCGGGATATTCCTAAATTTCTCCCGCAAATAACAATGGCCAGCTTCCAAGGAGGCTGGCCTTTCATTTTTTGGGATCATTGAGCTTTGAGCCAGGCTCGATATGTTTGTTCTTCTGGTAAACAATCCATTGACATGCATTCAGCCTGGTTAATCGATTTGTGCATGGTTCTGCTATACGATGGCAGCGACCTCGTACAGGTTGCATAATTGCCAGCAACAAGTCCAAGGTGTGGAATAGATCGCGAACAACATTCCCATTGATGGACAGCGATTCTTCCGGGTGAAGATTGTGCCTTGAGCAGGAGAGGGGTTGTTGATCAACTTTTGGGCTCAGGTGTTTGTGCACCTGAGCCTTGCTACCAGGAGTGAATTGGCAGGATAAATGGTTATGCGTACTCGCTTTGCTGCTGCTTCGCCCGAACATTTTGGCCAGCCGCCCAACGAATCATTCTTTCCGTTGCATCCCAGCCGAGACAGGCGTCGGTAACGGAGACTCCGTACTTTAGTTCGTCCAGGTTCCTGGGAATCGACTGGCTTCCTTCCTGCAAATAGCTTTCGACCATCAGAGCCACCACCGAGCGGGTGCCGGTTGCCCGTTGTTCAATCACACTGCGCCATACGTCCTCCTGCCGGGCATGTTGTTTGCCCGAGTTAGCATGGCTGCAATCGACCATCATCACTGGAGGAAGTCCGGCTTTTACCAGGCTTGCCTCTGCGTCACGGATACTTTCGGCGTCGTAGTTCGTGCGCAGCCGGCCGCCGCGGAGGACAACGTGACCGGCAGGATTGCCGTTCGTGCGCACGATGCCGGTAAAGCCATCCTGATCGATGCCAAGAAAACTGTGAGGTCGCATCGCTGCACCCATTGCATCAATGGCAATTTGCAAGCTCCCGTCAGTGCCATTTTTGAAGCCGACCGGCATTGACAGACCGCTCGCCATTTCGCGATGGGTTTGGGACTCCGTTGTGCGTGCGCCAATGGCGGCCCAACTGATCAAGTCAGCGATGTATTGGGGAACAATGGGATCGAGAAATTCAGTGGCAGCAGGGAGCCCCATGCTCGTGATTTCGAGCAGCAGCTGTCGTGCCTTTTTAAGCCCCGTCTCAATGTCATAGGTGTTGTCGAGCCGGGGATCATTGATGAGCCCTTTCCAGCCGACCGTTGTGCGCGGTTTTTCGAAATAAACGCGCATAACAATTTCCAGATGTTCCGCAAGTTCCTGGCGCAGAACATTCAGCTTGCGGGCATATTCCAAGGCGCCATCGACATCGTGAATGGAGCAGGGGCCCACAACCACGAGCAGCCGCGAATCTTTTTGTTGGAGTATGGCTTCAATGTTTTTACGACCGCGCAAAACAGTCGAGTTTGCAACTTCGGTCGCCGGCAGCTGCGCCTTCAATGCGCGCGGTGGTGACAACCGGACTATTTCTTTAACATGCAAATCTTGAGTCGGAACCATCAGCCAAGTGTAGCATGACAATAAATCGATGAAAGCCCTAACATATGTTTTCTAACAATCTCCTCCCCTCGGTGGTAAGCTGTTCATAGAGAAAATATTACGCTCCGCCACGCCGATCCTTAAGAACTGCATATTTGACAGTATTGAACCGAGCGAATTCCAAAAGTTGGAGTGGGTGAAACTCCACAATTGATACTGATTGACCTGTCTTGGGAGATACAACGAAGGTTGCCGCCATTTTTGCCACCTCTGGTGGTATTTTTGGTTCAGCAGGGCGCAGCAAAACTGGCCTTGCCAAATGTATTGATACCAAGGGTAAACTACGGACAGTTTCCAACCAGCTTTGGGGCAGAACTTTCAGAGTTTGCCGGCAAATAATAAATACTTCGCCAGTGCCTTGCGCTCTCACCTGGCAAGGTAAAGCGGCAGGAAGGATATCAATGGAGTTGTGTGGCAATATTGTTGATTAAACATGCGAGCAGATCAGGATTTTCGATTTTGCGGACCCAGGCTTGCGCCCCCAGCTGAATCAAGTGGTTGCAATAATCGGACATGAAGACGCCGCCCAGAACAATTACTTGCATGGTCATTTCAGGGTGATTTCTTACCCAATTCAACACACCTGGAGCCTGCCCCCCAGGCAGGATGGCATCCATCAGGAGGAGATCCGGAAGGAGGTGTTGGGATCGATTGTGGTATGGAATTTCACCTTGCAAATAGGCCATGAGTGCATCGTTTGAGTGGACCTCACCCACCAGCCTCCACTTCGAATACTGGTGAATAGCAGTTTTCAGCATGCAGCACTCTTGGTCTGCGTCATCCGCGATGAGAACATGATACGGTTTTTCTGTATGGTTCATGGTAATTTTTTGTTTCACTCCTTACCTTGAAAATCACGTTGGTTCAGCGGCAGAGAACCGGCTATTGGGGGAATGGCCCTAGAAATCTCGGAGAAAGCCATACCGCTCCCAGACGGTCCTTCAAACGAAGCAGTTTATTGGATAATCAGAAAAAGTAATCGATGGAATTAAATATGCTTTACTTTTGAAAAGTTACTACTATAGTCCATCCGACCATCGGACGGATAATAATATACCGCGCTGAAAAGAAATCGATAAAGAGGCTCGCCCGACTTTCCCATATGTAAGGAGTACGTGCAACTGGTTGTCTTGCCAAGCCGGTCCTCTAGGACTGCCTTAGGGTTGTGTAATAAATTTTAAGGCGGTTAATTACATGTGCCAGGCATGCAGGTTGGAGGAGAGTTGGCATCTGTGGGTTCAATAACATTTGCTTGCAGTCGATTGTTGTTCTGACGATTTGCGGAGCCAGGTTGACATCTAACTAATCGATTTGAGCAAGACCTTGCCAACATGCCTTCAGCACTCATTCTACTATTGGGCCTTCTTGTTTGCATTCCATTGTCGGCGTCCGATTTCTACGTTTCGCCAGGCGGCTCGCCAAAAGGGAATGGAACAATGGTAAGCCCGTGGGATTTGCAGACCGCTTTGAATCAACCATCCGTTGTAAACCCGGGTGACACAATCTGGTTGCGTGGAGGGACGCATTCCATTTCCAATCGTCCAACAAAATTCATCAGCCAATTGTCAGGGGCTGACGGCCAGCCGATTACCGTCCGTCAATATCCGGGCGAACGGGCAACCGTGGATGGCAACATCATGCAGACGTCCGGTGGCTGGGTGAACTATTGGGGCTTTGAAATAATGAATTCCCAACAGTTTGGACTTACTAATTTTCCCACCCGGCTCAGCCCGCAACCCGGACCGTTTCCGACGACCTGGTATATAAACTACAATGGCCGAATACTCGATTTCACGGTGAGCGGATTCGATCTTCGGGCGCCCAACTGCAAGCTGATCAACCTCATCGTACACGATAATATTGGCGGGGGGATTGGCATAGACATTGCCGCCGGGAATACTGAAACCTACGGTTGCCTTTCCTATTTCAATGGCTGGCAAGGACTCGACCGCGCTCATGGGCACGGGCTCTACGGGCAAAATGCAGATCCGGCTCAGAAGAGTGTGACCGACTGCATAGTGTTCAATAATTTTGCATTAGGCATGCAGGCAACGGGAGCCGGTCCGACTCCCATTGCCGATAATTTTGATATTGAGGGAAATGCTTTCTTTCTGAATGGCGCGCTCGCGGCCAGCCATCAAGCCAACCTGCTGGTTGGTCCCTTTCAAGGTGTCGCGAAAAATCCAGTCATTCGCACAAATTTTATTTACGATACCCAGGGAACCGGATCGGATTTTAATCTCGGCAATTCTGCTGGTGCATTGGTGCAAGGCAACTATTTTCAAACCAGCGTAATGCTTTCGACAAATATCAATTTGATTATGGAAGGGAACACCTTTGTCAGTGGCATTCTTCGCGTAGACCCGTGCACTTATCCAAATAACAGCTATTTAATTAATCTGCCTACCTCCAATTTTATCGCTATTCGACCAAATAAATATGAACCCGGCAGGGCCAATATAATCGTTTACAACTGGGAGAACCTTAACTCAGTCTCAGTCGATGCATCGGGTTTTCTTCCCATCGGCACTGCCTTCGAAGTTAGGAACGCCCAGGATTTTTTTGGCTCTCCCGTTTTAACGGGCACGTACGACGGCACTCCTTTGGACATTCCGCTCACGGGATTATCAGTAGCTCAACCAATCGGCATCGCTCCTCCACCGTCTTCAGGGCCGGCATTTGGGGCTTTTATAGTTCTCCCGCTGAATGCCGCGAACAGTGCCTTGCCCAGGACCTCAAAAGCGAAGACCAGTCAAAAGGTTTATATTCCTGTCGAAGCTGGAGCAGGGAAGGTTACGGCTCCCATGCGCCTTGTTCGCAATACTTCGTCCCCTGCACGCCAGTTTGCATCCTCTCGCACTGCAAAGCAGGGAAGTATTGTGTTCAACATCGAGATCCCAGTTTCGGGAACTTACGTAATTTGGGCCAAAGTTTTTTCGCCCACACCTGCACATGGCTCGTTCTTCGTCTCAGTAGACGGAGGGAGTGAAGACCTTTATGACAACTTGGAAGGCAAGTGGTCCTCTGCCTGGCCATGGACTCTGGTCAATAGTCGCGGAAGCAAGGCGGCTGTAAGCCTGGATGGAAGAAGGTTCGATCTGGTCCAGGGACCTCACTCGATCACGTTCCGTGCCCAGGAGGCAGCATCAGCCCTGAACCGTATTCTGGTAACCGATGATCTGGCTTTTATGCCCAAGGATATTGTGGCTCCGACTCAGACACTTCCTGCGCCCGCGAACAGCACAACTCGGTTCAACCAGAATGTTTTCCTGTGCAATGCCACCAATTTATTTGGTGATTCCATGACCTTAAGTATTCCGACTCCCTATACATCTCAGCGCGGAATCGTGAGCATTTCCGGAAAGGAGGTCCTTTATACGCCACGCCAAGGTTTCCTTGGCAATGATAGGTTCACTTACCTTTTAACCACCGTTCAGGGAGACAGTAGCGCAGGTACCGTGATGGTAAGAGTACAATCATCCGCCGTGATCAAAGTCGGATCTTCCCCCTGAGCAATTAAAAATGCATCCGGTCTGAGGTTTGGAAGGAGTGGTCAGCGGTTTTTACCATGAAAACACCATCGCTATTCAAATGGGTTTTGCCTGTTATCTTCATGTTAAATGGGGGCTCGGCAGTTCATGCCCAATTGTGCCCGACTTTTTCTTCCGCTTATTCCGGGCTTCCCGGATTATCGAATGGCTCCATCGCTTGGGGAGATTTCGATAATGATGGCAAACTGGACATTCTGCTGACTGGCAAAGCTGACCAAAACTCCGACGCTCCCATTTCACAGGTTTGGAAAAATGTGGAGGAAGGTCTGTTCGCCAACATCAATGCGGGTTTGCCAGGAGTGGCTTATGGCTCCGTTGCCTGGGGAGATTTCGATAACGATGGCAAACTGGACATTCTGTTGACCGGTAAAACCAATCAGAATCTAAACAGTGCCATTACTCAAATATGGCGGAATGTAGGTGACGGGACCTTCACTAATATCAATGCCGGTTTACCCGGGGTGGCTTATGGCTCAGTTGCCTGGGGGGACTATGACAACGACGGGAAATTGGACATCCTGCTCACCGGATTAGACACCAGTGGTAATGCAATTTGTCAGATATGGCGAAATTTAGGGAATGGAACATTTACAAACATCAATGCCGGCATGCCCGGCGTCTATCTCAGTTCCGTCGCTTGGGGAGATTTTGATAATGATGGAAACCTCGATATACTGGTCACCGGTCTATTGGATTCCGGTTTTCCCGTTTCCCGAATATGGCAGAACCTGGGCGGTGGCATTTTTTTACAAATTGATGCTGGTTTTGCCGGGGTTGACCAAGGGGCTGTTGCCTGGGGGGATTTTGATAATGACGGCAGATTGGATGTTTTGTTGACCGGTATCGACGAAACTGGCAATGCCGTTTCTGGAATATGGTGGAATGCTGGTTCTGGAACTTTCTATGACATCAATGCCGGACTTCCTGGTGTCTGGCAAAGTTCCGTTGCCTGGGGGGATTTTGATAATGACGGGGGGCTCGATATCCTGCTGATGGGCTATACCAACAATCCTGTCAGTAATCCGAATAACAGCCCGATTTTTCAGGTGTGGCGTAATCAGAATAATTGGACATTCGCCAATATCGGCGCCGGTCTGCCTGAGGTCCTAAATGGAATTGCGACTTGGGGAGACTACAATGGTGACGGTAAGCTGGATGTTTTCTTGAATGGTAATTTGAGGAATAATCCCATCCCAATCTCTCAGATATGGCGAAACGACACTCTTCTAGCGAATAGTTCTCCAGTTGCGCCATCCAATCTTACGGCAACGATCATGGACTCCGGTGTGATTTTGAATTGGAGCCCCGCCGCCGACAATCAAACCCCGGTCCCAGCTTTGAGCTACAATGTGCGAGTCGGCACAACCCCAGGTGGGGTCGACATTCTTGCGCCACAATCAGATGCTTTATCCGGCCTTCGTCGATTGCCTCAGATAGGGAATGGGCAACAACGGCTTTCCACTATAATCACAAATTTGCCCGCTGGGACTTATTTTTGGAGTGTGCAAGCTGTGGATAGCGTATTTGATGCCTCCCCATTCGCCGACGAAGCAAGTTTTACGCTTGGGCCGCCGGTGATTGTTGGCTGGGGGGTGCAACCTGATGGAAATTTTCGATTGCGCGCGGGCGGTGCCACGTCTTCGATTTATCTAATCGAGGTTTCAACCAACCTCGTTGATTGGACCTATTTTACTTACGTCTTTATGGGGTCAAACGGACAGAGTGAGTTTATCGAGGTAGATGCTTCGAGTTATCCAGCCCAGTACTATCGTTTGGTCCAGCCCTGATCAGGACCTGTTGAAGGCTGCTTCCTCGATGCTTTGAACCTTTTGAGTCGGCGGTCCACGTGATTACAAAGCTGGTGTGAGGAAGCGGCCTGACTGAAAAGAGCAGGTGCACTTGGCTAACATGCCTTGTCCACTCGATTCTCTGGTTTATACCGAATGCCAAAATTAATTTCCGGAATGGGGAAAAGAACCGGATGAAGAGAGGCGATAAGCCTGAAGAAAGTGGAGACTCAAAAAGCCATGGCTTTAGGGACGAGGAACACCGCTAGTCGTTGGGTGCAGGGTGCTTTTGATTTGAGGCGGCGTTGTCGGCCTGGTCGCTATCTAGAGATAGCGCCTGCGGCCTCCGCCTTGCCTCAAACCAAAATCCCTCCTGCCATTCGGAAATTACTTTCGGCATTCGGTATATTGGGTGTTTACCCACTTCCGGATTTTCCAATTGAATACGTATCATAATTCCAGGATTAGTTTACCTAGGGAACTGGTTCAGCCTCATTTTCACTGACTACCGTCACACGCCTTTCGATGAAAGGCCAAGCAATCTCTTATGAACAATGATTCGCATCCAACTGAAGATTCAAAAGGCAAGCTCGAGTTACTTGATTTCCTGCTTCAGAACGAGGGAGTTAATGTGACTGAGGAGAGTTCAATCCGACGTCGCGACAATCCGGATGATTACCCGTTGTCCTTCTCTCAAAAGCGGCTGTGGTTTTTGGATCAGTTCGAGCCCGGCTCACACTACAACGATTTTTTTCACCTGCGGATACAAGGTCCGTTGAATGTTCCCGCATTCCAAAAGAGTTTGGACGAAATTGTACGTCGTCATGAGGTGTTGCGCTCAAGCTTCAATGTGAGCGAGGGTGAGCCTGTCCAGAAGATTGCTCCTCCGAATGGCATGGAATTACCCATGATAGATCTGACTTCGCTGCCCGGAACTGTTCGCCTGGAGGAAGCCACACGCCTGGCTGTCGAACACGGCCTCGCTCCGTTTGACCTGCGAAGCGGTCCCATTATGCGAGCCAAGCTTCTGCGTATCGCAGCTGAGGATCATTTGCTCCTCTTTACATTGCATCATATTGTCATGGACGGCTGGTCCAGAAGTGTGTTCCTGAGCGAATTATCGCGTCTTTATCAAGCATTTGCTTCAGGTCAACTTTCACCACTGCCGCCGCTGCCGATTCAATATGCTGACTTTGCAGTGTGGCAGGCACGACAGGTAAAGGAAGAGGCGCTACTCAAACAACTGAACTTCTGGAAAGAGCAACTGGCTGGAGCACCAGCTTTATTGGAGTTGCCTGCAACTTTCCCGCGACCTGCCGTCCAAAGTTTTAAAGGTGCGCGGCATCCCATTCGTATTCAGAACCAGACAACTGAAGCACTAAAGGCTTTGAGCAGGAAAGAAGGTTGCACACTATTCATGACATTACTGGCTGTTTTCCAAACTCTCGTATTACGCTATACGGGGCAGACTGATATTGTGGTTGGCTCACCCATAGCCAACCGCAATCGCATGGAGACCGAGCAGTTAATCGGATACTTTGTTAACACGTTGGTACTGCGCACGAATTTGTCGGGCAATCCCACCTTCCGGGAAGTGATGCTCCGCGTGCGGGAAGTATCGCTGGCTGCTTATGCCAACCAGGATATGCCTTATGACAAACTGGTGGAGGAATTGCGCCCGAAGCGTGACCAGAGCTATAACCCGATTTTTCAAATGATGTTTGTATATCAGAATGCGCCAGCGCCGCACTTGAGGGCTGCGGACATCAGCATCAGTACGTTTGAGGTTGATTGCGGGATGGCGAAGTTTGATCTGACTTTCAACCTTGCAGAGTCGGCTGAGGGAATTGATGGATGGATCGAATTTGCGACGGGCTTGTTCGATGAAACCACCATATGCCGTTTGGCCGGTCACTACCTGGCTTTGGTGGAAACTATTTTACATGATCCTGACCAACGTGTCCTAGTTCTGCCGATGGTGACCGGCGAGGAGAGGCGGAGAATGCTCGTTGACTGGAATGAATCCGGCGTTCCTTATCCGCAGGACAAATGCCTGCAGGAACTTTTTGAGGAGCAGGTCTCAAACTCTTCCGAGGCAATTGCAGTGGTTTGTGGAGAAGAGCAGTTGAACTACCGCGAACTTAACAGCAGGGCAAACCAGCTTGCACATTACCTTCGCGAGTCCGGTATCAGACCGAATGATTTGGTTGGCATCAGCGTGGAACGCTCCATTGAAATGATGGTGGGTTTGCTGGGTATCCTTAAGGCTGGCGGTGCTTATGTGCCAATGGACCCAGCTTATCCGGCGGAGAGACTGGCGTTTATGCTGGCAGATTCGAAAGCCCGTATTCTGCTCACCCAGAATGGCATTGCCGATAAAATAACAGGAATGAGTGCCCGTATTCTTCGCCTGGATGGAGATTGGGAGGATGTTGCCAAACACAGCACGGAAAACCCGGTGAAAGCTGGAACTCCAGAGGATTTGATCTATGTGATCTTCACGTCTGGTTCAACAGGCCGGCCAAAAGCCGCTGGTGTATACCATCGAGGGTTTGTGAATTTAGTGAGCTGGCTGATGACAGAGTTCGATTTGTCGGCTGCCGATTCGGCGGTGATGGCCAGTTCCTTGAGTTTTGATTTAACCCAGAAGGGTTTGTTCGCACCACTTCTGAGAGGTGGAACTTTGCACATTCCTCCGCCGGGGCCTTATGATCCCGGACTCATTGCCAGTATCATCCGGGAAAAGAAAGCAACGTTCGTGAACTGCACACCAAGTGCATTTTATCCAGTGTTGGAAACAGGAGATCCAAAAGCCTTTGAAAAGGTTTCCTCATTGCGTTACGTCCTTTTGGGAGGCGAACCTATTTCTTTGCAACGTCTGACACCGTGGCTGGACAGCGAGCATTGCCGTGCGGAGATTGATAACACGTATGGCCCGACGGAATGCACAGATGTTTCCGCTTTTTATCGAGTGAGGAAGGAAAATCGTTATTTATACAGTTTCGTTCCGATTGGCAGGCCGGTTTACAACACGAAGCTTGTAATAGTGAACTCGGAGATGGAAATTTGTCCCGTCGGTGTCTCCGGGGAATTACTTATCGGGGGAGTTGGGGTTGGTGCGGGTTACCTGACTGATGCAGCATTGACTGCGTCCAAATTTGTTCCGAATCCATTTCCTGAGATTCCGGGTGCTCGACTTTATAAGACAGGGGATTTGGCGCGCTATCTTCCTGATGGAAATATTGATTACCTGGGACGCATTGACCATCAGGTGAAAGTGCGCGGGTTCCGGATTGAGCTGAGCGAAATCGAGAGCATACTATCCACTCACCCAGCGATCAGGGAGGTGGTGGTTATTTTGCACAAATCGGAGAGAGCTCCTATAACTGATGCCGCCCAAGGGGGTAATTTTGCTACTCCTGAACCTGTTTTAGTTGCGTACTATGCTTTCAAAACTGGTGCGTCACTTGAGATTGCTGAGATCAGGAGGTATTTGATGGAAAAACTGCCAGACTACATGGTGCCATCGATTTTTATTTCAGTGGAAAAATTTTCATTGTCACCCAACGGGAAGGTGGATCGCAAGGCGCTGCCTGCTCCTGAACGAAACCACGCTGAATTAACCCCAAGTTACGCGCCGCCGCGGACTGAGACAGAGCGCCAGATTGCCGAGATTTGGGCGAAGGCCTTGCGGTTGGAAAGGGTGGGGGTAAACGACAGCTTTTTCGAGCTGGGAGGACACTCTCTGCTGATGGTGCAGGTCCACGCCAAAATCTGCCAGTTAATCAAGGCCAGTCTTCCCATCGCGAAACTATTTCAGTATCCCACCATTAGTTCGCTGGCCAATCACCTGGCTCAACCGTCCGCAGAAAGTGGTTCGTTGCAAAGGGTACGCGATCGCGCTCGACTGCAAAAGGGGGCTTTGACACGGCAGCGCCAAATAAAGGAAATCGCTCTCTGACCGGAGCGACAACCGGTATGCGATCATTGATTATTCATCCAATGAATGGCATGTCGAACCAGTTCCATGCCATTACGCAACATGAGCTTTTCCTTGATGTGGGCACGGTATGTTTCCACTGTTTTGATGCTGAGATGCAATTCCGCGGCGATTTGGCCGGTCCTTCGACCGCTGCCAATGAGCTGAAACACTTCGAGTTCTCTATCGCTGAGCTGTTCCACCCCAAAATGGCCATGGGCTGGCTCACCATTTAAGAATTTTTGTACCACGAGTGATCTCATTTGCTTGCTTAGGTAGACTTCGCCGCGCAGCACTTCCCGAATCGCTCTCATGATTTCTTCGGTGGTTTCGTTTTTCATCACATAGCCACGGGCGCCTGCCCTCAATGCACGTTCCCCATACACAGATTCCTCATGCATGGACAGGGCCATGAGGAGTTGGTTGTTCCAGCGAGAGTGAATATTTTTTATCACTTCAATACCGCTGCTGCTCCCCAAGGCAATATCTATGATGGCTAGATCCGGCTTTAAAGATCCGATCGAATCAAAAGCCTTGGTGGCATTTCCGACGTGAGCGCAAACATGGAGGTCCGGCTCATTGTTTATTAACTGAGTGAACCCTTCGCGCATGATGGGATGATCATCCACAAGCAGAATTTGATATTTTCTTTTCTGAGGCGGTAATTTCTTGGCGCTCATTTGGCGCTCCTTTTTGTAGAGGGTGGATGGGGCAGGGTGCAGGTTAAAATTGTACCACCTTCGCGTCCCGGTTTTATCGCAATGGTGGCTCCAATTGTTCGTGCCCGGTAATTCATGAGATGGAGCCCCATGCCCGTCTTCCTGTTGTTGTCAGGAACAAATCCAATGCCATCATCCTCCACGGAAAGAATCAGTTGTGCATTTCTTTCCATAAGCCGGATGGCGACTCTCCCTGCCTTACCGTGTTTGATGGCGTTGATGGTGGCTTCTTGTGCAATACGGTATATATGAATGGCAATGGTGGCATCCTTTACTGCCGAAATTTTGCCCATGCGGCAATAGCAATCACAATCATAGATGTTCGACTGATGCGCGGCCAATTCTTTCAGGGCGGAAACCAATCCGCCAGCTTCGACCTGAACTGGAGAGAGGCCGCGGGCCAGACTGTGGGCCTGATCTATTGAACGGTTGAGCATGGTTTCGATTAAGCCGGCTTCGCGGGCTTGAGCAAGCTTCGATCGAGCCAGCCTTCGCTGAAGCAAACCACACTTGAACTTTATTGCCGCGAGGTATTGGCACAGTTCGTCATGCAAATCCTGTCCGATCCGTTGCTGCTCCCTTTCGCTGATTTCCAGAATCTGCCTTTCGCGTTGTCTTTGGCCGGTAATATCCCTCGAGAAGCAGCGTGCGTGAATGAAGCGGCCTTCGTCCCAAAGCACATTCAGGTCTATGACGACATTTTTGATGGATCCGTCTTTACAGCGAACACGGGCCTCGTAGTTCTGAATTCGGTTGGTTGGAAGTTTGTCCAGAACTTCGTTGATTACCTGTTTATCGACGTGAAAATGGGAAACGTGATGTCCCACGTATTCGTCCGCGCTGTAGCCGAGCATGAGAAGCTCGGCTTTGTTCGTGCGAAGAATGCTGCCGTCAGGGCCCAGCAAATGCAAACCCACCGGTGCATTATCAAAAAAGTCCTTGAGAGTGGCTTCGCTTTGGCGCAAAGCCCATTCGGCGTCCTTTCGTTCCATGGCTGCTGCCAGGGTGTTCGCCATGGCCTGAACAAAATGCATCTCCCCTTTTGAAAATATGCGTTTCTTCCGCGTGAATACGCTTAAAACACCCCATGCGTCCTTGCTCCTGGAGATGATTACCTCCATGCCGCTGACAAGTTTATGCTGCAAAAGAAATGGCGAAGGCTGGAAGCGTCTCTCCGCGGCAAGATCTTCAATAAAGATGGGCCTTCGCTTCCTTAACAAATAGATCATTTGAGAGCCGGCATCCGTTGAGAAAGTGGACTGGATTTCCCCTCTTTGGGTGGGCTTAATCGACCGCACGCAGAGCTTTTTCCTTTCGCTTTGCAGTTCTGACACAGCGCAAAAATCCGCTCTGAGAATTGTGCTCACCAAAGCGGCCGCTTCATCCATCAGGCATTGAGGGCTCGCGCCGCTGAGGGCCTGCTGCCCAAATTTGGCAATGGTCGCCTGTTGAGTTGCGTGTGACTTCAACTCCGCAGCACCACGTTTTCGATCGGTGATATCGAGGGCCACTCCGCCTATAAAGGGACGCCCCCTTGGATCGAAGTATGGAAACTTCACAGTCAGCCAGGAATTAAGCTGGTTTTTGCCTGCTGGGCGGCTGCGAATGATCTCGGAGTTTTTTCCAGTAGCCAGGATTTCCCGATCCTCCTTGCAAATGCGTCCGGCATTTTTGCGGGAATACAAATCGAAATCAGTGCAAACCCTGGTTGCCGACAGCTCCCTGCCGAATACTGACTGCCAGCGCTTGTTGCCATAAACGTAATTGCCGCGGTCATCTTTTATGAACGTCATCAGGGGACTGTGGTTCATAAATAACATGAAGCGTTCCTCGCTTTCATGGAGGGCTATCTCGGTTTGTTTGCGCGCCTGAGTTTCCTCCCGCAATTGTGCGCGGATGCGGGCAAGCGTCGACTCCTGCTCTGCGAGGCGGTTTCGTAAATCCCGGCATATTGCTTCCCAGGACTCCTCATTCAGTTTTCCCTCCGCGTAATTTATTGGGGCGGGAGTCCGCTGTGCCTCGCGTGTCACCGGGAGAAAATTCTTATCCAGTTTTGACGGTTGGCTCATAAGAGTTGGTGGATGCTTCCGTCGAATACTCCGTGAATAATTATGAATTCGAACATTCAATTAAAATTGTTTATTCCCATGCAGAGTGGTGGACCTCCAAAGCCATCCTGCACAATTATCAGCCGTGTAATGATGGTCTAATAATTTTCCAGGGTCTGCGGCGGAACTTCAACAGCAAGAAGGCGCATAGTGACATTGCTGAATGCTGCGCGTTTGGGTGCCTCTTATAAAAACGCCTGATTTTACGCAGGCGATACTTATCGAAATAGCTGAAACACATGACAAATGTCAAAGAGTAAATGGAACAAAATTCAGATAGTGTGGTGCCGGAACGATCAGATAGGGGGATGGATGATGCTGCATCGGGCGTTCCCTGAAGGCAAATTCAGGTGGGGGCCTGATTGCATCCAGGGATGGCGTATTCTAATCTGCTGCGCATCGTAATTGGAGTGGACATGGACAAGTCAAACAATTCAAAACAAACCTTTGGCGCAACTGACGGTGAACCGGCTTGGTATTGTGTTCGCTCAAAGCCCAAGCATGAGCATATTGCGGCGGCCAACCTGAGCAAATTGCAGGTGGTCGAGACTTTCAATCCAAGTCTACGTTCGCGCAAGGCCACACGTCGAGGGCCTGTCTGGATGACCGAATCCTTGTTCCCAAACTACATTTTTGCCAGGTTTCCATTTGAGCAGATGTTTGATGAGGTCAAGTACACCAGGGGCGTAAGTTCTTTGGTACATTTCGGCACTGGTTATCCCGAGGTTCCAGCAGATGTGATTGAAGAATTACGTCGGAACTTCCCTGCCAACGAATTGAAATTGTCATCCGAAGTGCCCACCGCGGGCGATCAGGTCACGATTACGAGCCGGGCCCTGTTCGGTTTGCAAGGAGTGGTGCTCCGGACGATGCCTGCTCAAAGGCGAGTACAGGTTTTGCTCGATATGCTTGGGCAGACCAGCGCAGTGGAATTAAATTTGAATTCTGTCGTGGTAGAAAGGCAGCCGCTGCCCTCGCAATTGCTCTCTTGAGCCACAAAACGAAGTATGAGTTGCCTCAGGAAGGCTTCCGCTGTTCGTCCAGGCGCTCTGAAAGTTTCAGTCGAAGCTCCCAGTATCAACCAAGTGCGGAGCTTTATTTGCATCTGAGCCAACTATTTTCCGAATCTTCCAGCCCGGTTCAACTTATGACTTCTTATAATGATATTTTGAGCTCTCTCAAAAAGGAGCCAAGAACATGGCTTATTACTGGCGTCGCGGGTTTTATCGGCTCAAATCTGCTCGAAATGTTATTGGATGCAAAACAGAATGTTGTGGGCCTGGACAATTTTTCCACCGGCAAACTACAGAACCTGGAGGAAGCTCTGCGATCGGTGCAGCCTGCCGAGCAGAAGCGTTTTCAATTCCTTGCAGGGGACATCCGGAATCTGGCAACCTGTCGCCATGCTTGTGAAAAGGTAGACTATGTTCTCCACCAGGCGGCCTTGGGTTCCGTCCCGAAGTCGGTGGAAGATCCGATTGGAAGCAACGAAATCAATGTCACTGGCTTCCTCAACATGCTCCAGGCGGCACGCGAAAATAAGGTGCGTCGATTTGTTTACGCGACCAGTAGTGCTGTCTATGGTGACTCACCCGAGCTCCCCAAGGTGGAAAGCAGATTAGGCAACCCGCTTTCGCCTTATGCGGTCACAAAATTGATTAATGAGTTTTATGCCGATGTGTTTACGCGAACCTACGGAATGGAGACCATTGGGTTGCGCTATTTCAACGTTTTTGGACCACGACAGGATCCTGAAGGTCCATACGCGGCCGTGATTCCGCGATGGGTGGCGGCCATGATCAAGAATGAACCAACCGTAATCTACGGCGACGGCTCCACGAGTCGAGATTTCTGCTTCGTGGCTAATGTGGTTCAAGCCAATATTCTGGCAGCGACCACTGGCAATCCGGAAGCTTTGGGAAAAGTTTTCAATGTGGCCCTCAATAGTAACATCAGTTTGATGGAACTCTTCGAAATGCTGCGCTACAAATTGGTTCGCACCTTCCCTCATCTTCAAGATTACAAGCCACGATACCTAGATTTCCGTCCGGGTGACATCCGTCATTCACAGGCAGACATCACCAAGGCTTCAGATTTGCTTGGCTATGCTCCTACTCATTCTGTTGAAGAGGGGCTGAACACGGCTCTCGACTGGTATAGACGAAGTGTGATCACAGATGCTGATGAGCGGAGCGGACTCAACACCTCTCCTACGTTTGTGGGGGCTTGAACGCCATTACTCAGAAAGCGCGTCTTCATCCGTAGGGGAAGTCGGGAGTAAACGACCGGCAGTTGGCCAATCTGTCCGGGGCAAAGTGAGTGTCGCGAGCGAGAATTGCCGGAGTCTTCCATATGCCCCGTAATTATTAATTTGCAACGATTAGTTACCACCGAATTTGTTACAAGGATTTCCCGATCAAATCAATTTATGATTAATGTCCCTTTCCACAAACCGAGTATTGGTCCCGAGGAGATCAACGAGGTGGTGGATACATTGAAGAACGGCTGGCTTACAACCGGACCGAAAGCAAAGCTCCTGGAGAAAGAGTTCGCCTGCTACCTGGCGCATCAATATGCGGTAGCCGTAAATTCGTGCACGGCCGCGCTCCATTTAGCCTTGGAAGCGATCGGGTTGCAGGCAGGAGAGTGCGTTCTGGTGCCAAGCATGACTTTTGCTGCCACTGCGGAGGTGGTCCGGTATTTTAATGCCCGACCAATACTGGTGGATTGTCGATCAGAAGATTTCAACCTGGATGTGGCGGATGCTGAACGCAGGATTCTATCTGCGTTGAGTCATGGAGAACAGATTAGAGCCATCATTCCGGTCCATTATGCCGGGCAGATCGGCGATGTTGCTGGAGTTGCTGCCCTGGCCAAGCGCTATGATTTGCGGATAATTGAAGATGCTGCTCATTGTTGTCCTGCATTTTATCGACTGGATAATAGTGCGGTCTGGCAAACTGTCGGAACGGGAGCGGACATCAGCTGTTATTCTTTTTACGCCAACAAAGCCATCACCACGGGTGAAGGGGGAATGGCCTGCACCCATAAGTCTGAATATGCAGAACGGATGCGGGTGATGTCGTTGCATGGAATTTCGAAGGATGCGTGGAAGCGGTTTACCTCCGAGGGCTCCTGGTATTATGAGATTACCGCGCCCGGGTTCAAATATAATCTCACGGACATAGCGGCTTCCATTGGGTTGCATCAATTGCGCAAGTCAGATGATTTGCACCGGAAACGAACCTACCTTGCGAATCGATATGCCGAGCTGTTGGGTGACGTTGATGAATTGGTGCTCCCGGTGGCACAGCCAAACCGAAATCATTCCTGGCACCTGTATGTCATCCGGCTGAAACTCGACCGGCTGCTTCTGGATCGTGCGGCTGTTATTGAAGAACTCAAGCGTGCGGGGATAGGCGTAAGCGTCCACTGGTTGCCGTTGCACATGCATCCGTATTACCGAAATGCTTACGGCTATGAACCGGCAGATTTACCCCGGTCGGCCCAATTGTATCCGGAAATCATCAGCCTGCCGATCTTTCCGGACATGAATGATGCGGAAGTTGAACACGTTTGCAATCAGCTCAGAAGAATCATCTCTGGGCATTTAAAGATTTCACCCAAGCTGTCCGGAAAGCTTTTAATCCATAAACCATCGAAAATAATCAAGACAGGCAATGGTGAACTCAAACTTTAATGGCCAGGCATTTCTGAAGTTCCCATAAGGCATGGACGCAATGGATAAAAAAACCAAAGAAGATGTTTGGAAACGCTGCTACGATTTGTTTTTTTCCGCAATCGGGCTGGTGTTACTCAGCCCCTTCCTCGCCTTGATCGCCGGTGCAGTAAAGATTTCGGATGGAGGACCTGTTTTCTTTCGCCAGAGGCGGGTAGGCCGGGGCGGAGAATCATTCCATATTTGGAAGTTTAGAACGATGATCGTGGATGCTGAGCGCTCCGGATTGAGCGTCACCAGGGATGGCGACGCGCGGATTACTCGCATTGGCCGGGTTCTGCGGAAGACCAAACTGGATGAACTGCCGCAGCTTTGGAATGTATTCAAAGGGGAGATGAGCTTTGTGGGGCCGCGTCCGGAAGTGCCAAAATATGTTGAACGCTACACCCCAGAACAGAAGCAGGTGCTTGCTCTTAAACCAGGTATAACCGACCTTGCCACCCTCAAATTTAGAAACGAAGAGGAACTGCTCAAATCCGCCAAGGATGTGGAACTCTTCTATCTAACGTATTGTGTTCCGCGGAAGATTGAATTGAACTTGCACTATGCCCGCAAGGCTAATCTGTGGAGAGATTCAATCATCATTTTGCAAACCCTTCTTCCGCAAAAAGCTTTTCTACAGCCCTTGGAAATTGCTGAGTGATTGGAGCCATTGAATGCTTTGATCATTTCCAGCACTCCTGGAGCTTCGAACCTATCCCGCTTACCGCCAAACGGCTTTCCATTCCAAAGCCATGGACATTTATAAACTGCGGTATTTACGTCTCTTGTTAATAGTGTTGATTTATGGTGTGGTGCTGGCCAGCAGCTTATGGCTGGCCTACTGGTTGCGGTTTGACTTTGTAATTCCGCCAGATCAGCGACAGCAAATATTCCGCCACCTATTGTTCATCGTATCGTTCCAGCTGGTTGCGCTTCTGGTTATTGGACAGTTCGCCGGCCTGCTTAGCTATTTTAGCATCCCCGACCTACGACTGCTGTTCTACGGACTTGCCGTTCCACTTTGCGGTCTGCTGGGACTTTGGCACTTCAGTTTTTCGGAACATCTTCCGCCACGCAGCATTTTATTGCTGGACTTCATTCTGGCCTTTGGCGGTCTTTCGGCATGCCGTTTGACCTTTAGATTAATCCGGGAGCGGCATCGATCCGTGCAGGGTCAGTTGCAAAAAGCCTCCATTCGAGTGGGCATTATCGGAGCGGGGGATGCCGGAGCCGCCTTGATTCGGGAACTGATTAGTAAACCTGGATTGGGGATGCAACCCGTGGCTATTTTCGATGACGACTGTAATAAATGGCAATCCCGGGTGCATACGGTTCCGGTGGTCGGTCCTCCCGAAACCATAACTGCCATCCAGGCAAAACTACGTTTGGATGAGATTGTGATTGCGATGCCCTCTGCGCCAGCAAAGAGAATTAGAGAAATTGTCAGCTTTCTGCAGCAGTTAAAACTCAGATTCAAGACTGTGCCCTCATTTGATCAATTGGCGACAGGAAAGGTCAGTGTCACCCAACTCCGCCCAGTCGAAATTCAGGATTTGCTTGGACGTGAACCCATCCAATTGGAAAGGCGCAATATTGAACAGTGCCTCTCCGATCAGGTTGTAATGGTGACTGGGGCGGGGGGCAGCATTGGCAGCGAACTCTGCAGGCAAATTGTTCAGTTTCATCCCCGGAGGGTTTTATTGGTTGATCAATCAGAAGTGCAGTTGTTCCAGATTGAGCAGGAACTCATTGAGCTGGGGAAGGGTAATATCATTCACCCGATTGTCGCGGATATTGTGGACTGTTCACGTATGGAGCACATTTTCAAAAGATTTCGTCCTTCAGTAATTTTTCACGCCGCTGCTCATAAGCATGTTCCCATGATGGAGTGTCAACCCGGTGAAGCCATTCAAAATAATACCCTGGGAACGGTCCACCTGGCGCAACTTGCCATGGAGTTTGAAGTGGAACGATTTGTTCTGATCTCGACAGACAAGGCAATCAATCCTACGAGCGTGATGGGAGCCACCAAACGATTGGCAGAATTATTTGTTCAGGCTTTGCACGCGAGCAATCCCGAGGGCACAAAATTCATGGCCGTTCGATTTGGAAACGTGCTTGGTTCTTCCGGCAGCGTGGTTCCCATCTTCAAACGCCAGATTGCGGCGGGCGGGCCGGTGAAGGTTACACATCCCCAGATGACCCGCTATTTTATGACCATTCCCGAAGCTGCCAGTTTAGTGCTGCAAAGCGGGGCTCTGGGGGTGGGGGGAGAAATCTTTGTTCTCGATATGGGAAAACCAGTCAAGGTCGCAGATCTGGCAAAGCAACTCATCGAACTCAGTGGATACAAGCCAGGTGAAATCGAGATTCAATACGTGGGTCTGCGTCCAGGAGAGAAGCTTTTTGAAGAACTGCAACATGAGGCGGAAAACCTGGCGCCAACGCATCACCCAAAGATTTTGCGTTTTACTGCCGCTCCAATGTCCCTTGAAGATATTCAGGAGCATATCAGGAAACTCATGGATGGATTGCACAGCATGGATGCAAACCATCTAAAGCTGCTAATCAAGCAGGCGGTGCCGGAATATAATCCTCATTTACTGACAAATGGTGAAATTGTTGCCTCGACCAGAACGGTAAGCATGACCATTAAGTCTCCTGGTCAGGAAAAACGACGACCGGTCAGCGCGCGATTCCCGATGATTGCGAGTTGGAATCATCCGGAGCATGAGCGTAAGGGGGAAAATGCCCCAGCAGAATCCCTCACTGTTTAAAATTCAAAACGGGAGTTGTCTCCATGAATAAAGTTCGCATTTTTTACGCCTCCTTAGCCTGCTTGATTTGCCTCGGATTGTGGAGTTGTTCATCAATGGACCAAGGCTATGATCCCAGGTTCAATCCTGGCGTTGCTGCGAGCCAGTCCAACGGAACCGGAACGCAGCTCCCTGGAGGAAACCTGGCAGGCAGAACGGAAAGGCCTTCTCAACCGCTTCCGGTAGATTCCCAACTTGCAGTCCGTAAGGCGACAGGATCAAAAAAGCAGGAGATTCCTGAAGAGGTTGCAGGAAATGCACTCGTGAATGAAAGACCCAAGCTCTCTCCTGGTGATGTGGTTGAGCTTAAGGTCTATCAAGAGGATGAACTGAGCGCCCGCGCTCGTGTGGACAACGACGGGATGGCAACCTTTCCGTTATTAAAGCCTCTCGTCGTGAAAGGCAAAACGTTGGAGGAGGCAAGAGTCATGATCAAGGATATCCTGGCAAAGGAGTATTTGACCGACCCACATGTTTCTCTGACGGTGGTCGAGTTTGCCAAAAGGCGATTCTCAGTCATGGGAGAGGTCAAGGCTCCAGGTTTTTATAGCATACCGGAGGATACAAACTTGAACCTGCTTCAGGCTCTTTCCATGGCCGGAGGCTATACGGCTTTCAGTAAAGGCACCCGTGTCAGGATCAAAAGAATAATCGATGGCAGGGAAAGTGTGATGCGGGTTGATGCGCAAGCCATGGCAAATGAAAAGAACGTCAAGGTAATCACCATTCAACCCGACGATGCCATAGAAGTTGGCTCAAGCATTTTTTGAAATATGAAACTTAGACTTTCCAACGAGCGAGAGATCGCAGAGATGACGGAGGTGGATCGCCCCCTGGATGTACAAGAGTTCCTGCAAACCTTGATAGAGAAGTGGTGGTTAATTGTTTTGGTGACTTGTGCGGTAACGCTCCCGGCATTTTGGTGGGTTCGTAATGTCCCGGTCGGCTATCAGGCCAGGGCGGTGCTCCAAGTGGAGCAGGAAGAACAACGGTTGGTGGGCATAGAGGAAGTATCGCGACAGGATTTACGGACGGGCGAAATGCTGAACACCATTGTGCAGAATGTAAAAAATACCAAAGTCCTGGGACGTGTGGTGCGAAATATCGGTTTGGCCACCAATTCATTTTTTCTTCCAGGCAACACAAACGTTCTGTCAGAAGCCAAACTGGTGAATGCTTTGGCCGGAATGATTGTAACAAAGCTTCGCCCCGAAACCAGGCTGGTTGATATCACAGTGACACATCCGAACGCCGAGATGGCTCAGAAGCTTGCAAATGCAGTGGCGCAAGAGTTTATCCTGGAGAGCCTCGATCAACGGTTTAGCAACACCAAGGCCGCCAACGAGCTCCTTTATGCAGAAGCCGGAAAGTTGAAGCAAAAAGTGGAGATGTCTGAACGAAATCTCCAGGCATACAAGGAATCCAATAAAACGGTATCCTTGGAGGACCGTCAGAACATTATTGTGGAGAAGTTAAAGGGATTGAACCAGAAATACACCAGCGCGAAAGCGGACAGAATTCAAATGGAAGCGGACCTGAAGCTGATTCAGAGCCTGACCAATCAGCCCGAGGCCATCCTGACGTTGCCCAGCATTTTGCAAGATCCGGCCGTGATGGAAACTCGTCGAAGGGTTGTGGAACAGGAGGCTCAGGTGGCCACGCTCTTACTACGCTACAAGCCGAACTATCCGAAAATGCTGCAGGCACAACGACAACTGGACGATTTGAAGGATGCCCTGCGCAGCCTCGCCTCGAAAGCGCCGAAACTGGTTCAATCAGCTTATGATGGCGCTTTGGCCCGGGAAAATAATTTGGAAGCTGCGCTAAAAGAGGTGCAGATGGAGTCATTAGACCTCGACAGGAAAGGAATCGAATACAACGTACTTATGCGGGAGGTTCAATCCGATCTAGCCCTTTATGATTCCGTTTTAAAGAGATTGAAAGAGACCGATTTGAGCAAAGGGTTGGAAAAGGCCAGCATCGCGGTTGTAGAGCCGGCAATGCTGCCTGGCGCAACCGTTAAATGGTCATTGTTGCTTGTGATCGGGGGGGCAGTTGTAACCGGTCTGCTCATGAGTTTGTGCATGATTTATCTCATGAGCTTGTTTGATAGTTCGATCAGGACGGTGGATCAGGCGGAATTTGTTCTTGGCCTGCCTGTTTTGGCCGCCATACCGGTAGCCAAAAAGGGGCGCAATGGAACTCCGGCGCACATTGTAGCTGACGATCCTGGTTCGATCTGCTCTGAGGCATTCCGGACACTCCGAACCACGACCGGCATTTTGGGGCACGAGGAAGGAAAACGGATCACACTTTTCACCAGTGCCGACCCGAATGAAGGGAAAACCTTTTTTAGTCTGAACCATGCCATCTGCCAGGCACAAGGTGGCAAGCTCACCCTATTGATTGATCTGGATTTGCGCCGACCTTCCGTGGGAGAAAGTTTTTCACATCCTCCCGGAACTCCCGGGGTGACCAATTATCTTTTGGGTAAGGAGTCATTATCCACCCTGGTTCTTAAAACTCCGTATCCCAATTTATACATTCTGACGGCTGGTCCCAAAGTGGCGAATCCGGCAGAAGAACTGGGCGGGGACGCAATCAAACAGTTGCTCCTGGAAGCCAGCAATCAGTTCGACCGCATCGTGATTGACACGCCACCGATTAATGCGGTCAGCGATACCTTTATTTTGTTGCCGCTGGCTCAAATCATATGTCTGGTGGTTCGAGCGGGCAAAACTCCCAAGCATGCGATTATGCGGGCAGTGGAGTTGATGGCGCGGGCGAATGTTCCGCCTACAGGCATTGTCTTGAATTTTTTGCCGCAGCACAGCGGCTACAGATATTATTACCACTACACTCCGCGCAATGGCTATAAGAGCATCGGAGTTTACGGTAACGATTACCCTGCTAAAATTCCCCTTAACACCTGATTGCAACTGTAATCAACCACCCCGGAAGAAAGGGTGCAACTGACAGTTGTTCTTCTCTAAAACTCAAACTTTTCAATTGATGAATATTGCAATTATAGGACTTGGTTATGTCGGCTTACCTTTATCGATCCACTTTTCACAGGCTGGTAACAAGGTGTTGGGGTTGGATGTTGATCCCACAAAAGTAAGCTGTATCAATGAAGGCAGGAGCTACATCAAACATATCGAGTCCCAGATGGTGGCCCGACAAGTCCAGGCAGGATTTTTTAGAGCATCCACCGAATTCTCACTCATACGGGATGTGGATGCGGTGATCATTTGTGTGCCCACTCCACTCAACAAAAACCGCGAACCGGATATTTCCTACATCGCCAAAACCGGAGAATCTATTGCGCCCCATTTGCATCAGGGAATTCTGGTGGTACTTGAATCCACCACCTATCCGGGGACAACGGAGGATGAATTACGTGAAATACTGGAAAAAGGCTCCGGACTGAAGGCGGGCACAGATTTTCATCTCGCATTCTCACCCGAGCGCGAAGATCCGGGAAACCCGGCCAGTCGCGTTTCAGAGATCCCGAAAGTAGTCGGAGGTTTTACCCCAACCTGCCTGCAAAAGGCAGTCGCACTTTACAGTTTGGCGATAAAGAATGTTGTTCCTGTCTCATCCTGTCGGGCGGCGGAAGCCACCAAGTTGCTGGAGAATATTTTTCGGAGCGTAAACATTGCGCTGGTCAACGAGCTCAAGGTGGTTTACGCGGCGATGGGGATTGATATATGGGAGGTGATCCTGGCCGCCAAAACAAAACCTTTCGGATTCATGCCATTCTATCCCGGACCTGGCCTGGGAGGACACTGTATTCCAATCGATCCATTCTACCTGACCTGGAAGGCCCGGGAATTTGGGCAACATACCCGGTTTATTGAACTCGCTGGTGAGATCAATCATGCTATGCCTGAGTACGTCGTGGGCCGGGTGGGAGAAGCACTCAATGCCGTTGGCAGGCCATTCAAGGGCAGTCGGATTCTGGTTCTTGGCCTGGCCTATAAACCGAACGTTGATGACGATAGGGAGTCTCCCACTTATCAACTTATGGAACTTCTGGATCATCGCGGTGCCGAGGTTGCCTACCATGATCCATACGTTCCTGTTATTAGACACTCTCGTGAGCATTCACGGTGGGCAGGTATGCGGTCGGTTCCATGGCGTCGCGAAGTCATCAGGAATTTTGATGCCATCCTCATCGCCACTGCCCATGACGCTGTAAACTACAAGCAGTTGGCAAACTGGGCCACGAACATCGTTGATACCCGGAATGTGGTCAAAGCCGTGCCGGCAAATACCTGCCGGCTTTGGAAGGCATAATTCTGCCGACCAAACGATTATGGCCACGAAATCACGTTCCTACCACTACCTCGCCGGAATCAGTACGGGCTCAGCCAGGATGTTGCTCCAGGTGATAGTGGGCGTCTGCCTCACCCCCTTCACACTGCGATTTCTGGACCGTGAAGAGTATGCAATTTTTGGCCTCACGCTGGAGTTGCTCACCTGGTTGACCTTGTTGGATGTCGGTATTTCAGCCGGGCTGCGCATTCAAGCTGCCAGGCTAAGCGGAAAACCTGACCCAGACAGGTTCAATCGGATGGTCAGCACGGTCTTCTTTGCACAGAATGCCATCGTGCTGGTCGTGCTGGTTGCTGGCTTGGGCATGGCACTGGCGTTTCCCCACTTCTTTCCCATCCGGGAAAGTCTGCGACATGATGCCACGTGGCTCATGGTGCTTTCCGTCTTCGGTGCCGCTCTTTCAATTGGCAGCCAGACTTTTTCGGCAATTTTGGTGGCGAACCAGCAGATGCACATCGACAACCTGCTCGGTTTATTGATGGTCATCATCCGGACTGTGCTCACAGTGGTGCTGCTGGAATTGGGTTGCGGAATATACTCGCTGGCCATCGCGCATCTCGTCTCGAAAGCGGTTACCGCAGTGATGGCGGTTGTGCGGACCTATCGGCTGCTGCCAGATTTGCAGATTAAGTTCCGACTGGCTTCCTGGGATATTCTTCGGCAAATCGGCGGGGTCGGCATCTATTTTAGTCTGGGCGGGCTGGCTGGAATTATCATTCATTCACTCGATACCACAGTGGCCGCCAGGGTGGTTTCGATTGAGGCGGTTACTTCCTTCCTGCTTACCGGTAAATTCTACGAATTGGTCGGCGGGTTGGTGTGGCTTATTACTGAAAATGCCCGCCCCATGTTGGGGCAAATGTTGGGCCAGAATAAGATGAAGGAAAGCCTGGCTGCCTATAGGCAATTGTTTGCCTTGTCAACTGGCCTGGCCGTAGTAGCCGCCTTCAGTGTGTGGTCCGGGAATGGCAGTTTTGTAGCCAGATGGGTTGGAGAGGTGAACTATGCTGGCACGTTTGTGGATCTGGCCCTGGCTTTTGGCATGATCGCGGGGCTTTGGATAATGCCGAATCGAGCAATTCTATCCGCGAATCTTGCTGTGCGTAATCAAACCATTGTCCGGCTTGTTGAGGGAGCACTGAATCTGGGATTATCCATTATTTTTGGCAGGATTTACGGCCTGTTAGGTATTGTTGGAGCCACGGTCATAGCCAGTCTGATCACCTCAATGTGGTTGCTTCCTTTATTCACTGCTCGAATGTTCGGTCGTCCCTTCATCAGATTTGTTTGGGATGATGCGGCGAGGGTTTTCATCCTTATGTTATGCTTGTTGCCTGTTGCATTGGCTGCCCGCCGGATTTCAACGGACCTGGGGGGGTATGTGGGTGCTGCTCTTGGCTCTGCGACCACCGGCGCATGCGGAGTCGTAATGATCTGGTTTTTGATGCTGGATAGATCCCTCCGCGCACGTTTTCCAATCCGACAGGTGTATGAGAGGATATATGCTCGCACGGCTCGCGTATTTACCGGGACTCCCGCAAGCTAATTCAACCTGCTTCCGGTTGGAATTTAAAAAGAACTGCAATCATGAAAGGAAGCCAGCCAGTTGCAAACTGGCCGCAAAGGCGATTTCGTTTTCATCGATGGAGATCACTCCTGTATTGCATTCATCACGAGCTGGCGGACAGCAGGCCGTTCTCCACCCGGTGGACTCATTTGGCCCGCCTGCGAGATGATCTTCTTTCTATTCTTTCAAATCAAACCAAGGAGCTGGAGTTGTTGGATGAGGTTGACTCGCTCCCCAGCTTTAAAAAGAGAAACTGTGTCTGGAACGACATCAAATAACCAGGATTGCCGAATGCTTCACTCACCCGAGACAGCTCCTGATAAATTCGAACAGATGTTGGGCTGGGCCACCAAGACCATGTTGGTGGAGGCGGAAGCGCTCAAGGATGCGGCGGGACGCTTGGGACACGGCTTTCTCAAAGCGGCGGATTTGATTCTTTCTCATCCCGGCAAGGTGGTGGTCAGCGGGCTGGGAAAGTCTGGAATAATCGGAAAGAAGCTGGTAGCCACCCTCTGTAGCACGGGAACTCCGGCAGTCTTTCTTCATCCAGCGGAGGCCTTGCATGGTGACTTGGGCGTTTACTCGCTCGGAGATCCAACCATCTTGATTTCCAAGAGTGGGACTACCGCTGAACTCCTCAGGCTGGTTCCAATGCTGCGTCAGTTTGAATCCCCCCTCATTGGAATCTTCGGAAATACCTCCAGCCATTTGGCGCGTCGAATGGATGCCGTTTTGGATGCGAGTGTCCGATGTGAAGCTGATGCCTGCAATTTGGCCCCGACCAGCAGCACGATCGTGGCCATGGCATTAGGAGATGCTCTGGCGTCCGCATTGATGCAGGCGAGGAATTTTGGACCTGAAGATTTCGCCAGGTTCCATGCGGGCGGACAGTTGGGACGCAATCTGCTCATGAAAGTGCGGGATGTTTTACATCCCCTGGATGCGGTCGCTTGCGTAGGTGTTGATGCCACAGTCAAGGATGTGGTGATTGGCATGACCCAATATCCCTTTGGGGCCGCATGCGTGATCAGATTCGATGGAGTGTTGGAGGGGTTGATCACAGATGGGGACTTGCGGCGGGCTTTGCAGGAACATGATGACATTCGATCCCTGCCTGTGACGGAAATCATGACTGCGTCGCCAGTCGCCATTCGGCCTGAGGCCAGACTCAAAGAGGCATTGCAATTAATGGAGGAGCGGGAATTGCAAATTTCTGTTTTACCGGTCGTGGATGCGCAAGGACTTTGTCTCGGATTGATACGCATCCACGACATCTACCAATCCCCGCACGTGGGATAAATCAGGTGGGATTCCGCAGATTCGACATGGAGACACGCCGGTCTGCGATTGTAACAAACCAAACAGGATAACAACTCAAAAGGAGTAGAATGAAATCTTTAGTTACTGGGGGAGCCGGATTTATCGGATCCCATGTCGCACGGTATTGCCGTGATATGGGCCACGAAGTCGTTGTGCTGGATGATCTGAGTGGAGGTTTTAAAGATCAGGTGCCGGAGGATGTGGAGTTTGTTGAAGGATGCATCACGAATCAAAAGTTGGTGGAGAGCCTCTTTCTAAAGCATCGCTTCGACTATGTTTATCACCTGGCTGCCTATGCTGCGGAGGGGCTTTCCCACTTCATCCGGAGGTTCAATTATACGAATAATTTGATCGGCAGCGTGAACCTCATTAATGCGGCGGTCAAATACGAGGTGAAGTGCTTTGTCTTCACCTCCTCAATAGCCGTTTACGGAGCGGGGCAGGTGCCCATGATTGAATCCATGGTTCCGAGACCGGAAGATCCATATGGGATCAGCAAATTTGCGGTTGAAATGGATTTGGCGGCCGCTCATGAGATGTTTGGTTTGAACTACATCATTTTTCGGCCTCACAATGTTTATGGAGAAAACCAGAACATTGGCGACAAGTACCGGAATGTGATTGGCATTTTCATGAACCAAATCATGCGCAAAGAACCCATGACCATCTTTGGCGATGGAATGCAGACCCGGGCCTTCAGTCACATCGATGATTTGGCGCCGCAGATTGCGCGCTCTGTGAAGGTCCGCAAGGCTTATAACGAAATAATCAACATTGGAGCTGATAAACCCTACAGCGTAAATGAACTGGCATATGTGGTGTCCAGCGCGTTTGGGGTAAGCCCCCGCATCAAGTACCTCACCCCGCGCAATGAGGTTCAGCACGCATATTCAAATCACGACAAGGCAAAGAAAATATTTGGCAGAGGTTCGGGCGTTTCTCTGGAAAAGGGAGTGGGGCGCATGGCCCAGTGGGCGTTGAAAGTCGGTGCTAGACGGAGCGCTCCTTTCAAGAACATAGAGGTGAAAATGAATTTACCGGCCAGCTGGCAAGTTTGATGGCGACCCGCATTTTACTTCGATTCGCCTCCAACTCATGCAACCGATAAAAATATGGTGTTTGTTGCGCGACCAGTTCGGCCACGTGCAACCGGTGGAGTCAGCCTTTAAACAGGAGGCCGAATTCATTTTTGACGAAATCTGGGATCCGAATCACCTGGTGTCCAGCCATCCGGATATTGTTCTTTGCGTTAATGACTATTATTATGATGTGGTTCGCTGTCTTGATGAGGCGCGCAAAGCAGGAATTCCCTCCCTGGTTCTCCAGGATGGCATTCTGGAATGGCGATGTCAGTACTCCAACCCTCTTTTTGGAGCCGGGGACGGCGCCCCCCAACATCAGCCAGTGATGTCAGACAAAATTGCAACCATTGGCCACCAGAGCGCACGCCTGATTGCGGGCTGGGGAAATGCGGACAAGGTTGAGATCACAGGCATGCCGCGGATGGACTATTTGCTCAGCCACCAGACCGGGCGAATTAGAACACCGGGGTCTCGCCTGCTGGTAATGACGGCAAAGAATCCGGGCTTCACGCTGGAGCAAAGAGAGACCACGCTGCGCTCCTTGCAAGATACCAAAGCCTTTTTGGAGACTCTGCCCGGAGTAGAAGTTGGTTGGAGAGTCAGCCGAGGATTGGCGTCTGCCCTGGGAGTTGAAAACCAGTTGGAAAAGATTTCAAGCCTGGAGCTTGTCAAAGTTCTGGAGGGTGTTGATGCAGTCATATCCACACCCAGCACGGCGGTTTTGGAAGCAATGCTGTTGGGCCGGCCGGTAGCTGCGTTGGATTATCCAAATTCACCGCGCTTTCTGCAGACGGCCTGGACAATCTCGGCCAAAGAGCACCTGGCAGCTGTGGTTCCAGAACTGTTAAACCCCAGTGCCACGAAACTGGCGTTCCAACGTGATTGCCTGGCTGACAGTCTGGAGTGCGATGGCCCTGCGGCTCAGCGTGTGTGTTCCTTGATTCGCCAGATGATTGCGATTGCAAAAGAGGCGCGCCGGACTGGGCGCGAACCAGGTTTTCCTGCTGACATGCTCGCGAGCACGGGATCTTTTCACACCTTCAAAATGCCACCTCTTGGCGTGATGTACGAAGGACATTCCGTTTTTCAAGAAAACAACCAGACCACGTTGCAGTTGAGGCTGGCGCGAGCGGAAAACGAAAACCGGATTTTAAAAACGGAAAATGCGGAACTCAAAAAGCGAATGCAGTTCGGATCGTGGTTGAGACATGGAGTGCGTCAGCTGGCGAATAACGTAAGTGGCAGCCGCTGAGTGACGTCATTCCGTGCCGCCAATAAACAAGGAGTTTTATGCCAAGCATCATGGGGATTACCCAGAGCGGATTTGATCCAGCAAGCCGGTTTCGTTTTATACAATTTATACCGTACCTCAAAAAAGCCGGTTGGGTCGTCAAGCACCGTCCGAATTGGCCCGACCGTCAATGGAGCAGTCCTTTGCGGTTACGCATGGCCCGGGCGCTGCATTACCGCGCTGGCCGGTTGCTGATGAAAGCCAGCCGATTCAAAGATGCTCTGGAAAGCAGAAAGTACGATGTCATTTTTGCGAATCGGGATTTTGCCGGTGAAGGTCCCATTCTGCATCGATTTTTTCGCCCGCTGGCCAGGCGATGCATATATGACTTTGACGATGCGATCTTTATAGGACCGAACGAGAAGTTGGTGCGTTGGATGTGTGCCAATGCGCAATGGGTCACGCCGGGAAATGAATATCTGGCCGATTATGCCCGGCAGTATACTGAGCGTGTAACGGTGATTCCCACCGTTATTGATACCGAAACCTATATTCCCCGGCTCTATTCCAACTTTGAGAAGCAACAGGTGGTTCGTGTTGGTTGGAGCGGTTCGGATCAATCAATTCAGGCAACGCTTGTTCCTCATCTCGAAATGCTGGCCAAGTTGCAGGCCAAGGTGGATTTCGAACTTGTGGTCATCACCAATACCAAACCGCAGTTGCCTGTTACTGATTTGCGCTGGTCGTTCATTCCCTGGTCGCAGCATCAGGAACCCTTTATGGGTTCCAAGTTCGATATCGGTATCATGCCCCTCCTGGATAATGAGTTTCAGAAGGGAAAATGCGGTCTGAAACTTTTACAATACATGGCGGCTGCGCTACCAACGGTGGCCTCTCCGGTGGGGGTAAACAAAGCGATCGTCAAACATGGTGTAACCGGGATGCTGGCTGCAAAAGAGGAGGAATGGCACCGGGCATTGGAGCTTTTGATCCGTGATGCGCGGGTGAGATCAAGGATGGGACGGGCTGGCAGGCAGATCTGTGAACAGGAATATTCCGTGAACCGGTGGTTACCCATCCTGATAGGCATTTTCAATGCAACCAGACAACGAGAGGTTCTGAATGCAGCCAAAGATGATGAACTCAACCGGAGCACTGTGCCGTCTTAGCGGGTGGCGCAAGCCGAGCGACGATTCCGCCGCCTTTTCGGATTGTACGCTGATTGTGCCAACGTATCGTCGCCCGAAGGAAATAGTCGCCTTGCTCAATCTGCTCACCACATTGCCCGATGTTCCCGGGGAAGTGGTAGTGGTGGATGGTTCGCCTGAAGACAGCGTAAATAAGAGCATTTCTGAATGGGCAAATGCGCAGCGGTTGCAATTTGATCTAGTGTATGTAAAGAGTCCGCCGGGACTTACCCGGCAGCGCAATGTTGGACTCGATGTTTGTTCACGCAGTTTTATCTTTTTTCTGGATGATGATTGTCTCCCTGAACCGGGCTATTTTGGGTCGATTCGGCAGGTCTTTGCCGAAGATGTCAGGAGTGAAATTGGAGCGGTGCGGGGCTTTCTGACCAATGGTATCAACAAGCCTCTGACTCTCCTCTGGCGATTGCGGTATGCATTGAAGTTCGTGCCCCGCGGAGAACCTGGGCAATACCATGCTTGCGGGACATCGGGCACCTGGGATTCAGTTCCCAGATTTAACGGAGTTCGCAAAATCGATGTTCTGGCGGGCGGGGCTTCAGCGTACCGCAGGGAAGTATTCCAGAAACACCGTTTTTCCGAGTTCTTTTACGGCTACGCCCAAGGTGAGGATTTGGAAATGTCCCGGCGCATAGCCAGGGATTGGAAGTTGGTGATCTGTGGGGATGCCTTGGTAGACCATCATCATCAGGATACGGGAGGCAGACCCTCTGGTTTTCCCCGGGGCAGAATGGCGGTTCGTAATCGATACTTCATTTGGAAGCGACATTCCCCGGAGGCAGGAATGATGGATTGCATCCGGTTTTGGGGCGACCATCTGCTGATATTCTGCTACTACCTGCTTGGATTTTGCCGGCATCCTTCTCAAGGTTACTATCTCTCCTACACATTCGGAACTTTGTATGGAGCTATTGAATCCTTGATTACGCCTCCGCATTACGAGGAGCCTCCAGCCAAAAAGGAATTTGAAGTTTGTTTTACCGAACTGAAGACCAAAACCAGGTCAGATAGTGCAGAAAGCTTATGCGCGCAGGCTTGAAAAGCTTTACTCCAGCCATTCGATACTGGAATCCACCTGGATTGCCATCAGCATTGATTGTTTCTGCAACGCGCACTCCCGCGAAAGCTGCCTCATTTAATCCGACTCCAATATTGGCTCAGGTGCTTTTTTGTGTGCTGTTGACAGGAGGAGTGCTGGCCACAGGCAGGGCCCGGTTGGCAGGCATCGTTTTCTGGGGAGCATTGGGCCTGATCCTGGTACGGCAATTCGTCTGGGGAGGAAGCCTGAAGGTGTTATGTCTATTGATCGGGACAGCGCCTTTCATCAATTTGCTCAGAGGTTTCGCCTTATATAACATCGTCATTCTCCTGTTTGTTGCTGCGTTGACATATCACATGATTAGCAGGCCGGGGGAGATGAGACTAATCTGGCGCAAAGCCTCCTTACTCAAACCGATGTTTGTTTGCATCGCCGCCTTCTATGCACTGAGCCTGTTCAACACGCGCGATTATTCCGTAAATTTACGATTGTTTGAGTTGGCTCTTACTCTGATGGTATTGTTGATCCTGGGACAGAATCCGGTAGCGCTTGGGACTGCGCTGACAGCGAATTTGGTTTCTGCCTGGGTGGTGGGGTTTTCACTGCTGTCGCAGATGAATTCCAGCTCGGTAGCGCGGCTGGGGATGATTGTCATGGACGGCCAGACCCTTGGCAATCCCATCCAGCTTGGTTTGCCGCTGGCTTTTGGCTTTCTTGCGTTGATCATTGACCGGGGTTATTGGCTGAATTTGCAACACAGACCGGTTTTACGGTACTGCATGCTGGTTCCAACGTTGCCTCTGCTGGCGCTCACGACTTCGCGATCAGCCTGGTTGGTCGCTGCGGGGGGGATCATGGTTACTTTCCTGGCTGGCAAAAAGCAACGGATCATCATGTTGATGACTATCGCATTGGGCTTTCTTGCCTTTCAGGCGGTCCTACTCAGTCCCTATGGGAAATCTTTGAAAAAGGGTTTGGACCGTACGTTTAGTGAACGGCGCACTGCATCACAACGGACCAGCGGGCGGTCGGATCAGTGGCGGGTTTCTTATTACGCCTTTACGGAATCACCCGTTACGATGCTGATAGGCCATGGGCCCGGGAGGGGGGCGGAGGTGTATGCCGACTATTCTCATGAGGTGGGAGGAGTCAAATACGCGGTTGGCAAGAAAGTGGCTCTTCATTCCTTGTTCATGCAGGTGGCAGTTGAGGCTGGATGCTTGGGACTATCACTGCTGGGGCTCTGGCTGTTTCTAATTTTTATAAGAATCACACGTCAAACGCTGTTACATCGGGCAATGCTGCCACTGGCCTGCTATTTCGGATATTTATTCGTGGTGATCACGGTCTCTGGAAACGATGTTAACTCCGGCATCCTCCTCGGCCTCGCCTTACTGGGAAGCATGGTCGTGCCTGCCCAAACCACCAAACGGCAGGCCATGCGAGTCCAACTGGAGGGCCGCGCTCGTTTGAATCATAAGACAGCTTTCTCCGCCACCTAACCATTCATTCGCCTGACAGATCACATTTAATCATGAACTGGCTTTCGGATTTTCGATGCGATTTGCAAAAATACGCCCTGCTCAATCAAGGGAGCTGGTGGAAGCAATTGTTGTTGGAGCAGGGACTGTGGGCATTGTTGGAATATCGAATTGAGGCGGCTTTGCAGCGGAGTAATTTGCCGGGGATTATCAAAATTCCCATGCGAGTTCTGATGTTGCCGTGGCGCAAGTTGGTGGAAATTGCGACCGGCATCATTCTTCCCTGCACGGCAGTGATCGGACCAGGATTGCACCTGCCGCATTGCGGGTTTCGTGTAGTGAATGCCGCAACGGTAATTGGGGCTGATTGTTGCATCAGCCAGGGGGTTACCATAGGAGTTTCCGGCAGGGGGGAGCGACGAGGTGTGCCGGTGATTGGAGATCGGGTTTACTTCGGTGCCAATGCCGTGGTGGTCGGAAAAATTATCATAGGCAGCGATGTCTGCATCGGAGCGAACTCAGTTGTAAATCGAAACGTATTACCTCATTGCACCGTTAGCGGCATTCCCGCCGTGACCATCAACAATTTGGGTTCCGAAGATTATATAACCGTAACGACTGGCAGCGTTCGCGAGAAGAAGATGGCTGGACTGGCTTTCGTGGCCAAAGTGCGGAATCAATCGGTATAGGGTGCTTAGAACGTATATGCTCCATTCCAAAAAGCTTCTGGTGGTCGCCAGAGTCAATCATTACCAATACCAAGGGAAGCTGTATGCGTCTGGCCCTTATGCTCGGGAACTGGAGAAATGGGCGGAGATTTTTTCCGAAGTCACAATTGCAGGCTCACTCCTGCAAGGACGACCGACCGGGGATTGCATTCCATTCCAGCGAGAAAATATCCGGATTGTTCCAGTATCTGAGACCCAGGCCAGTGGGGTTGGGGCCAGGTGGAAACAATTTTGTTTGTTGCCTCGAGTCATCTGGCAACTGGCAGGTTATATGCGACGGGCAGATGTGATTCATGTGCGGTGCCCCTGCGACCTTGGATTGTTGGGAATTATTTTGGCTCCAATTTTTTCACGTCATCTCATTGCGAAGTATGCATCAGAATGGCTGCCGTTTAAGGGTGAAGCATGGGCATGGAGGCTTCAAAGGAACATCCTGCGGTCATTCTGGTGGCGCGGGTTGGTGACCATTTATGGACGATGGCCGAATCAGCCGGCTAAAGTGAAACCTTTTTTTACTTCGGTTCTGACCCGGGACCAGCTGGCGAGGGCTCGTCAAGCTGCAAGCCAGTATAAACCCTTTAATTCTCTCAAGGTAATTTATGTCGGACGGCTTTCCGCTTCCAAAAATGTGGATGTGTTGTTGACGGCCGTGGCGAAGGTAAAGGCTGCCGGCAAAGCAGTGGAATGCACCATTGTTGGTGACGGACCAGAAAGAAGTGCATTGGAGGCGCAGACAATCCGCCTTGGTTTGAGCCAGCGAGTAACTTTTACAGGGGGACTGGCATTCGAAAGCGTCTTGAACTATTACGAACAGGCAAATGTTCTGGTGCTGGCATCCAGCGTCGAAGGTTGGGGGAAGGCCCTGGTTGAAGGAATGGCTTTCGGTCTGGTTTGTATCGGAACTGAACGCGGAATAATGCCACAAATGCTCGGAGAGGGACGCGGCCTGCTCGTGCCTGTGAGAGATGCGGAAGCGCTCGCCAGGAGGTTGGAATGGATCACGGAGAATGAGAAGGAGTCTGCTGCCATGGCGGTGAGAGCAGCAGCATGGGCTCAATGCTATTCTCTCGACGGTTTGTGCGAGGCACTCCGTAAGCTGATGAGCGAGGAGTGGGGCTTCGAGATGGCTCCAAAAGCGGCGGATAAAAGTCAGGAGGAGGTGTTTGCCAAATGAAGCTTGTAGGCGTTATGCAGGTGACAGACTCACTTGCTCCGGGGGGATTGGAACGTGTGGCAGTAAATCTGGCAAACAGCCTGCCGCGGGAACGTTACCATTCGCACCTCTGCTGCACGCGTGAAGGAGGGCCGCTGGCCAGCCTGGTCAATTCAGATGTTCATAGATTGGATTTGCAACGACGGGGCAGACTGGACTTACGGGCCATCCGGCGTCTCGCGGAATACATTCAGGAACATAAAATCAAGATTTTACATGCGCATGGGACGTCCCTATTCACGGCGGTTCTGGTTTCCCTGCTGAAACCTTATCCAGCAGTTGTATGGCACGATCATTTCGGCAGATATGCAACCGAAACGCGACCGGTCTGGCTATATAGATTAGCCACGCGCCGAGTTGCGGGGGTGATCACCGTCAGCCAGCCACTGGCACAATGGTCGAGAGAGCGTTTGCGCGTGGAAACCGACCGAGTCTGGCGCGTTCCAAATTTTGTATCGGAACCCAGAGCAATTGGAAAACATCCTGAACTTCCTGGTAATTTCGGGCTGAGAATTGTTTGTGTGGCAAACCTGCGCCCTGAAAAGGATCATCCCACACTGTTGGAAGCGATGCGGTGGGTGGTAAAGGAAATGCCTGAAACCCATCTGCTGCTGCTTGGCAGGTCCGGAGATAAAATCTATTCGGCACAGGTCCATAAAATCATTGCCGAGAGCGGACTGGCCGCGAACGTTACGTGGCTGGGTTCGCGCGCTGACGTTCATGAGATCCTGAGAAATTGCGAAGTGGGCGTGCTGAGTTCCTTATCTGAGGGAGCGCCATTGGCATTGATCGAATACGGTTTTGCGGGATTGGCGGTGGTTGCGACGAGGGTGGGGCAGTGCGCTGAAATTCTGGATGAGGGGCGGTGCGGGTTGCTGGTGCCGCCTTCAGCCCCGGAATTGCTGGGCAAGGCGATTCTGACATTAATCAAATCCTGCGTGAAACGAGCGGCGCTGGGCAACCAGTTTAAGCAGCATGTATTGGAGAACTACAGCGAAGGCCGAATAATCAAGCAACTGGATCAAATATACGAAACGGTTTTGAACGGTCGGGGACAGGAGAGAATATGAATGTTCCCGTGTTGTTGGTGGGAAACTTTCTTTCCGCTTCCGGTGGGTCACGCGGCGTATGTGAGGAGCTGGCTTTAAGGTTGTCCGCCAGCGCAACCAAAGTATTAACCACGTCGAACAAGCCGAATAAAATCCTGAGAATCTGCGATATGCTCCGAACCATATTCAAGGTTCGGCATGAATACAAAGTAGCCCAGGTGGATGTTTACAGTGGGCCAGCCTTCATTTGGGCTGAACTTACCTGCGCTTTGCTGCGGAGTTTGAAAAAGCCATATGTCCTCACACTCCACGGCGGGAATCTTCCCAGGTTCTCCAAGGAATGGCCGAAGCGTGTAACAAAATTACTATCATTCGCGGAAGTGGTGACCACTCCATCCAGATATTTGTTGGAGCAGATGATTCATTATCGAGGTGATCTTCTGCTTCTGCCCAATGCATTGGATCTGCAGCGGTATGAATGTAAAATCAGAGATCCGGCGCAACCAAAGCTGGTGTGGCTACGCGCGTTTCATGAGATTTATAACCCCTCGCTCGCTGTTCGGGTGGTTCGGTTTTTGGCAGACAAATTTCCGGAAGTACAGCTAACCATGATAGGCCCGGACAAAGGGGATGGGAGTTTGAAGCAGACTCAAAATCAGGCATACGCCCTGGGAGTTGCGGATAGAATTACGATTGCGGGAGGGGTGCCAAAGGAGAAGGTTGGGGAATGGTTGAACCGCGGAGATATTTTTCTGAACACCACAAATGTTGATAATGCCCCGGTGAGTGTGATTGAGGCGATGGCCTGCGGGTTGTGTGTGGTCAGCACCAATGTTGGCGGATTGCCTTACCTCCTGGATGACGGTTACAACTCCTTATTGACCCCGTCCAATAATGCCGAAGCGATGGCGCTCGCGACGAGACGCATATTAACCAACCCGGCTCTGGGCAGACAACTATCCAAAAATGGACGCACAAAAGCTGAACAGCACGACTGGTCGGTTGTGTTGCCTCAATGGGAAGCATTGTTTCAGTCCATCGCAAAGTCACGACTCTCAGATCATCATCATCGGGATGTATTCAGGAGCAATGAAAACGAGGCGTTGACTCCAATGACGAAGCGGCGATCGTTGTGAAATCACACTGTTACTTCATAGGGACCACACTGGCGGACAATCCGGTGCCTCACCATTTTGTTGCTTTGGCAAACGAGTTGGTGCGGAGGGGAGAGCAGGTCGTAATTCTTGCGCCGCATCGCCGACTGGACCTGGAGGATCACACAGCCAATCCCGCCATCTACACCTGGCCTTCAGAGCGGCCAACCCGAATTGTTGACATGCTCTTTTTATTCCGGTTGATCCGGAAATATCGGCCGGCCTGCATGATTTCAAATTTTGGTGCCGTCAATATCATGATGTTAACTGGATGGCTTACGAGGGTGCCTGCGCGTATAGCATGGTATCACACGATTAGCGGTCAATTAGCGCAGGATAACGTGGCGCCACAATGGAGACAGAAGTTACTTCGGCTGCGGAAGCGGGTGGTGTACCGTGCTGCCACTCACGTGGCGGCGAATTCAGTTGCCAGCGCGAAAGATGTTCAGGAGACGTATGGAGTTTTGGCCTCAAAATGCAGTGTTCTCTTTAACTCGCTGGCTGATCCAAAACTGACGACTCAACTTAAAGACCTGCATCCTGAAAAGGGAAGGTTTGTTTGTGTCGGGAGGCTATTCCCATCCAAGGGACAGGACGTGCTGATTCGGGCACTCGCAATTCTAAAAAGTAAGACCGCGTCATTTCATGTCGATTTTGTAGGGGATGGGCCTGCCCTGGTTGATTTACAACAATTGGCCCGCAGTCTGGGCGTCGAGAAACACTGCACATTTGTCGGCAGGCTGGCACATCCCAAAGTTCTAAATCGGATGGCGACCGCGGTGGCTACCATTGTGCCAAGCAGAAATGAGGCTTTTGGCCTGGTTAACATCGAATCGATGGCCGTGGGAACACCCATCATTGCTTCGAAAGTGGGAGGCATTGTTGAAATTGTAAGAGATGGCGTGGATGGGTTCCTGGTCTCCCCGGATGATCCGCAATCCCTGGCGGATAAGCTTTATGCTCTGATGAGTAATCCCGACCTGCGTAGGGAAATGTCGTTGAATGCGAGAAAGCGTTTTCTCGCCACGTTTGAACAACATCATGTTATCCAACAACAGGCGGATTGGCTGGAAGCAATCATGGCAGGTGAACCCAAGCCGGCAATCGTGGATGTGAGCTATGGCACATTATCTTGAAAAGATTTATCCCTTTGTTCCCATTCCAATTCAAAACCTTGGAATATCGCTCTATGGCCTGGCTTGGAGGCACGAGCGATTAGGCGGGGATTTCGGTAAATATGTGACTGGGTTTCAAAAGCGCTCGGGCTGGACAGCAGAAAGAATGCAAGGATATGTCGCAGGGGAGTTGCAGCGGGTTCTCATCCGAGCTTATAAGGAGGTGCCCTATTACAAGAAGGCATGGGCCTCCGTCGGCGTTACTCTTTACGACCTGGATCGGATGACAGTCGAGGGGTTGTCGAAGTTGCCGATCACGTCCAAATCAGATTTAAGAGCGGCTCCGGATGCATTTGTTGCCAGTTGTGCCCTGGCGGGAGGCAAGCTCCATCGCTATCACAGCAGCGGCAGTACAGGAACGCCGATCACTTCCATATGCTCAGCGGAGGATCATAGGAGATTTATTGCGGCCAGGGAGGCACGGTCGTTTAACTGGGCTGGGTCAACGATTCATGCGTCTCGGGCCATGATCGGCGGCAGGATGGTTGTTCCCAGAGGAGTGGCCCAACCTCCGTTCCATCGGTATAATTGGGCTGAGCGCCAGGCTTATTTTTCAGCCTATCACATTGCACCCGCGCACGTGCCGGATTATGTGAAGGCGTTCAACACTCACCAGCCCCGGCTGCTGACCGGGTACGCGAATTCCTATTACCAGCTCGCCAGGATGATGAATGAGCAGGGAATCAAACTGAATTACGCACCAGATGCCCTGGTCTTGTGCAGTGAGAAACTGACGCCGGAAATGAAGGGAGTAATCAGGCAGGCTTTCCGGGCGCGTGCCTATGAAGAGTATGGCGCCGTTGAAAACTGTGTGCTGGCCACGGAATGCAAGCATGGCAGTTTGCATGTCAGTCCCGATTTTGGAGTGATGGAAATTGTCGATGATGAAGGAAAACCCGTTCCTCCAGGGCAGGAAGGCAGAATTTTATGCACCTCGTTGCTGAATGAGACGCAGCCACTTATTCGATATGAGATTGGAGATATCGGCGTCTGGGCCGAAGGGAACTGCCAATGTGGGCGGGATCAATTACCAATACTAAAAGAGTTGGTTGGACGATTGGAGGACGTGGTAGTAGGACCTGATGGTCGCGAAATGGTTCGATTCCATTGGATGTTTATCAATATGCCCAATGTTTTGGAGGGGCAGGTCGTTCAGGAGGATTTGGATCGATTTACAGTCAAGGTGGTGGGGACAGGCAGTTTTAATGCAGAAGATGAGGCAATGATACGAGACGGTTTGTGGAAAGGTTGGGGGAGAGTAAATGTGGTCATCGAGAAGGTTAACGAGATACCCCGGACAGAACGGGGAAAAATCAGGGCGGTTATTTCCAAATTGAAGCCGGAACAACATAAACAAATCAAGATGAACGCTGAGCAGGCGGGTCTCGTTTCCTGAAACAAGAGCGAGCGGCCATTCAAGGAATATGGAAGCGGGATTGGAAAAATCTTTTTTGCCTCAAAACGAAATCGCGCGGGAACTTCCGTTCGTGAGTATTATCATGCCGGTGTTTAACGAAGAGCGTTACATCGGAGGCATACTCGATGCAGTGCTTAAGCAGGACTATCCATCCGAGCGGATGGAAATCATTGTTGCTGACGGAGCATCGACCGACCAGACCCGTGATATTATAGTCTCGTTTCAAAGAGGACATGGGAACCTGCGTTTGATTTACAATCCTGACCGCATCGTTTCGACAGGATTGAATCGGGCGATCGGCTGCGCGCGAGGGGAGATCATTGTTCGGTTGGACGGACACTGTGAATATCCCAAGGACTATCTCCGCCGAGTGGTGCTACTGAGAGAGCGACTGGGGGCCGATAGTGTCGGGGGCACCCTGGTTCCGATCGGATCGGGGTATATACAAAGCGCCATCGGAGCTGCGTATTATTCTCCGGTGGGAATTGGCGGAACGGCGCTCAAGGCTGTGGATGGGGTGGAAACGGTGCGCGAGGTCGATGCAGTGCATGGTGGTTGTTGGCGGGTGGAGAGATTACGCAAGGTGGGAGGTTTTGATGAGGAAATGGTGCGAAACCAGGATGATGAACTGAGTTTTCGGTTGCGCAAGGCCTCCGGTCGCATCTATCAGTGTACCTCCATCAAGGTGAAATATCACGTGCGTGACAGCTTTAAAAAATTGTTCATGCAGTTCGCGCAATATGGTTATTGGAAAGTCAGGGTGGTGAAGAAGCACCCGAAACAGGCCAGCGCGCGGCATTTCGTGCCGGCCTTGTTCGTGTTGTTCATCACCGGTTGCGCATTGGCTGCCCCTTTTACCCTGTACGCATTGTATGGGTTGTCGGGTGGCTTGGGGATATATCTTTCCGTGCTCGGTGTGGTGTCATTCCTGCAAACAGCATCAAAGGACCGAAAACTTTGGCCGGGAATAGTGTTGGCGTTGTGCTCGATGCATTTCGGATACGGAGGAGGGTTTGTTCTGGGTTGGGTGAGGTCGTGGATAGGGCCCCTGCCAACGGATTCCATATTTGAGCGAACCACACGTTGACTTAATGCCGGTGGATTACAGCATGCCAATCGCGCCAAAAGGTTCCTCGAACAGCCTGGCGACAGAGGATGCGAAGGCTTATAAAAAGTTTTGCGCCGCTGGCAGGCAATTCGGTGAAATTGCCCGACCAGCGGCGCAGATTTAAGACCAGTGCTCGACTGGCTGGTTATACTTAGATAGTGCGATAGAACTTGGACCGAAAGGACGATGCACTGTTATCAGTGAACGCAATCAGTCCGTCGTTGCCGGCACTTACATTGCCCAAGGTCACCCAGGTCTGCAGATCGGAGGAGACCTGGAGATTGTAATTGGTTCCAGGATTGCCCTTCAAGACCACCTGGACTGAGCCGTCGGCCTGTTTTTGCAGGGGAACGCTGGCTGTGCGAACGGGAGCCGCCTGAACGGTGATCGTTGCAGTAGCACTGCTGCTATTACCCGAGCTGTCAGTCAGCGTGAAGGTAAACGTATCCGAGCCGGTAAAACCCGACTTGGGCGTATACAGGATGCCGCCGTCACAGGAACTCACGGTACCGCCTTGAGTCGTGTAGGGGCTGGCAATGCTGACCAGGATGGTGTCCTTGAACAGATTGGTAGTTCCCTGGAACGAGGTGGAGGTGAATTGAGTCGTGGTGTTGCCATTGGCCGTCAGAGTGATGCTGTTCGCAGCGACGTCTTTGGGCACGAATGTTGGATCGTTCGAGACGATAATACGATCAAGTGTCGCATTGGCTTCGCGGCCGCGGAACTTGATCGAGTGGCTACCCTGGGAGAGGGTGAAGGTTCTCGGGTTCAGCGCGAGTGGCTGTCCAGTGGTGCCACGTCCGTTCACGGCTGTCCATTGCCAGTTATTGGACCAGACACCTTCGGCATCGTCATAGACATCTTCGGTGCCGCCATCCACGGAGACATAGAAGGAGTCGGCTGCGAACGAAGGTGAAAGCACCTTGCCCCAGATGTAGTAAGTGCCGGCGACAGGAACGTTCACGATGAACGTGACGCTGCCCTGTTCAGCAGTGGTGGTCGCAACGTAACGCTGAGAAGAATTCTGAGCGTTGGTGAATACCGTCATGGGGGCGACGAGGAGACCGGCTTCGGCTTCCAGAGGAATTGTGACCGTCTGGGCTGGAGCAGTGGGGGCAGTCACCGTGAGCGGGAACGTGGTGGTGCTGGAGGCGCTACCGTCGTTCACAGTAATGGTGATGTTGGCCGTGCCGGACTGGTTAGCAGCCGGAGTAACCGTGACCGTGCGATTGGAGCTGCTGCCGCCAAAGACGATGTTCGCATTAGGAACAAGCGTCGGATTGGAGGAAGTGCCCGCGAGGGTCAGGCTGGTGGCAGCCGTTTGCGCATCACTGACTGTGAAGGCAATCGCCGCGGTGGCCTTATTGGTTACGGTCGTCTGAGCGGTGATGGTAGAAATCACCGGAGGCGTATTGACGGGAGTAGCCGAAACAGTAACCGTGAAGGTTTTGCTGCTCGTAAGGCTGCCGTCGCTGACGGTGACCGTGATGTTGGCTGTGCCGGACTGGTTGGCAGCCGGAGTAACCGTGACCGTGCGATTGGAGCTGCTGCCGCCAAAGACGATGTTCGCATTAGGAACGAGCGTCGGATTGGAGGAAGTGCCCGCGAGGGTCAGGCTGGTGGCAGCCGTTTGCGCATCACTGACAGTGAAGGCGATCGCCGAAGAGGCAGTGCCCGCATTGAGGGTCTGGTTGGCGATGCTGGAGATCACCGGCGCCGAATTGGTGGCCGGAGGAGGTGTATTTGTTACCGAGCTGGTGGGCAACAGAACATAGGCGCCGAAGTTCGGCCCGGCAGCAGGAGGAGCAGAGGCCCCGACTGGAGCGGCAACTGGGAGACCCATCATAGGCACCATGATCGAACCGCCGTTATAGGTTCCCTTGACTACGGGAGTGCCGTAGAAGTTCTGGGCGCTATGCACTTCGTAAGCCGTGCCGACAGGTAGCACCTGGCTGACATCGACAGCCACGGAGTTCAGCTTTTCCCAGTTGTAAACGAGGATGTTGGCGCGTCCCGGCTCGTACTTGTTAGGACGAACAGCGATAACGTTCTTCGTTGGCGTTGTGGTCAGGTAACTATTGTTTGGATAGCTGCTCTGCGTGAGGCCGATGGTGGCACTGAGGAAGGTATTACCCGCCAGAGTCATGTTAGCGTTGGCGTTGAACATGGTGCTGGTCTGGAAGTAATTGCCCTGGCAAATGGCATTCGCAGAACCGCCGTCATAGCCCAGAAAGAAATCTGAACTGGTTCCCTGAGTGTCATAAATGAAGTTGGTGCGGACGACCGGATTTTGAGCCTGTCCCTGATAAGGGCCGATCAACAGATTTTGTTGATGCGAATTGGCCAGTGCGCCGTTCAGGAAGAAGGCGGAACCTTCGATGGTGAAGTTGTCGGCGATAGGACTGGCGGATCCAGTAGCTTGCATGCCCAGGGCGTAGTTGTTAAAAACGAGACTGTTTTCGACATACTTGACTGCCGGGGCTACGTTCTGTGCATAGATTCCATGACCGTGACCACGATCGGCACCCTGCCACCCATTGTAATAGGAGAGCATGCCATAGACCTCGGTATTTCCAGCGGCCGTATTCATGCCTAAGCCGCCACCGATATTATCATGAATAACCAGGTTGATCAGCTTGCAGTTCGGGGCTCGCAGGTCGACTCCGCTCACGCAGAAGTCGATTTGCTTGCCGTCATAGGGAGCCCACCAGGTTGTGGGGAAAGGGCCGGTTTGAGTGCTGGTGCGGGTCGGAATCCATCCACTGGCGAATTGTTGGGAGTCCATGACTTCGAATCCCCAATAATTGACATAGCCACCGGTGCTTTGCGTGAGGTTGCCGTCAATGGTCGCGCGTTCGCCAGGATATTGCCGGACCGTGATGGGGGCAGCGGATGTGCCGGACAAACTGCTGGTGAACTTGGTGGGACGGTTTAACTGACGATGAACACCGCCGCGCAACCAGATGGTATCACCAGGTTTAACGCTGGAAGCTGGTTCAACGCAGTCTGGAGATCCCACGGGCTGCTGGCGCTTCCGGTGCCGGAGGCGGTGCCGTGGGGGAGACATAGAACTCGGTGGCATGCTCTTGCCAGCGAGGCTGCGAGACCAAGTGTGACCAGAACTGAGGCTTTCAGAGTAGAACCAAATTTCGGAACCCGAAATTGGTTGGTTTTAAATTGTTGATTATGGGCCTTGCCACGGTATTGCACGCGGGCAGCCACACAACGAGAGCACGGACACTGTGTTTTCATTATGATGTTCTTAAGTATTTCTTATGTTACAAATGCAAAACTTCTCTAGGATGAATTGCACACAGGCTCAAATGAGCGTCGCCATGGTATGCGGGGTGTGATGAATGGTCATTGGAAAAGGCTGTAGGAATACTCCCGTTTTTTTGTAGGTCGATGTCTTACAAAAAATCGGCGGCACTGGAGGACCATACTTTCTGCCCACGAATGCGACTGACTTTCAATCGACCCGAGAAGAGTTGGAATCGGAACTTCAAAAGGCGACATGCCGGTTTGTTTCTGATGAAGCAAGCCACCTTGGGAGGAATTTAATCTACGAATGAGCCCGATAAGCAAGGGGCTCAGTACACCAATGCAAATGAAAGGAACTACAATATGATAGAAACAGTGACAGAAGGCATCGCCATCATCGGGATGACCGGGCGGTTTCCTGGCGCTTCAAACATTGAGGAGTTTTGGCGAAATCTTGCTACTGGTGTGGAGTCCATTTCCACGTTCAGCGATGATGAACTGGCGGCTTCCGGATTGGATGTGGCGGCAATCAGGAAAACACCTGGTTATGTTGCTGCACGTGGTATTTTGAAGAATGCCGAATGGTTCGATGCGGCATTCTTTGGGATGAATTCGAAGGAGGCGGAGGTTACAGATCCACAGCAAAGACTCTTCCTGGAAGGAGCCTGGGAGGCATTGGAGCATGCCGGGTATGATCCTGAGAGGTACGCGGGTTCTGTTGGTGTGTATGCCGGCATGGGAAACAACACCTATTACATTAATAACCTGCACTTGCGTCCGGATGTCCTCGAGTTGGTTGGTCCGATGGCAACGATGATGGGCAACGAGAAGGATTATCTGACGACGCGCGTTGCGTATAAACTTAATTTAAAGGGCCCTGCAATTAATGTTAATACCGCCTGTTCGACATCATTGGTGGCGGTGTGCCAGGCGTGCCAGAGTTTGCTGAACTATCAATGCGACATGGCGCTCGCAGGCGGCATTTCTGTCTCCTTTCCGCAGAAGCGCGGTTATTTTTATCAGGAAGGTGGGATCACATCCTCCGACGGACATTGTCGTGCGTTCGATGCTCAGGCACAAGGAACCGTTTCGAGCGACGGACTGGGAATAGTGGTGTTGAAACGTTTGGCTGAGGCTATCAAGCATGGGGATCAAATTTATGCCGTAATCAAAGGTGTGGGGCTGAACAACGATGGTTCCTTCAAGGTGAGCTTCACTTCTCCAAGTGTTGGCGGTCAGGCTGAGACCATTGCCCTCGCCCAAGCCCAAGCCCGGTTTCGACCCCGATACCATCACCTATGTCGAAACGCATGGTACGGGCACACCATTAGGCGACCCGATTGAGATTGCAGGTTGGCCCAGGCATTCGGTGACGCAGGCGGAAAAAGTAAATTTTGTGCGATTGGTTCAGTTAAGTCCAATATTGGTCACTTGGATACCGCCGCCGGCGTGGCAGGACTGATCAAGGCAGTGTTGGCGCTGAAAAATAAGCAGCTGCCACCCAGTCTGCATTACACGAAGCCCAATCCGAAAATTGATTTTGAGAACAGCCCGTTCTTTGTGAATACGCAATTGACCGACTGGAATCCGGGAGGGATTCCCCGTCGAGCAGGTGTCAGTTCATTCGGTCTGGGGGGCACCAATGCACATGTGGTCTTGGAAGAGCCGCCGACAATGCCTGCTTCAAGTGCATCCCGTGAGTGGCAATTGCTGCTGCTGTCAGCAAAAACGAAGTCGGCTTTGAACGATGGGACCGCCAACCTGACAGCCCATTTCAAAGCCAATCCTGGGCTCAAACTCGCGGACGTGGCCTACACCCTTCAGGTTGGAAGAGGGGTATTTGGCCATCGGCGAATGCTGGTATGCCGTAATGCTGCCGATGCAATCAAGACGCTGGAATCAGGGGACTCCAAGCGTGTGTTCACACAGCGCTCGGCTCTGAAAGATGTCCCCGTGTTTTTCCTGTTTCCAGGCCAGGGGGCACAATATGTGAGCATGGGGGCAGACCTTTACCGCACTGAACCAGTTTTCAAGGAAGAAGTTGACCGTTGCAGGAAACTCCTGCAGCCACAACTGGAGCTGGATCTGCATCAGATTCTATTTCCCCAGCCGGAACAGGCTGATCTGGCGAAGGAACTTTTGGTGCAAACCCGCACCACCCAGCCCGCGCTGTTTGTGGTTGAATATGCCTTGGCCAGGCTTTGGATGTCATGGGGCATCAAACCGAAAGCAATGATCGGCCATAGCGTGGGTGAATATGTCGCCGCCTGTCTGGCAGGTGTATTCACGTTGGAAGAAGGGCTGAGGTTGGTTGCCAGCCGCGCCCGGTTGGTGCAGGCGCAACCTGGCGGAGTGATGCTGGCGGTCAGGCTGTCTGAGGATGAATTGCAATCTCTGCAGGTCGATGACCTTTCCATTGGCGCAGTCAATGCCGCAAACCTGTGTGTCGTGTCAGGGCCAACCGGGCAGATTGAAAAGTTGGAAAAGGAACTGGACGCCCGGAACATCGGCAACCGCCGTCTATCGACATCGCATGCGTTCCATTCGACGATGATGGAGCCGGTGGTGTCACCCTTTTTGGAACTGTTAAAGAAGGTAACTTTCAAAGCCCCGACCATTCCGTACGTGTCGAATGTCACAGGCAAATGGATTACCCCTGCCGAGGCAACCGACCCGGTTTATTGGGCTCGACATGTGCGAAAGACTGTTCGATTTGCGGAAGGTGTTACAAAGTTATTGGAGGATTCACAAGCGATCCTGCTGGAGGTCGGACCGGGCAAGACGTTGACAACTTTGGTGCTTCAGCATGCGGCAAGGTCTCCTGACCAGATGGTGATATCCTCCATGATGCCCGGGAAAGACGAGGGGCAGGAAATGCTGAATGCGCTTGGAAAACTTTGGCTCGCAGGCGCCACCGTGGATTGGCCGGGCTTCTATCAGCAGGAGAGCCGCTGTCGAGTTGCGCTCCCGACCTATGCGTTTGAACGGAGCCGGTTCTGGATTGAACCTCCTGCCGTGAACACAAGGCAATTGGCTGCCCTGGCAAATCCAATGAGAGAAGTAGCGACTGTTTACGAAGTGGCAAGGAGCGCCCTCACAATCGAAGAAAGTCGGAATGGGATCACACGGAGCAGTCGGTTGGAGCATGCACTCAAGGGGCTTTTTGAGGAAATTTCGGGAATACAGATTTGCCATTCATCACGTTCGGAAGCATTTGTGGAGCTGGGTTTTTATTCCCTCTTACTCGCACAGGCAAGCCAGTTCATTCAGAAGCGATTTGGCATCGAGGTCACATTCCGACAGCTACAGGAGGAGTTATCCACCTTAAAGGATTTAGCTCAATATCTCGATGTCCGGTTGCCCGCAGAAACACCAGCTGTTGGTCAAGGAAAAGTTGAAGAGGTCGAGATTCCGCCGGCATCCACTGGATCAGAAAGCCAAACGAGTTCAGAGCCTACGATCTTTCCCTTGACTGAAGGGCAGACCGAGTTGTGGCTGGCCGCGCAGTTGGGGGCGGATGCTTCCCGCGCATTCAACCAAAACTTCCTCCTGCATCTTAGGGGCCAATTGAGGCAGGAATTCCTGATGCAGGCTCTTCAGGAAGTTGTAAATCGGCACGATGCCTTGCGGACCACCTTTCTTCCCGACGGGAAGGAGCAACAAATTGCAGCCCATCTAGAGATCGAGGTTCCATTTGTGGATTTGTCATCCATTGCTGAGCCAACCCGCGACCAAAAAATCAGAGAACTACTCAAGGAAGAGGATGAATTCACCTTCGATCTGGCGAAGGGACCGCTGTTTCGCGCAAAAATAATCAAGGTTTCCACCGAATACCATATGCTCGTGATTTCATCCCACCATATTGTAATGGATGGATGGTCAATGGGAGTTGTCTTTAATGAGGTTAGTAGAATCTATTCGGCAAAACTCGAAGGAAAGGCGGGGTTGCTCGCGCCAGCCATGCAATTTAAGGAATATGTGGAATGGCAACAGGGGACAGAGGCCTGCAAGAAAAGTGCGGAAGCAGAGGCGTATTGGCTGCGGCAATATGAAACTGTGCCAACCAACCTGGAATTGCCTGCGGATAACGCGCGTCCCTTGAATAAGACCTATAAAGCTGGCACCGAGTGCCTGGTGATTAGTTCCGCTCTTTATAAGACTTTGAAAGAAGCAACAGTGGAGCAAAGGTGCACGCTTTTTACTTATCTGCTCGCGAGTTTCAATGCCTGGCTTTATCGGTTGAGCGGGCAGGAGGATATTGCCATTGGCGTTCCCACTGCCGGGCAAATTGCCGCCGCGAACCATGGCCATTCAGGAAACAGAATGCTCCTGGGTCATTGTGTAAACCTCCTTCCATTTCGCAGCCGTTGTAATGGGGCAATCGCATTCAAAGATTACCTGAAGGAGGTCAAGCGAGTGGTTCTGGAAGGCTATGAGCACCAGCACCTCACTTATGGCAGACTGGTGAACAAGCTGAATCTGCCGCGAGATACGAGTCGCCTGCCATTAATTTCCATGACTTTCAATGTTGTGCAGGTCACGAATGGCGTCCATTTCAGTGGATTGGAATCAGAAATTGGGCTGTTAACCAAAAGTTGCAACTTCTTCGATATCACATTCGACTTGATGGATTCGGAAAAGGATCTCCTGATCGAATGCCGTTTTAACCTGGATTTGTTTGGCCCGGGCACAATCAAAAAGTGGTTGAAGCATTGGAAGACCATGTTGGAAGCCGCGGCAGCGAATCCGGCACAGCAGATCTGCGCCATTCCACTTTTAGATGAGGCTGAGCGCAAACAAATCCTCTGTGATTGGAATGATACGGATAAGGATTATCCAAAATCCAAGTGCTTGCACCATTTGATCGAGGCACAGGTGGAACGGACGCCTAAAGCGGTGGCCGTGCAGTTTGAGAGCAGCCAACTGACCTACGATGAACTGAACAAAAAAGCGAATCGTTTAGCCCATCACCTGAAAAGGTTGGGAGTGGGGCCTGAGACGCTGGTGGGATTATGTGTTGATCGTTCGTTGGAAATGGTGGTCGGTTTGCTCGCCATTTTAAAGGCGGGAGGTGCTTACGTTCCTCTGGATCCACATTATCCAAAGGAACGTCTGGCTTTTATTCTGCACGATTGCCGGACGCCCGTGCTTTTGACCCAACAACGTTTGCTGGAAAGCCTGCCCAAGCTGATTCCAGAATCCGAGACGAGTTCCAATGCGAAAACGCCGACCGTTATTTGTCTTGATTCCGATTTATTGACCGTTGAGCAAGGAGATGAGAGGAATCCCAAGACGACTGTCAGCGCTGAGAATGCAATCTACGTGATTTTCACATCCGGCTCAACTGGACAGCCGAAGGGGGTGCTGATTTCGCATCGGTCGTTCATAAACTTTCTAATCGGCATGCAGCAGGAACCGGGGCTTGAAAAGGACGACGTGATTCTGGCAGTAACCACGCTTTCCTTTGATCCCGCAGGATTGGAATTGTGGCTGCCTCTCGTGGTTGGAGCAAAAGTGGTGATTGCCAAATCTGATGTAGCCATGGACGCGAAGCGGCTCTCAAAGCAACTCGCTGCCTGTGGAGCCACGTTATTGCAGGCGACCCCTGCCACCTGGCAACTCCTGCTTGATTCCGGTTGGACAGGCAGTCCGAATCTCAAGATTCTCTGTGGCGGGGAGGCATGGTCGAACGAGATGGCGGGGCAGCTTCTGCCCAGGTGCAGGTCATTGTGGAACATGTATGGCCCAACCGAAACGACCGTTTGGTCGGCAGCCACCAGAGTGGAAAAAGCTGAAGTGCCGCTGATCGGCAAATGCATTGCGAACATGCAGTACCATGTTTTGGATTCCCAATTGCAGCCAGTGCCAATTGGTGTGCCCGGAGAGTTGCATATAGGCGGGGATGGACTGGCCAGAGGATATTTGAACCGGGAAAAGCTTACCGGCGAAAGGTTCATTCCCAATCCATTCAAGGCCGATCCAAAATCGCGTTTATATAAAAGCGGCGATCTGGTCAGATATCGTGAGGATGGAAGAATAGAGTTCCTGGGACGTATGGACAACCAGGTGAAAATCCGTGGCCACAGGATTGAACTTGGTGAGATCGAAAGCACGTTGCGCAAGCATGCCGCTGTGCGCAATGTCGTGGTTGCGGCACAGGAGTTGGCACCGGGTGATAAACGCCTGGTAGCCTATTTGGTGCTGGAGGAGTCAGAGACCGTCACCACAGCGGCACTGCGACAGTTCGTAAAGGGGCAACTACCGGAGTATATGATTCCTTCGGCTTTCATGGTGCTGGAGAAATTTCCCTTAACTCCGAATGGCAAGGTGGACCGGAAAGCGCTGCCACTGCCGGATTCCCGGCGCACGAGCAAGAGCTCAGTGGCTCCGCGTGACCCCCTCGAATTGCAACTCGCGCAGATTTGGGAAAAGATTTTTAACATGCGCGATAGCATCGCGATGATTCTTTCCTGGCGGCACTCGCTGCTCGCGATACGTCTTTTGCTCAAATCGAGAAATTTACCGCAGAACCTGCCATTGGTCACGCTGTTCCAGGCGCCAACGATCGAACAATTGGCCGGTGTGCTACGACAGCAAGGCTGGGAATCTCCATGGTTATCATTGGTGCCGATTAAAGCGGATGGCGCCAAACCACCGTTTTACTGCGTGCATGGGGTGGGGGGAAATATTTTGGAATACATGGATTTGGCCAAATACATGGATGCTGATCAGCCGTTTTACGGTTTACAAGCGATCGGTCTGAATGGCAAGCGACCATGGCACAAAAGCGTGGAGGAAATGGCCAGCCATTATGTTGAGGAAATCAAGGCCTTTCAACCGCGCGGACCCTATTATATTGGCGGATCATCGTTCGGCGGCCTCGTGGCGTTCGAGATGGCCCAACAACTCAAAGCGAAAGGAGAGGAAGTTGCGTTGCTGGCCTTTTTCGATACTCGTGCGCCAGGGTATCCGAGGTATTTAGCGAACGTATCGGCCTGGAAACTCAAGTTGAACCAGCTGGCGCATCGAGTGGCACTGCATTGGGGAAATTTCAGGGCTGCGCGAGGTGTTGAGAAAATAACATATATTAAGACCAAGGCGCAGAGATGGTACCGCAGCCAGATTTGGAGTTTCAATCGGATGCGGCGGCGTTGGAAGGAAAAGTTCGAGAGCATTTTTTGGCCCAAGGCGATTAAAGAAGCGCAGAAAAAAGGACTGCAGGCGGCCTGTGTGTATGTGCCTTCCAAATATGACGGGAGCGCGACCTTGTTTCGTGCAACCGGACAGATCAAGGGGATTTACCCGGATCCAACACTAGGCTGGAGTGAACTGATCGGGAAGGGTTTGGAGATCTACGACACCCCAGGCCACCATGGAGCAATTGTAAGAGAACCGCGAGCGCGGGTGCTGGCTGAGCAGCTCAAAGAGAGTCTGCGCAAAACCCAGGCGGCAGTGATGCTCCGGCGGGAGCATGTGAATTCAAAAAAGCCGCATGCCAATAGTAACAGGAACGGTCAAACCCAGGAGCCTGCCGTCCCGGAAGAAAAAGAAGTCGGGCAGATTCTGATTACACCTTCAGGAACAACAAACGCGGAAGAACTTGCTTCCTGCCAGGCGTGACTTTCGTTGGACCAGAATCCAGGAGAAACAGCCAATAAGCTCCGTGGTCAAATCCTGGCTTTGGTTGCCAGAAGCTGGTTTTTTATGAAGTGAAAAAATGCCTTTAAAAACTATGCATATGAAGGCGCTATTGCAGCAGATCGAAACGGGATTTTATTTTAAGAGTCCGGGGCAATGGACGGCGAGCACCCGGGAGGCTTATGATTTTAAGTCATCCCTGAATGCGCGGAGTTACTGTGTCCGGTGCAAAATGCCTGGACTGCAAATCCGCCTGAAGTTTGAAGAGGACAAATACGACATTGTTTTACCCACGGAGTACCCAATCACCAACGAGGAATTCAAAAGGCCCCGAATTAATATTTAAGCTCACTCCGAGAACTCATAACAACCCATCCCTGCATAGCGGGGGTGGGTTTTTTTGGGTCCAGGCGGGACTGTAATCGATGGCTCCGCCGAATCGGGTAATTAAAAAAACGTAGGTGAAGTACTTTTAATCTACCCCACTGTGCAGAGAGATGGTAAAACGATTTTGAATTCCGGTGATCGAACAGAGCCGACCGTGGGATCGGCTCAGTTTTAAATTAAGTTATGCTTTCTTAAATAATAATGTATCTGGTTCGTCAGAACTTTTTCATATGCGATTAAAATCGTTTCGTCTTGGTGCCTGGTTGCCCGTCCTGCTCATGCCTCCCGGCTGAGTCCCGCTTCCCCTTTGAGCGCTGAGGAAGTGAAGCCGATTCGTGCGTGTTGGTAATTGGAGGATGTTGCCACGACTATCCCCAGCAGAAGAGGATTTTAACGGAAGGGATTTCTGCCCGGGCCAATGTTGAGTGGACAATTGTGCATGAGGGTGATGGATCCACTTCGCACAGGATGAGTATTTACGAGGACCCGGATTGGGCGAAGGGATACGATGTGGTGGTGCATGACGAATGCTTCTCGGATGTAAAAGACAAGGATTTTGTGGAAGGGATTCTCGAGCCACACCGGGAGGGTTTGCCTGCAGTAAACCTGCATTGTGCGATGCATTGTTACCGGGTGAGTTTCGATGACTTCAAGGACTGGTTTGAATTTACCGGCCTGGACAGCCGGGGGCATGGAGCGCAGTTGCCGATTGCACTTACCTTTGTTGATCCTGAGCACTCGATAACCAAGGGGATGCAAAATTGGACGACCATTCATGAGGAGCTTTATAACAATGTTCAAATTTGGAAAACAGCGAAGCCGCTGATTTATGGCCAGCAGGGAAATGACAAGAACATGGTCGCGTGGGTGAATGATTATCATGGAACCCGGGTATTCAGCACCACGCTTGGCCATAACAACGAAACGGTTGGTGATTCCCGGTATCTGGATCTGGTTACGCGCGGTCTGTTGTGGTCGGTGAATAAATTGAATGCTGATTATATGAAGCCGGCTAAACGTGTGCTTGCGCCGGTGAAGCCTGGAAAGAAGGTAATTGTTCCCGAGAATTTGGCGCTGAATAAACCGGCAACAGCTTCAGCCTCACAAGGCGGTCATGATCCCGTTCATGCCGTGGATGGGGAAACGGATACGCGGTGGTGTGCGCCCGACAATGGAAATGGCTATTGGTGGCAGGTGGATTTGCAAAAGGCGGAAGAGATTACCGGGTGCAAAATTGCGTGGGAAAGAGGGGGGGTGGCCTATCAATACAAAGTAGAAGGTTCGGCTGATGAAAAGACCTGGCAGACTTTTGTGGAAGTAAATGGCAACGAAGGACGGCCTGAAAACGATACACACAAGTTTGAAGCCAGTAATGTGCGATACGTCCGAATCACAGTCACAAAGGCACCAGAAGGTGCCTGGGCCAGCTTTTGGGAGTTCGAAGTTTTCGGAAAGAAGATGGTGGAAAAGGCCGCGAATCAGAACGATTCACGCCTGGCTGGAGTCAAAGTGCCAGCTGGCTTCAACAAGACTATTTTTGCGGGGCCGCCGGATATCAGCTATCCAACCTGCATTGCCGCAACTCCTTCAGGTGAGGTCTTTGTCGGAGTCGATCAGAACGGGTCGCTGGATGTTCAGCCGAATCGGGGTTGGGTGGTTCGTTGCCTGGATACAGATGGAGACGGGATAGCGGACAAGTTTAACATATTCGCGAAGATGGACAGTCCGCGCGGAATTGTTTTTAACCACAATACATTATACGTGATGCATCCGCCCGTGTTAGAGGCGTTTTATGATGATAACGGGGATGGTGTGGCGGACCGCTCGGAAGTGCTGGTGAGCGGATTGGGAAACAGCCTTAAATTTCGTGGCGCGGATCATACCTGCAACGGGGTAAGGATGGGAATCGATGGATGGCTTTACGTTGCGCTGGGCGATTACGGGGCCCTCAAAGCAGTGGGCAAGGATGGAACAGAGTTGCAAGTTCATGGCGGAGGCATTGTGCGGGTGCGCCCGGATGGCTCCGAGCTTGAGTTGGTATCCGAGGGAACACGCAACATATATGATGTCGCGATTGATCCATTGATGAATATTTTTACGTGCGACAATACCAATGACGGTGACGATTGGAACGTGCGGTTGAGTCACATGGTTCAGACAGCGAACTATGGATATCCCAGACTTTTTAGGAATTTTTCAGATGAGATCATGCCAACCATGGTGGATTATGGCGGCGGGTCGCCGACGGGCGCTTTATTTGTGGATGAACCAGGCTTGATGTCTGGTTTGCTCGCCTGTCAGTGGGGGTGGAACAGCGTGACCCATCATCCGCTGCAAGAGAGCGGAGCTACCTATAAGGCTGAGCGAGAGAATTTTGTTGAATTGCCGAGGCCGACTGGAATTGATGCCGACGGAGAGGGCAACTTGTATGTAGCCAGTTGGAAGGGCGCAACATTTACCTACAACGGGCCGGATGTTGGCTTCATCTTGCGGGTCAATCGGAACGATTACAAGCCGACTCCATTTCCAGATTTGAAAAAGGCAAATGAGATCCAACTCGTCCAGTATTTAGCTTCGCCCAGTGCGGCTTGGAGATTCCATATTCAACAAGAGATTCTTCGTCGAGGCAGGAGCAAGGTGGTTTCACAGGAACTGGAAAAACTGGCTGAGTCAAAGGAAAGTCTGGCTGTGCGTGTGGCAGCGATCTATACCCTTAAGCAACTGCTGGGGGTCGATGCGCAAGCAGCATTGGTAAAAATATCGAAGGATCAACAGGTCCGTGAATATGCGTTGCGCGCGATGGCAGATCGAAAGAAAGAAGCCGCCAAGATTCCGACGAAGACTTTCACAGCGTCACTGAATGACCAAAACCCCCGCGTGCGCCTGCAGGCAATTATTGCGCTCAACCAACTTGGAAGAACCGAGGCCGCGGATGCAATCCTGCCTTTGACCATGGCTTCAGATCCTGCCATTGCGCATGTGGCATATCGCGCACTCGCCGCGCTCAAGGCAACAGACACCTGTCTCAAAGCTCTTGATCAAACGAATGCCCTTTTGATTCCTGGCGCGATGCGGGCCTTGCGAAACATGCATGACGAGAAGACTGTGGATGGATTGATCCAACGACTCGCCCAAACCGAAGGCACGGTGCATCAAGCTGTCCTGACTGCATTATGCCGGCTCTATTATCGTGAATCGGATTGGGATGGATCGTGGTGGGGGACACGCCCAGACACCAGCGGTCCTTACTTCAAATGGAGCACCTGGGAACAGAGTGATAAAATCGGCAAGGCGCTGCGGAATGTGGTCGCGCAAGCCGATGAACCAACATTGCAATTCCTGCTCGCGCAGTTTAAAGCTCACAAGATTGATTTTCCAGACCTTGCGCCGATTGTAATCAAAGCTGCAACTCAAGAGCCAAAGCTTCGTTCCGCCGTCGTTCAGTTTTTGACCCAAAGCAGCTCCTATAGCCGGGAAACGATTTCATTCTTGGAAACAGTCGCTTCGAATTCCAAGGAGGAGTCCAGCGTGCGCCTTGATGCGTTCAAAGGATTGGAACGGGCTTCGGACAAATCGGAAATTATGGATGCGACGGTGCGTGTACTCAGCGTTGCTGGAGGGGAGGAGAATAAAGAGTTTTCCAAGGGTTTGCGCGAGGCTTTTATTCGTGACGGGCGTCATGCAAAGAACGTCGGATACTTTGAAACACTGGCGGCCACACAAAATGAAGGTCAGGTTGAACTGGCTTACGCGGTCCTGCTTCAAATTGCGGGAAACACCAAGGCACCGAAGCAGGCAAAAACTTCGGCACAACGAGCGATCGATGAGGCTTGGAACTCAGCAAATTTGGCCAGGCTTTTGCGGGCCGTTGGCGATAGTGGTTCCATAATTTATACCGAGCAAGCCAAGGCACGTGTCAATGATGCCAACCAGGAAGTTGCGGCTGCGGCCAGATACGCTTGTGAAAAACTAAGTGCGAACCCGGTTGTCAGGCAGAATTCTGACACTAAGGATACCATCGCTAAATTGTCTTATGAAGAAGTTGTGCAGAGAGTTGTTAAAGCCAAAGGAGAAGCCAAGGTTGGCGCCCATCTTTTCCAGACTGTAGGTTGTGTTAAATGTCATACCACTTCAAAAAGTGAACCCTTAAAAGGACCATTCCTGGGAGACATCGCCACTCGCTACAGCAAAACCGAAATCATCGAATCCATTCTTCGGCCCAACGCGCAAATCGCGCAGGGTTTTGTCACGACAACCGTGCAAACGAAGGATGAGGCGGAATACGATGGCTTTATTGTTCGTGAATCTGGAGATGAACTTGAGATTCGCAATATAGTTGGTGCCACCGTGATTGCGAAGAAGGACATTACCAAACGGGGGACCCGGACCATTTCGATCATGCCGGAAGGCCTTTTTGATCAGTTGACACCCGAGGACCTGGCGTCGCTTCTGGCCTATCTGCAATCATTCACCAAGAAATCATAACCAAACATATTGCTGAATGATGCGTTCCCTTGTTTTGAGCTTTGGACTCTGCTTCGGGTTACTGAGCGGCAGTGTGAGGTGCGTGGCGGATAGCGGAGCTTCGGAATCTGACCGCACCGCGATTGCCATTGAAGCCTTGAGCCGGTTAAAAGGAATGGATCTTGAAACCAAGCCTTCCCTGAAGGCGGCGGTGATGAAGGTTTTGGATTCCACGCGTGGCACCACAAACTTCGTCACGATTGTGCGTGATTTTCAGTTGCAAGACCAGAATGTGGGCCTGCTTGAAGTGGCGGTGAAGTATCCCGCCGAGGAGTCCGGAGTGGAAGCGATGCGGTTGGTGTTGTCCAGCCATGAGCTCACTCAACTAAATGCATTTCTGCAAAGCACGAACGCGGCGGTTCCCAAAGCTATTGAGGCCATGGGAAATACTCGTGAAAAAGACATTGTGCCAGTGCTTTTGCCCATGGTGGGGAACAACCAACGTGATGTCAGCGTTCGGCGGCAAGCGGTGAAATCCCTGGCTCTAGTTCAGGAGGGCGCTACCGGACTGCTGCAATTGGCACAGGAGGATAAACTGCCGAATGATGTTAAGTTCGTGGCGACCTCTGAGCTGAATCAGGTGCGCTGGCCGGAACTTAAAGCCAAGGCGGCGCAGGTGTTGCCACTTCCGCAAGGCAGGAATACTGAATCGTTGCCGCCAGTAGCCGAATTGCTCAAGAGAACGGGTGATTCCGCCCATGGTGCAGAGGCCTTCGCGCGGCAGGAGGTTGGTTGCATTAATTGTCATCGTGTGAAAGACAAGGGCGTGGACCTCGGTCCAGCCTTGACTGAAATTGGTGACAAACTGGGCAAGGATGCGTTGTTTGAAGCGATTTTGGATCCCAGCGCCGGGATTGCATTTGGTTATGAGGCGTGGCAGCTCGAGTTGAAAAATGGAGATGAAGCTTTTGGCATTATTGTGAGCGAGACCGCTGAGGAAATTACCATCAAGGACACTAAAGCCATTCCAACGCGCATCAAGAAAAGCGAAATTGCCAAACGGCAACAGATGAAGACTTCCATTATGCCGGCAGGACTGCAGCAAACCATGTCCACGCAGGAGTTGGTGGATTTGGTGGAGTATCTTTCCAGGTTAAAGAAAGCGACTCATTGAATTCGACCTGTTATTTCGCTCAACGCTGGCCACGTCGTCGATACAGATGGCCTTGACATTGAAACCTGATCGTGAGATTCACAATCATCTATGTTCCCCCGAAAAATAATCTGCTTCATCCTTGTTCTCGTCGCGTTTACTGCGCCTGAGGCGCTGCACGCAGCGGGAGACGCGAATCACCCCTTCGTTCACCCTTTATTTGCCGATCACGCGGTGTTGCAACGCGGCATCCGCATTCCAGTTTGGGGTTGGACTCAACCCGGTGAGAAAGTAAAGGTTTCCATGGGCAAAAAAAGTGCCATTGCAGTGGCTGATGCCGATGGGCGATGGGAGGCGAAGATTGGTCCATTCAAGGCAGGAGGACCTTATACCCTTACCGTGAGCGGTCTCGAGACGGTTACTATTAATGAGGTGTTAATTGGGGATGTTTGGATTTGTTCCGGCCAGTCGAACATGGAAATGGGGATCGGGGCTTGCAATGTCACCAACGATATTGCACAGGCAAATTTTCCACAAATTCGCCTGCTGACAGTGCCGCGGTTAATTACCACCAAACCGGCACAGACTTTGGAGTGCCAATGGCTTCCTTGTAATCCGGCGAATGTGATGAAGGGACAGTGGGCCGGTTTTTCCGCGGCGGGATTCTTTTTTGGCCGGGAACTTCAGCAGGAACTTAAGATTCCAATTGGTCTGATTCATACCTCATGGGGTGGCACTGTGGCCGAGGCTTGGACCAGTCAGGAAGGTCTTAAGCCGTTGGGTGATTTCAACGCTCAACTGGAGCAGGTTAACAAGGTCAATACTTTGAACAAAGATGAGGATCCTTCGAAGGAACTGGAGAAGTGGTACGCGCATAACGATCCAGGAACCGCGCAACATTGGGAGAAAGGTGATGCAGACTATTCAAATTGGAAGAGCGCCAGCATGCCGCAGGCATGGGAGCAGGCCGGGTTGCCGAATTATGATGGCATCGTTTGGTTTCGGCACACCTTTAATCTGCCTGATGATTGGACAGGCAAAGACCTCACCTTAAGTCTGGGAACGATCGATGACATGAACACCACCTGGGTAAATGGTGTCAAGGTCGGTCAGAACAATCAATATACAGTGGATTGTGTTTACCAGGTGCCTTCAACCATCCTCAAAGCTGGCGAAAACGTAATCACCATCCGGGTGCTGGATACCGGCGGCCCGGGTGGTCTTACCGGTAAACCGGCGCAAATGCACGTGGCTCCGCGCAAGGATGCAGGCGCAACACCGATTTCATTGGCGGGTCAATGGCAGATGCACGACTCCGCGCCGCTCGCGAAACTTCCAGCTGTCCCCCAGATATGGAACCGCAACAATCCGAATGTCAGTACCGTGCTCTACAACGGTATGATTTCTCCTTTGTTGCCTTTCGGGATAAAGGGCGCCATTTGGTATCAAGGTGAGTCCAATGCAGGACGGGCTGAACAGTATCGAAAATTGTTGCCGGCCATGATCCAGGACTGGCGCAATCGCTTTGAGGTGGGAGAATTTCCATTTTACATCGTGCAATTGGCCGCGTTCACACGAACAGCAGCTGAACCGCGCAACAACGAATGGGCGGAGTTGCGGGAGGCACAAGCTTTGACGGCGAAGAACGTGCCGCATGCGGGCCTTGCTGTCGCAATCGATATTGGCGACGCAGCGGATATTCATCCCAAGGATAAGTTGGATGTCGGACGCCGGTTGGCCCTTTGTGCCCTGGCCGATACCTACGGAAAAAAGATCGAATCGTCTGGTCCGTGGTATAAATCGATGAAAATCACGAAGCAGGGGGTTTGTTTGAGCTTTGACCACTTGGCTGGCGGCCTGGTGGCGAAGGGGGACAAACTCACAGGCTTTGCGATCGCAGGGGACGATAAAAAGTTTGTCTGGGCAGATGCTGTTATCGACGGAAAGAATATATTCGTATCCTCTCCCAAAGTGAAAAAACCGGTGGCCGTGCGTTACGCCTGGGATGCCAACCCGGTTTGCAATCTTTATAACAAGGCGGGATTACCAGCCGTTCCTTTCCGCACTGATGACTGGCCCATGTTGACCAAGAATAATAAATGAATGGACAAGGTCGTGGGGAAAGATTCATTAGGCACAAACTCGGTGGAACCATCCCATGCGACTCACATTCACGTGGTTCATTCTTCATAACACAACGAACAACTTATGAAAAAGCAGATCGTTTATCGTGGAAGCCTGGTTTTGGCCATGCTTCTGGGAGTAGCAATACAGGTCTCAGCCGGAGAGCAATGGACTGCCCAGAAGGCCCAGGACTGGTATGGGCAAAAAGGGTGGGCTGCGGGTTGCAACTTTACGCCGAGCACAGCCATCAATCAACTCGAGATGTGGCAGGCAGAAACGTTTGATTCTGCGACCATCGACCGGGAGCTGGGCTGGGCTCAAGACATTGGATTCAATGCCGTGCGGATTTTTCTGCACAACATTCCCTGGGAGGAGGACAAGCAAGGTTTCTTGAAGCGAATCGATCAGTTTCTCACGATCGCTGACAAGCATCACATCAAAGTGATCATGGTGCCATTGGATGCGGTATGGGATCCTTATCCAAAGGCGGGCAAGCAGCGCGATCCGAAGCCGCATGTTCACAATTCCGGCTGGGTGCAAAGTCCCGGCGTCGAGATTTTAAAGAACCCGGCTCGCCACGACGAATTGAAAGGTTACATCCAGGGAGTGATCAGCCATTTCAAGGATGACCAACGCATCCTGGCGTGGGATATGTTCAACGAACCTGATAACATGAATCGTCCGGCGTATGAAGCCGCTGAACCGGCAAACAAAGCGCAGTTGTCATTGATGTTGCTCAAAAAAGCTTTCGCCTGGGCGCGCGAAATCAACCCATCCCAACCACTCACCGCAGGTGTTTGGATGGGCAACTGGGAACTGGCTGACAAGCTCCTGCCAATGGAAAAGTTTTGTCTCGAACAGTCGGACGTCATTTCTTTCCACAACTATGGGAATCTGGAGGATATGAAAAAATGTGTGCAGAATCTTAAGCGATATCACCGGCCGGTTGTGTGCACTGAATATATGGCTCGCCCGCAGGGCAGCAGGTTTGATCCGATACTTGGTTATCTGAAGGAGGAAAAAGTTGGAGCCATCAATTGGGGTTTTGTGAATGGCAAGACACAAACGATTTATCCGTGGGACACCTGGACCAAGAACTACACTGCGGCACCCAAAGTGTGGTTTCATGATATTTTTCAGCAGGATGGCACTCCTTACGACGCTAAGGAAGTCGCCTACATCAAGAGTGTGACTTTGAAAAACGAAGTAAGCTCAGCAAAAAGGTAAAACAGTAGATGTGAGTTTTGTGCTGGCCCTCAAATCTGTGCTACAGTCTTTTGATGGTGCGGCTAAATGGCATCAGTGGGAATGTTTATGCATAAAGGGATTGAGAAATCGCGGTACGGTAAGCTTTCGAACGGGACAGAAGTCGAGCTTTACACCCTGCAGAATGCAAATGGCATCATCTGCAAGATCATTACTTTCGGGGGAGCGATTACCGAAATGCACCTGCCAGACCATGAAGGAAAATTTGCCGACGTGGTGTTGGGGTATGATGATCTGGACGGCTATGTAAAGGATACTTCCTACTTCGGGGCACTCATTGGGCGCGTGGCGAATCGAATCGCAGAAGGCAAGTTCGAACTGAATGGCAGGAGTTATACCCTTGCAAAAAATAACGGGCCGAACCATTTGCATGGTGGGCCGAAAGGGTTTCATAAAGTTGTTTGGCAGGCTGAAGCGTCCAATACTGACAAGGGGGCAGTGCTGCGATTGACGTACACCAGTCCTGATGGCGAGGAAGGTTATCCTGGTGCATTGAAAGCTGTGGTCACTTACACGCTGAATGACCAGAACGAACTGCTGCTGGATTATGAAGCGACGTCGGATCAGCCTACCCCGATCAACCTCACCAATCACAGCTATTGGAATCTCGCGGGTGGCGGGACAATTCTGGATCACTTGCTTACATTGGAAGCAGATAGATTTACGCCCGTGGATGGGACGTTAATTCCCACTGGAGAAATAAAACCGGTGAAGGGGACGCCGATGGAGTTCACTACAGCAAAAAGTATCGGTGCCGATTTGCAAAGAATGGGCGGCTCGCCGCCAGGCTACGATCACAATTTTGTGTTGAATGGTGGAACCAAGGTGAATTTGGCGGCGCGGTTGGTTGAGCCAAAAAGCCGTCGTGCTCTGGAAGTCTGGACTGATCAGCCGGGAATTCAATTTTACAGCGGTAATTTTCTGGATGGCTTGGTGAAGGGGAAACGGGGGGACTTTTATCAACGCTACACGGGCCTTTGCCTGGAGACGCAGCAATTTCCAGACTTTGTACACCATCCAAACTTTCCACAGAGCATATTGAAACCGGGGGAAATTTACCGGCAGAATACAGTTTTCCGTTTTCTGGTAATTTAAGCAGGGCTCTCTGTGATTGTTGAGATGGCTGCTTCCATTCAGGAAGCAGCCATCTCTTTATCCGCTGCCGAAATTATTGCGCTTTGGAGAGCCGCTTGTCTGCTTCCATTACGCTGACGATCCCAATATCAATGTTTTGGCCACCGGTGGTTTGATGACAATGGGCCGCGAGGGTGATTTTCGCGCCCGGTTTGAGCAGTGACAGGGCTTGCGGGATGATTTCGAAAGGTTCGTAACCAGTGTTGAACCCCTGTTCCCTGGCAGCCAAGACCCCATTCACATAAATCTCCACGTCCTCGTCGTGATACACGAGGAATTGGAGATTCCCGCTGCTTTCCGTTGGCATGGTGAACTCGCGACGGATCCAGATGTCATCACTGTTCCACTGGGTGCGGATTACAGCTCCTGGTGGATTGGTTCCAAACCCGGCGGCGCCTTCCTTCCAATTCGTCGTATTAAAATCGGGCTCAGTCCAACCCGTGGGAGGCTTTTGAGTGGTATAGCGCCATAGGACAGGGTTTTTCTCAGATGTCGAAACGACTTCCTTGATTTGAGGCGGTTCCGGCAGTGCGGCCCAGTTGCCCACTTTCAAGTGATCACGGCTGGCCCATTTTTTCCACATGCCTTTATCCGAAAGCATCTTGATGAAAAGGCCACCCACAACTGGACGGGCATGCATGCCGTCACTCTTGATATCATCGGTGATGTAGGAATCGGCGAGGGGGCTTCTTGCACTCGTCTGATTTAAGTAATCATAGATCGGAGAGATGATAGTTTCAAAGTCTTCCTGGTTATCAGCGAGAGTGGCGCTCCAAACTGACCAATCCGTCTTGGTGAGGTGGGTGCGGGAATCAAGCGGCACGCCGTACCGTTGCATCACCTTCTTGTAATAAGAGACTTCCTTCTGCGCCACTTCCCGTGGGAAGACATTCAGACCAAGGATTCGGTCCCAGGCGAGATTATATTTTTGACTCCAGGTATTGGGCTTGTCAAAGGCCAGGCGGTAATGATCGCCTTCGGCGGCGGCCTGCATCCAATGGGCTGCATCCGTTTTGGCGAGCTTGGCGTACTTTTCTGCGTTGACCAGGTCACCGCGCATCCGGCAGAGGTCACCGTAAGCGGCAAGGCCCAGAATCGCTTTGACCGAGAGGTTGGCATTGTGAGCCAGGTGCCCCATGAAATCATCCGTGCAAAGCTGATTTTCCGGATCCAGACCGTATTGTTCCAGATATTGTGCCCATTGGGTAAGTTGTGGCCACCAGGGAGTGACAAAGTCCGCGTTGCCTTCCGATTGAGCAATGGCATCGCAGAGCAGGAGCATATTGCCGCTTTCCTCAACCGGCATGCCTTCGCCTCCGTCATCGGTGCCGCGGGCGTTTGGATAGGTGCCAAGGTCATGCGGAGCATTTGGAAACTTCCAGTGCCATGAGGCTGCGTAGCTAAGAATGGGAACGACGGAGGCCTTGGCCAATGTGGGGCTCAGCAGAATCAGCACAGGGTCCATGGGATAAAAGACATCCACCGTGGCAATGTCGCCGTTGCTGGTGTTTTCCTTGGTGAAGAAGAGCGGCTGCTTGTTGGCATCGGCAGCCAGACCACAAGCGGCGAGGCATTGACGATAAGCGAGGGCACAAATCTGAGCGTAGCGGCTACCTCCCACTTTGGTCAGGTCAGCAGTGAGTTGTTCGTCAAATTCTGCGCAACGCTTCGACAGCTTGGGATAATCCTTTGCGGCCACCTGAAAGAGACTTGCAGGAGTGGCACCATTACGGCGCCAATAGGGTTGCAACTTTTGACCAAAATACTTGATGGAATAAACTTCATCATAGGCGATCATCACCTGGCGCATGATGGGTTTGGCCGCTACTTCACCGAGATTGAAAACAAAAGCCAGAGCTGGTTGCTGATCGTGGACGGCGCGCGGCATCTTCTTTATATCTTCATCGGGCAAATCTCCATTGCGTGCAAACGAGCGGGCCATGGTTTCGCCGGAGCCCATGGAGCTTTTGGACTGCGCCGCGGGGGCTGCTACATAAGCGTAACCCCAGTTAATCCGATGATCGTCACCGGAGGAGCGGAGAACAGGTTGTTCCTCGGTGCCAACTTTTAACAATGTAAGATCGCCGGCTTGTTCGCGAGCCCAGGTTACCTGTTCCTGTTCTTGATTGACGACCAATTGCGAACTGGTGCTGTCATATATTTGAACCTTATGTTTGGAGCCATCGACTGAGTGCACGCTCCAGGTGAGATAAGTTACGGGGCGGGCCAATACCTCCAGATCATCGGGCAGAGCAGGGGTCATGAAAGTGAGTTGGACATGCACGCCGGTGTCTTCAAATTCATAAATGCTGCGCGTTGGGGTTACTTGCACGCTGACTTGAGGGAAGGCGGGAATGTCTTTCGGGTTGTTCCCCATCAAGCGAAAAGCCTTTCCATCCACTCGAATGAGGCTGCTGAGCGAGTGCTCATGGTGGGTCCAATGACGAGTGGCATCATCGGTCAGATGATCGGCCTCAGACCAGATGCTGAAATAAGGATCACTCGTGACCAACGGGACTGCCGGAGGGCGAAAAGCTGGGGCGGCATGAGATGTTTGAACTGACAGTGAGGAGAGACACAGAGCGACAGCAGCCAGAATAGAGGCGCAGTTGTTGGTTGCCGGAAATGATTTGGATTTCGTCATGAAAATAGGGTTTGTGGCTTGTGAAAAGTGGGTTTATCCATCCTTGCTAAGCGTGGGGAAACTCCAAGAGCCCTGAATGGATTATGAGATTTACAACTTAAATGTTAGGGATAATTGAGACGAGCTATTGGTCCAATATTGCTTCTTGAGTTGGATTAACTGTCCAATATGGCGTTGAGATGTCGTAATGAGGCTGGTTATCATTGTTCCAGCGACGGCGCCAAAGATCATTGTAGGGATTAATAACATCCTTCCGCAAAGGTCGGTCGGCATGCGAATCGCAAAACAGCATGTCGGTGCGTCGGCTATGCCGATTGGAGGGCCATTGGTCCGGTTGAGTCGGATCCATATTTCCCTCCCAGGTATGCGTGGTTTTCTGCCCTTGGCTGTCGCCGAGCATGATCATTTCGGTTGGAGCCACGACCATGGTGTCCGTCACGATACCTTTATATTGGGTGCCGTCGACATCTCCTCCCAGACCCAGTTGCGGGCTATGGCCCAAATCAAGACCCCAATCATTGTAAGCCAAGGAGAAACGAGAATTGGATGTAACCGCCCAAGGATTTGTGCCAAGGCCCAGGGTCTTGTTGACATTGGTATCCCAGGCGCTGTCGGGACTTGCTGCCGGGCATTGAAACACTGCACGGTTATTCCCCATCTCAGTCAGGAGCCGTTCCGGCCACACATAATAAAAGCTAGGCGTCGTGGAAACGCATCCTGGATAGGCTTTGTTGTCATTTATATATAGTGCCAGGCCAATACCGATTTGGCGCAAATTGTTGATGCAGGCAGTTTGTTTTGCCTTCGCTTTAGCTCTGGCCAAGGCAGGAAGCAACAGTCCTGCAAGGATGGCAATAATGGCAATGACCACCAGGAGTTCAATCAGGGTAAATGCTGAGCGACCGCGGCATCTTTGGGTTCTTCCGATTCGACGACCTGCGCGATCTAATGGCCTCTTAATGCCGATTTGGCAGCTTTTAGTCTTCATATCTCAGATGGTTTCGACGACATTCGCACAATCCAGTTCTGGTGGTGTTATGGGAATATATAAGACAAACTCGAATTGTGAATGTCACATGAAAAGGCCACAAGCAAGGACCTGGAATTACTGCTATTAAAGACACAACTCCATGAACAAAATGTTATGTATGTGCCGATGGCTCCAAGCAGCCTGGGTTGCCGGTTTGTGTTTACCTCTAATTGTTAACGATGCCCCTGCCAGCGGCATGCAACCAGGAAACACAGATTTTCCGGGCACAAAGGGATGCGTAACCAACAGGTCTCCACTGGTTGCGACTCCGTTTTTTAAGTTGCCAATTGGAGCAATCAACCCAAAGGGGTGGTTGCGACATCAACTGGAACTTGAGGCTGCGGGTATGACAGGGCATCTGGAGGAGATTTCGGGATGGTGCAAGTTCGAGGGGAATGCCTGGGTGAGTTCCGACGGCAAGGGGCACAGTGCGTGGGAGGAGGTTCCCTACTGGCTTAAAGGTTACGGTGACCTTGGCTACGTGCTCAAGAATGAGAAGATTATTACTGAGGCGCGCAAGTGGATTGATGGAGTTCTCTCCAGCCAGGAAGCGGATGGTTATTTCGGGCCGAGGGCCAACAAGACAGGGTTGAACGGCAAGCCCGATTTATGGCCGCACATGGTGATGCTAAATGTATTGCAAACCTTTTACGAGGCCACTGGAGATGAGCGAGTCATTCCTTTCATGACCAAATACCTAAAATGGTTGAACCAGCAACCGCCTGAATACTTTGGGAACGGTTACTGGCCCAAGATTCGCTGGGGCGACACCATTGAATCGGCCTACTGGTTATATAACCGTACCGGGGATACATGGTTACTGGATCTCGCCAAAAAAATTCATGAACACATGCAGGATTGGACCAGCGGGGTTCATGATTGGCACAATGTGAACATTGCCCAGGGATTTCGTGAGCCCGGTGTCTATTACCTGCAAGCAAAAGATTCCAGTTTTCTGCAGGCAGTTGAGAATAACTACGAGCAGGTCATGAATGCCTATGGGCAATTCCCTGGAGGAGGTTTTGCAGGAGATGAAAATTGCCGACCGGGCTACACTGATCCGCGCCAAGGTTTTGAAACCTGTGGGATGGTTGAATTCATGCACAGCTTTGAAATGCTGGAGAAAATCTCAGGCAATCCGGTCTGGTCGGACCGCTGTGAGGAGATTGCCTTCAATTCATTGCCAGCCGCGATTACTCCGGACTGGAAGGGGTTGCATTATCTGACTTGCGCCAACCAGGTTCAACTCGACAAGGGAAATCATGCTCCTGAGATTAATAATGAGGGCACGATGTTTTCGTTCAGTCCTTTCCAGGTCTACCGCTGCTGTCAGCATAACGTTTCTCATGGTTGGCCCTATTATGCGGAGGAGCTTTGGTTAGGAACGAGCGACCATGGATTGGCGGCCTCGCTGTATGCAGCAAGCGAAGTGAGCGCGAAGGTAGGAAATGGTTCGGTCGTCAAAATAGCGGAAGAGACTGATTATCCTTTCGATGACACCATCACATTGAAAATTTCAACACAGAAGTCGATCAAGTTTCCGCTGCATCTTCGCATCCCAGGTTGGTGTGAACAACCAACTTTTAAAATCAATGGCAAACTTGCTTCGGTGAAGACACAAAAGGGCAGCTTTGCCATCATTGATCGCAAGTGGAAGGATGGCGATGTGGTTTCATTAAGGCTGCCGATGAAAGTCGCGGTGCGACATTGGGAAAAGAACCACAATGCAGCATCCGTCGATTACGGTCCGTTGACATTTTCATTAAAGATTGGCGAAAAGTGGAATCGATATGGCGGGACGGATACGTGGCCGGAGTATGAGGTCTTCCCGGGAACCGCGTGGAATTATGGGTTGGAATTAGACGGGAAGAATCCGGGTTCATCCTTCAAGATTGTAAAGCGGGCTTTTGATTCGACTGCGAATCCATTCACACAAGGAACCATGCCGATCGAACTGCATGTGCAGGCGAAGAAAATTCCGGGCTGGAAAGTGGATGATCATGGCATGGTTGGGAAATTAATGGATAGCCCCGTAAAAAGTGAAGAAGCGAGCGAAACTGTCACTTTGATTCCGATGGGCGCCGCGAGGTTGCGCATATCAGTTTTCCCGGTCGTGGGAGTAGAAGGGCGGAACAGTCAGCATTGAAGTAACTGCGCGTCAAAGCGATACGGTTCACGTTGGGATCCGATTTTTGCGGTTCCGACTGGCAAGAGCTAACAATTCTTTACAGTCTGGGTGGCCGATTTGGCGGCTTTTTGGCACTAATCTTATGACACCGATCCCAGAGCGTCACAAGCATCCTGCATCGTTTCAAGGAGGATTCAGCAACGAAGGCTTTATTTTTCAAGCCGGACTTATAGAATCCAAGTCAGAATCGTGCATAGACCTTGTTACATTTTTTGGTGGCTCCTGTGCTTTATGCTGTCGGGTTGGACTGGATTGGCGCTGGCGAGTGAGCCGCAGCTTTTGCCGCCGGACCTCAGCTTGAAAAGCTGGACCCGGGAGGACGGTTTGCCGGCAAATTCAGTTACTGCCGTGCTGTTGACTCGTGATGGTTACGTTTGGGTAGGCACACCGAATGGGTTGGCCCGGTTTGATGGTTTGCGGTTCGTTTTGGTAAAGCCATCCGGAATGAACTCAAACGACCTAATCCGTGTCACAGCCCTTTGTGAAGATTCCAGCGGGCGGCTCTGGGTGGGAACACAGGGAAACGGTTTATACTGCTACGCAGAAGGAGTTATCAAGAAGTTCAGTCGCAGCCACGAGTTGCTCGATCCGACCGTGACGAGCATCGCAGAAGACCGGAATCAAAACCTTTGGATTGGAACGCCATCCGGGCTGAACCGGTTTGAAGGATCCCGAATGGTGCGGATTACGAGTGCCGATGGGCTGCCCAACGATTTTATTTCAAGTATAAACATTTCCCGTTCAGGCAACGTTTGGATAACCACCAGGGGGGGCATGTGCCAGTATAAAAATGGCAAGCTGCTGCCGCTCCCCTTCGAGGCTGAAGGATTTAGCCGCAGCCCGGAATTCATTGGCGTTTACGAGGATGATAAAGGAAGCCAATGGGCATTTGGAGACACCTACCTGGTGAATCTGGACGAGGGGAAGCGGTTTAATTATTTCCGCCGGGGTGATAATTCATCGTTCCGCATTTGGACCATTTGCGAAGGACGTAACGGGCATTTGTGGGTAGGCACCAGCGGTGAAGGATTGTTTTGCTTTACGGGCGGTAAATTTCTTCCGCCGATTCTGCGTGAAGGACGCCTGCCCAGTGATGTGCGAGCTTTGAGTGAGGATCCCGAGGGGAACCTTTGGCTTGGAACCTACGACGAAGGATTGGTGCGCCTGCAACCGCGCAGTGTGCGATTGCAGGAAAACAGCCTTGGTTTTCCCCGGAGTCCTGCCACATGTCTGGCGGTCGGACCGGACGGTCGTTTATGGGGTGCGTTTGAACATGGTGGAATTTATTCCGGCACACCTGACCATTTTGAACGCCTAAACATCGAAGGAGGAGGAGAACCACAAAACCTGATTGTCTCGATGTGTGTGGCTCCTGACAACACCCTATGGGTTGCGACAATGGGCAATGGAGTTTCCGCAATCAAGGAGGGGTTGGTGACGCATTACAGCACAGCTGATGGTTTGTCAGATGACTCAGTTTTGGCGATGGCGGCGCAAACTGACGGGGGAGTATGGGCCGGGACTCGCGCCGGAAAACTGCATCGGTTCAAGGATGGATTGGCGCTAAGCGTTGGGCGGCAGGAGGGGCTATCCGGCAAACCAATCAGCGTCATCCTGCCAGCGAAATCCGGGGAACTTTGGGTGGGAACAGAGGGTGGAGAGATATTTAGCTGGAGCAAAAAAGCGATTAGATTTTCAGCCGAAGCGCGTGAACTCTTCGGCAAACCTATTCGTGCACTGCATGAGGATGCTGGAGGGCGGTTATGGATCGGGAGCGCAGGAAACGGGCTCGCTTGTTTGTTCAGAGGCGCCTGTTTGAGATGGGGTATGGAGCAGGGCTTGCCTGACAATTCGGTAGTCGGGATTTTGGATGATGAGAAAGGGAACCTCTGGCTGGAGACGGGGAAGGGTATTTGTGCCATTTCAAAGACAGATGTGGAACTACTGGTTTCCGGCAGGGGAAATGTGCGCACCAAGTTGCTGCTTGAGGCTGAATCGATACCGAGCAGTTCACTCGGCAATGGATGGCCGCGAGTAGTGAAGTCGACTGAAGGCAAGCTTTGGTTTGCGACGGCCAATGGAGTGGTGGTATGTGATCCCAAGGGATTGGGGCCACTTTCCCGGCCGCCGCCCGTCTATATCGAGGATGTCATGGTTAACGGCCAACTGCTATCCGCCGGGTCACACCAAGGCAGGTCAAGAGAACCGCAAGGCGGGTTGCTTAAGAATGACCCTGACATTGCGAAATTGCCTACCAATCTGCGATCACTTGAGGTGCAATACACCGCGATCAGTTTTGTCGATCCTGAGAAGATACGATTCAAACATAAACTCGAAGGGTTTGATTCCGAGTGGGTGGAAGCTTCAGACCGGCGGGTTCGTTACGGCAAGTTGCCCTATGGAAATTATGAACTGAAAGTGCAGGCATGTAATGCCGAAGGAGTCTGGAATGAAACGGGAGCTAACTTTGCGTTTGTCGTGCCCACTCCCGCATGGCTTTCCTGGGAGGCTATAACTCTGTATGGGCTGGGAGCAGTGGCATTGGTTGCCGGGGCTGTCCGGTGGATTTCCTACCGCAGGTTTGGACATCGTCTCGCGCTTTCCCATGAGCAACAGGCAATGGAAAAGGAACGAGTTCGAATCGCGCAGGACATGCACGATGAGATTGGTTCCAAATTGACCAAAATTTCGTTTTTGAGCGAGAGAGCGAGAGGGGAAATAAACGGGAATGTCACCCTGGCAGCGAAGATAGAATCGATCGCGCATACCTCGCGCGATTTGCTGCTTTCACTTGATGAATTGGTCTGGGCGGTCAATCCGCGCAATGACACCCTGGAGCACCTGGCGGCCTACCTGGGACAATATGCTGTTGAATATCTTCAGAACACGGCGGTGGAATGCGAACTGCATATTCCGCGCGAGCTGCCGCACCATGCAGTGTCGGCCGAGCTGCGGCACAATCTATTCCTGGCATTTGAAGAGACGTTAAACAATGCCTTGAAGCATGCGAAGGCCTCCCGCATATCCATTACGATGGCCATGGAAACTTCCCAGTTCAGCATTGAAATTGAAGATAACGGAATGGGTTTTGATATTTCGGCCACGACTTTGGCCAATGGAAATCGGACAGAAAATGGAAAAATTATATATGGCAACGGATTGCTTAATCTCAAAAGCAGGCTGTCCAGCGTGGGCGGCCAATGTGGCATTCAGAGCAAACCCGGAAAGGGAACAAAAGTGGTGTTAAGCATACCTGTAGGAGCAACAAGTAGAAAGAAGCTATGAGCAAAGTGATTACAGTCTCAATTGTGGATGATCAGCAGGACATACGTGAAAACATTGCAGGATATGTGGGTGGGACCAAAGGTTTTAGCTGTCTCAGCTCCTATGCGAGCGCGGAAGAGGCTCTTCCAAAGCTGGCCAAAGACAAGCCTGACGTCATCCTCATGGACATCAACCTGGGCGGGATGAGCGGAATTGAATGCGTGCGGCAACTAAAGCCGAAGATTCCGACAACACAGATTGTCATGCTCACGGTTTTTGAGGATACCGAAAAGATTTTCAGCGCATTGGCGGCAGGAGCCAGCGGGTATTTGTTGAAACGGATGCCGCCTTCCAAGTTGCTGGATGCCATCCGGGAGGTAAATGAAGGGGGTTCCCCAATGTCCGCGCCCATCGCACGGAAGGTGGTTGAATCGTTGCAGGCCACGCGACCGCCAAAGCCCGATGACACGGCTGAACTGTCGCCACGTGAACGGGAGGTGCTGGAGGGGCTGGCCGAAGGTTGCGCTTACAAACAAATTGCGGACAAGCTTGGAGTAAGCATTCATACCGTGCGGAATTACATCCGCCGGATTTATGAGAAGCTGCATGTGCGATCCTCCTCGCAAGCGGTCGCGAGATACTACCGACATTAGAAAATAGTTCATTATCGAAATGGCAAAAGAAAAAAAATCCGGATTCAGAATCAATCGCGTGACAACGCGCGCGACCGTGGCGGCCTGGGTAATGCTGATGGTTTTTGGAGTGGTGCGAACGGTGGTTGCAGAGGGATGGGAAGTGGCGAAGGGGCCGTTGATGACTCGTTGGGCCAAAGAGGTGAATCCCACCAATGCTCATCCGGAATACCCGCGTCCGCAATTGGTGAGGGCTGATTGGCTGAATCTGAATGGACTCTGGGATTATGCAATAACCCCCGGTGGGACATCCGAGGTTAAATCCTACCAGGGAAAGATTTTGGTTCCGTATCCATTAGAATCCGCGCTTTCAGGAGTGATGAAGCATTTGGATGAAACGAACAAACTTTGGTATCGTCGGACATTTACCGTACCAAGGGAATGGTCCGACCGCCATGTGCGTCTGAACTTTGGAGCGGTGGATTGGCAAACCTGGATTTACGTCAACGGCAAGGAGGTGGGAGCGCATCGTGGAGGGTACGACGCGTTTAGCTTTGATATCAGCGAATATTTGAAGAGGGAGGGGGAGGAAGAGATTGAAGTGGCCGTAATGGATCCCACTGAAGGCGACCAACCGCGAGGCAAACAATCCCGTAAACCGGAAGGTATATTTTACACACCCACCTCGGGCATATGGCAGACCGTGTGGCTGGAACCGGTATCGAAAGTGTGCATTGATAACCTCAAGCTGGTCCCGGATATCGATGCCCAGGTGCTGACAGTCAAGGCGGGGGTAAACAGTTTAGCTGAGAATGTGATGGTTGAAGCGGTGGCGCTGGCTGGCGGCAAGGAAGTGGGAAGAGTGGTGGGATTGGCGAACAAGGAATTGTCGCTGAGGATTAATGCGCCGCATCTCTGGACTCCGCAGGATCCATTTCTATACGACCTGCAGGTGACACTCAGGCAGGGAGGACGGAAGATTGACAGTGTCGACAGCTACTTTGGAATGCGCAAGGTGAGTTTGCGGAAGGATTCCCGGGGGATCACACGCATTGCGTTGAATGACGTGCCGATATTTCAAATTGGCACGCTGGATCAAGGTTTCTGGCCCGATGGCATTTACACTGCGCCGACGGATGAGGCGCTGCGCTACGACATAGAATTTCTGAAGCAGGCCGGGTTTAATTTAACGCGCAAGCATGTCAAGGTGGAGCCCGATCGCTGGTATTACTGGTGTGATAAACTGGGACTGTTTGTATGGCAGGACATGCCCAGCGGAAACAATGGCACACCGGAGGGGCGCGCTGAGTTCGAGGGAGAACTGAGGAGAATGCTCCAAGGGTTGCGCAATCATCCCAGCATTGTGATGTGGGTGTTATTCAATGAAGGGTGGAGCCAGTATGACACGGAGCGATTGGTGCAATGGATAAAAACATTAGACCCCACACGGTTGGTTGATAATGCAAGCGGTTGGACCGACAAACATACGGGAGATGTGGTGGACGCACATAGTTATCCAGGACCGGAAGCGGTGCTGGGGGAGTCAGGCCGGGCAGCGGTGCTGGGGGAGTTTGGAGGGTTGGGATTGGGAATGGAGGGGCACCAGTGGTCGAAGCAATCCTGGGGATACCAGATCATGGGAAATGTGGAGGCATTGAATGAACGGTACTGTGCGTTGATGAAACGCGTATGGACTTTTCACGAGTATGCGGGATTGAGCGCGGCAGTTTATACACAGACAACGGATGTGGAGACCGAGTGCAATGGCTTGCTGACCTATGATCGCGCGGTTGCGAAGATTGATTTGAAAGTGGCTCAACCGGTGACCAGTGGAGCCAGGCGTGAGGCCTCGATGCAAATTGTCATGCCCGATGCGTTATGCGGTATGGTGACGTGGAAATATAGCTTCGAAGTGCCGGATACCAACTGGATGATGTTAAATTATGATGCAGCAAACTGGAAGGAAGGCCCGGCAGGTTTTGGCACATTTGGTACACCTGGATCGATGGTGCACACGAAATGGAACACGTCGGATATCTGGTTGCGAAGGGAATTTACCGTCAATGAACGAAGCCTCGATGCGATTAAGTTTGAATTGCACCATGACGAGGATGTGGAGGTTTATTTGAATGGGGTGCTGGCCGCGCAAGCGAGCGGTTTTGTGACGGATTACTATCAGGTGGAGCCGTTTTCCGAAGCGGCGGCCACACTGCATCAGGGAACCAATCTGATAGCGGTCCATTGTCATCAGACAGGAGGGGGCCAGTACGTGGATGTGGGGATAGTCAGGTCCGAGACCTTGCCAGCAGCAAATTCTAAAAAATAGCATCCAATGACCTAAGGCTTCCTGGATTTCAGCAGTGGAAAGTTTTCCAACGGATCAAGTCAATTACTTCGGGGCTCTTTCCATGGCTTCGGCCACTGGACCTTCGGATAAGAAGCTGCCTGGGAGTGTAATATGCCTGCGTACAATTTTGAAAAGTCTGGGGATTCCTGCAAGAAACGCCAACGGGTTTGAAATATCAGGGGACGATTTCGCCTGTGGCCATTTTATGGCACACGACAGCTTGAGAGCCCGTGCTAGGATTTCCGCAATCCCTGACCGAACTATCGGTTCACTACGAACTATGAAGACCATACGCACATTTGGTGCCTGCGCTTTTGCCATGGCGGGCCTTGTAATGCAGAGTCGCGCTCAAATTCAGACTGCGGGCACGCTGCTTGTTAATATCGATCCATCCAGCATGCCGACAGGCTCGTTGAGCTGGATTACGAATTCCGGCTCGGTTGGCGGAGTATTTGAAGCCACTGGCATTGCAACTGACAGCCTGCCACAGATCATCAATGTGGGTGGCAGTGGTGGAACGTCGGGAATCATGCTTGACCGGCAGAGTTTCATGCAGCATGTGGCGGCACCAGGCGGGGCGGTTGTGCCCGCGCCAGCGAGCGTGGTGGGAGTGAATCCACCCTGCTCAATCGAAGTTTGGGCGATTAATCCCACGGTGAGCACTGAGGAAGCCATGGTGGCCTGGGGTGCGCGTGGATCGAATGGGCGGGACCGTGCATTTATCTATGGAACGAGTGGCGGATTTGGCGCTGCCGGACAATGGGGCAATGCAGACCTTGGCTGGAACAATTCGGGTGGCGCACCCGCTGCTGGCGTATGGCATCACCTGGTTTACACATATGATGGAACGACCACGCGGGTTTATGCTGACGGCGTGCTGTCAAACTCCGAGGACGACTCTCCCTATGGTGGCTTAAACATTATTGCTGGCACACCCATTACACTGGGCGCACAACGCGAAAGTAACGGCACCGTTTCCACCGGAGCCGGGCGCGCTTCGCTGACACTTGGAAAAGTGCGCATTCACAGCGGCACGCTCACGGCTTCACAAATTTCAAACAACTACAATTTTGAAAAGAATTCGTTTGTGCTGGGAACACCAACTCCGCTGCAAACGTTCCCGATTCACCGGTATACTTTCAACATGGCGGCAACGAATGACGCAGTGGGAATGACGGTGCCTGACGTGGTTGGTGGTGCTGATGGCGTTGTACAGGGAATTTATGGCACTGCCACTGCTGGTTTTAATGGCTCAAGACTTTCCCTTGCTGGTGGTTCTTCAGCGACGGCGCCTTATGTGGATTTGCCGAATGGGTTGGTATCCAGCTTGAGCACGAACAATGGCGGGCCTGGAAAAGTCACGATTGAAGGTTGGGTGACCGCGACCGGATCACAAGGCTGGCAGCGTATGTTTAGTTTCGGCAATAACACCGCGGGTGAGATTTCCGGTCCAGGGGGCACTTTTAATGGAACCACTGAGTTGATGATCTCTCAAAATGGCGGGGATCAGAATACCCTGCACGTAACGGTGGACGCGGTCGGTCGGGATACTGGTGGAAATTTTGGGACCGCATTTCCTTCGCTTGCGCTGACGTATTACGCGCTGACGTGGGACGAAGCGACAGGGGAAGTAACCGTTTATCAGAATGGCATTGAATCGGTTCGCCTCAAGGCCGCCGATCCATTTACCGCCGTAAATGACGTGAACGTTTGGTTGGGGCGCTCCAACTGGAGCGGGGATAACAATTTGCAGGGCAGCTATGACGACTTCCGTATTTATAACCGCGTGTTGAGTCCTGCGGAAGTATTAAACGATTATCAGGGCGGGGCCAATACTGTGTTAGTGTCACCTGGCCCAATTCAAACGGTTCACTTGCAAGTTCCTCGCGCAAATATGGTGGCGGGAACCTTCCAGCAGGTATCGGTTAGTGCGGATTTCCAAAACGTGACCAATGTCGTGGTAACCACCAAGGCTGGAATCGTATATACCTCCAGTAACACCAACGTTGCCACTGTCTCGGCGAGTGGATTGATAGTGGCCGTGAGTGCCGGCACAGCAACAATCACGACAACCTACCAGGGCAAATCGGATAGCTCGATCATAACGGTTGTGCCAGTCAGCGCCACCTTGCAACATCGCTACAGCTTCACTGCAGACATTAGTGATTCAGTTGGCGGCCCGGCGTGGGATGGGACCGTTTTCGGTGGAACATCGTTTGACGGACACCAAGTGGTGTTGGATAGCGCGAGCGGGAGCTTCGTGCAATTGCCGTCCGGAATCATCAGCAATCAGGATGCTGTAACCATAGAAGCCTGGGCCAGTATTGGTGCAAATGCAAACTGGTGCGAGTTGTTCGCGTTTGGTGACCAGAATGGTGCCGGGCAGGGCCGATACCTGATGGCGTTCATCCCGCACAGTGGCGGTGCGGATGCCCGCATGACGATTGCGGATGGTGACCCGGGAAATACGCATGAGCAGTTTACAGCACGACCAGGTGTCCTGGATGGCCAGTCGAACGTGCACATCACTGCGGTTTACAATCCGTTGGCCGGCACGGAGAATCTCTATATTAATGGCCAATTGGTGGGCCAAAACACCAATGTGAACATTTTAATTTCGGGAGTTCAGGATGTTTACAGTTATCTTGGACGGTCGCTCTATAATGGCGATCCATTGTTCAATGGGGCGATTGATGAGTTGCGCATTTATAATGGCGTATTGACTCAGGATAAAATTGCACTGGATACCGCGGCTGGACCGGACGCGATGGTGAGCAATCCGGGCGCCTTGCAATCGGTGCACTTGTCGGTAACCAACCAGATGATTCTCAATCTGACACAACAGGCGTCACTGGCAGGAAATTTCGCCAATGTGACGAATGTGAATCTGTTCTTTTACGGAGCGCCCACGGTCAGTTCCGCAAACACCAACATTGTGACAATCAGCCCAAGTGGTTTGATCAAAGCCGTGGCACCCGGAACAACCACGGTGACGGCGTCCTATGGCGCGTTCAGCGATACGCAGACAATCACGGTGAGCATTCTGCCTGCAGTGCTTGGGCATCGATATAGCTTTGCAGTAGATGCGAGTGACTCAATTGGTGGGCCAACCTGGGATGGCGCGCTGTTTGGAAATGCCACAATTGCCAATGGACAACTGGTATTGGATGGCGCAGGTAGTTTTGCGCAACTCCCATCAGGCATCATCAACGGCTATTATGCGTTGACGGTGGAGGCTTGGGCAAGTTTTGGGCAGAACAATGGCTGGGTGAGACTGTTCGATTTCGGTGATCAGACAGCTCAAGGTGGTGGGAATACCACCGCATTCTTCTCTCCGCACGACGGCGGCAATGCGATCCGCGCCAGCGTTTCAGACGGTGCTCAGGGACAATTCGCGAGCCGTGCCGGGAACCTGGACAACCAAACCAATGTTCATGTGGTGGTGGTGTTTGATCCGACGGCTGGAAAGGAGCTGGTTTATATCAACGATCAATTAGCAGCTTCGCTGAATGGCCTGAATATTCCGCTGTCGGCGGTGAATGATGTGAACAGCTGGATTGGGCGTTCGATGTTTAACGCGGATCCATTTTTGGTGGGATCGATTGATGAGTTACGCATCTACAGTGGTTCATTGTCCGCAAGTCAAATTGCGCTCAATGCTGCCGCGGGACCAACCAATCTGGTTTCCAGTCCGGGTGCATTGCAGGCTGTGCATCTGAATGCAACCACCAACATGATCGTGGATCAAACTCAGCAGGTGCAACTGTTGGCTGATTTCGCGAATGTTTCCGGTGTGAATCTGTTCACATATGCTACTCCAGCCCCAACCATTTCCTCAAGCGATACAAATGTGTTGAGGATCAATGCCAGTGGATTTGCGACCGCTGTCGGACCGGGCAAGGCAATACTCAGCGTCACTTACAATTCGTCGATCTACACGCAGAGTGTGACGGTGGTGACAACGCCTTTCGCATTGAAGCATCGCTATAGTTTCAGCGATGCAACCAACAGCACCACGGTGGCTGATAGTATCGGTGGTGCAGATGGCACTTTGAATGGCGGGGCAGCGCTTAGTGGCACCGGCTCACTTACTCTTGATGGCGCAAATGGCTATGTGCAATTGCCTGCAGGAATTATTTCGAGCTTGACCAATGCCACGATCGAATTCTGGGTGACGCACAGTACGGCGGCAAATTGGCAGCGTGTTTTCGATTTTGGTGAAGACAACGGAGCCGGCAGTGGTCTGGACTACCTGTTCTTTGCAGCGCAAGGCGCGCCTGGATTCCGGTTCACGGTGAAATCACCAACGGGTGGAGAAAGTCCCATTCTGGACGGTCCCAGTGGCCTTCTGGTGGGAGTGGAAACACACATCACCATCAACTACAACGTGAGTGCCGGGGTTGCCTCAGTTTACCAGAACGGTCAATTCGTGCTCTCGGGCGCCATTACCACTCCGCTGAACTTGATTAACGACGTGAATAACTGGCTGGGACGTTCCCAGTTCGCAGGGGATTCGTACTTCGGTGGTGTTTACGATGAATTCCGCATCTATGAAGGCACACTGACGCCCGCCGAAGCGGCAGCGAGTGAAGCACTGGGCGCGAATATTCTTCCGTTCCCCAGCATGCAGGTCGTCGCTACCGGTGGAAGCATTCAGCTCTCGTGGCCAAGTTGGGCAGCCCGGTACACAACCGTGCAATCCAGCCCGACCGTGGGATCCGGGGCGGTATGGACGAACGAAAGCCTGACACCAGTTCGCAATGGCGATGTCATTACCGTGACGTTGCCGAAGGCCGGGCAGATGAAATACTACCGGCTTAAGAATTAGTTTCCGCAGAGAAGGATATTTTGGCGGAAAATCGATGGTTTGCAGGGGAGCGCGGACTGAGTCCGCGCTCCCGAATTTCAAGAGCTCGTGCTAAATGTAATTTTAAATCTATTTTCGCGTAGCTGCAGCAAATGTAACAACTTGTTTTAAGCCACAAACGGCGGAGTTTTCGCCATTCTTACTTATTTATGTCTGTTTTGGGAAAAGAAATGCCGGGTCGTAATTCGTTGTCTTCCGCCAATTCTCAAGACCAACAAAGTGCACCTATTCAAGTGGTTTTTGCGGGTTTGCTTTTGATTTTGCTGTGCCTGCTGGTTCGAACTCCGCTGCACGCACAGTCCTATGGTTTGGATATTGCGACTGCGGTGGGGCCGTACCTCAACAACATTTTTCCGCATTCCGCACCCAACACAACCGCGAAGTGGGATGTTGAGGTGGCGTATACCAACATGGTCTTCGATCAACCCATGTATATGACCCCATATCCCAGGACAAATTGGCAGGTGCTGGTGGAAAAGCCCGGAATTATTTACATCTTTCCCAACCGGCGGGACGTGGTGACAAATGATCTCAGGCTTTTTTTGGATATCCGTTCGCGGCTCTACACTGTGTCAGATTCCGGCATGACTGGAATTGCCTTCCATCCGGAATTTGGACAATCGGGGTCAACGAATCGCGGCTTTGTTTATGTGACCTACAAATGGCGACCAAATCCGGATCTGGGTGCCAATAGTGATTATGCTTATATGCGGCTTTCCCGCTTTACGGTTCCTGATGGTCAAATGGCGGCGGACCCGAATTCTGAAATGATACTCCTGCAGCAGCTGGACCTGCAGATGTGGCATGATGCCGGGTGCTTGATGTTTGGCCAGGATGGCTTTCTCTATTTCTCAATTGGCGATGAAGGTGGCGCTAATGATCAATACAATGTAACGCAAATTATTAACCAACGCCTGATGTCCGGGATTTTTCGCATTGACGTAAATAAGAATTCCTCCTTGAGCCATGCGATTCGACGCCAGCCATTTCATCATCCCAGTACACCGTCAGGCTGGCCGGAAAGTTATTCTACAAACTATTTTGTCCCGAACAATAATCCTTTCGTAAATTCGGATGGCAGCGTGCTTGAGGAATACTATGCCTTGGGACTGAGGAACCCGTATCGCTTTTCGCAAGATCCGGCCACTGGACTTATTTGGATTGGTGAAACCGGACAGGACACTCGTGAGGAATTGGATTTCTTGACTCCGGGCGCCAATTACCAATGGCCTTATCTGGAAGGTATTTTTCCCGGTCCCAAGACTAAGCCTGCCACCATTATCGGGACGGAGAAGCTTCCAGTTTGGGATTATGGTCATACGAATGGCAACGGGTGTTTGATAGGTGGTTACGTCTATCATGGCACAGAGCATGCGCCGGGGCTGACCGGAAGGTATATTTGCGTGGATAATGTTTCAGGCCGCATCTGGGCTATAAGTTCCGATGGCAACACGCTGGGTTCTGTAGAGCAGATTGCAACCATGCCTTCGGGATCGGTATATGGGGGAACTTCCTCCTGTGGATTTGATGCGAATGGAGAAATTTATTTTCTTAAATTTGGCGGCGTGGGGGCTGGACGCATTTTCCAACTGAAAACTGTTACTTCGTTCACTCCCGAGCCCCCCGCACTGCTTTCACAGATCGGCGCATTTACAGATCTATCCAGCCTCAATCCAGCGCCGGGTCTTCATCCTTATACGGTGAACACACCACTCTGGTCCGATGGGGCAGTCAAGAAGCGTTGGATGGCCGTGCCCAACGATGGCACGCATGATACTGCGCAAGAAAAAATTGTATTCTCGTCAACAAACGAGTGGCAATTCCCGAAGGGAACTGTATTCGTCAAGCACTTCGAACTTCCGGTAGATGATTTAAATCCAGGCAATACGAGGCGCGTGGAAACCCGTTTTGTTGTGATGGACGATTCGGGAGGAGTCTATGGCGTCACTTACAAATGGCGCGCAGATGGATCAGATGCCGATCTCTTGCTCACCGGAACGAATACTGACTACCAGATCAGCGGTTTAGGAGGCACGACACGGACGCAAACCTGGCAATTCCCCAGTCGACAGGATTGTCTGACCTGCCATAACGCCAATGCCGGGTATGTGTTAGGAGTAAAAACCCACCAACTCAATTGCAGCCTTTTTTATCCGGAGACCGGCCGCACGGATAATCAGCTCAGAGCGTTGGGGCACATCGGGATGTTTGGCTCGAATTATAGTGAGGTCCAAATTACGAACTATCTCCAGTCCTTTTCCATTTCGAATACGACGGCCTCGTTGGAATCGCGCGTGCGTTCCTATATTGATGCCAATTGTTCGCAATGCCACAGGCCCGGTGGTGTGCAGGCTTATTTTGATGCACGGTATGCGACGCCTTTGGCGCAGCAGGGGTTGATCTATGGCCCGACCTACACGTTCATCAATGATCCGTCTGACCAGGTTCTGGTTCCTGGAGACATTGCGCACTCCATGATGCACAACCGGGCCAGTCGGGTGGGGCAATTTCAAATGCCGCCGCTGGCCAAGAACGTCGTGGATACCAACGCAATTCAAGTTCTGGCCGATTGGATCAACAGCCTGCCTCCCGGTCCAGGTGTTGCTTTGGTCCTTGGAGAAGAACCAGGAGATTCGGTGGTCACCGGTCCGTTTAATGTGGATGTGGAATTTACAAGGTCGATCAGTGGTCTTACCTCAAATATGTTCCAAGTTGTCAATGGACAGATCATCTCGTTTTCTGGTAGCGGCACCAATTATACCTTGAGGATTAATCCCCAAAATGAAGGGAGCATCACGCTGCAATTGCCGGGAGGTCAGGTCCTGGATGGAACCGGACACACCAACTATCCCTCCAATTTGCTGGTGGTGGATTATCACAACCTGGATTCGTTTCTGCTGACGTGGCTGCGCTTTGATGAGAGTTCTGGTACTGTTGCGAGCGATGCATCCGGCAATGCGAATAATGGTGTCCTCTTCAATATGAATTCAGGTGCATGGGGACCGGGTTTGTACAATGGGGCTTTGACGTTTAATGGAGTTAACAATTACGTGGAGATCAGCAATGCCTTGAGGCAGGATTTTACCATTGCCTGCTGGATCAAGACGGCGCAAACGTTTCCGGTCGCTGAAAATAGTTATGATGGAACGGGAATTATCTGGGCAGACGTGGGCGGTCCAGCGAATGATTTTATTTTTGGAGCGACTCGCAGCGCCGCGGGCGTGAACCGACTTTCATTTTTTACTGGAGGAGGCGTTGAAACCTCGATCAGTGGGACAACTGAAATTAGTTCCGGCCAATGGACGCATATTGCAGCAACGCGTGATGGGACCACGGGCGAGATGAAGATCTATGTAGACGGCCAGTTGGATGCGACGGGAATGGGCAGCAGTGGCAGCGCCCTGAATGCGAATCCGGTGATTCACATTGGTGGCAATACCCTTGATGGAAGATATTTTGCCGGAGTGATCGATGATGTGCGTCTTTACTCTCGAGTCTTATCAAGCTCCGAAATTCAGGGCGTGATTGCCATCAACGTTCCACCAACCATGTCTCTCATTGCATCGCTTGCCGTCAACAGGAATTCCACCACCGGGCCAATCAACTTTATCGTGGGTGATGCGGAAACCCCGGCAGATCAATTAAGTGTTTCGGCCGCATCGTCCAATACAGTGTTGGTTCCGAATCAGAACATAGTGCTTGGCGGCAGCAGTGCGAATCGCACAATTACTGTAACACCGGTGGTCGGCCAGATTGGTATGGCGACAATCACGGTTACGGTGAGCGATGGTTTAGCCACTGCACAACAGACATTCGCGGTAACTGTAAACGGAACGTTCGCCGCCTATTACCCATTCGATGGCAATGCCCAGGACATTAGCGGCAATGGCAACAACGGAACTATCAACGGGAATGCGACGTTTGTTACTGGCAAGGTGGGCGCTCAAGCCCTGAATATGGATGGCGTCAGTGGTTATGTTCAGATTCCGAATTCAATTAAAACCAACTTCACCATCGCATTTTGGGCCAAGACAACGACGACGGGTGGAACCGGGCAATGGTTTAATGGCAAGGGATTTGTTGACGGCGAAGTGGCTGGGGCGACCAATGACTTTGGGACTTCTCTCATCGGCAGCAAGTTCGGATTCGGAGTGGGAAATCCGAATACCACGATTTCTTCCATTAGCTCTGTCAACGATGGAGTGTGGCATCACCTCGCGGCGACGCGGGATGAAAGTTCGGGGCAGATGAATCTGTATGTCGATGGAGTATTGCAGGCCACTACCACTGGACCGACGGGGCCGCGGTTGGCTTCAGCTGGATTGAGAATTGGAGCGATTCAAACGGGTGGAAGTGGAAGTTTTCTGGCTGGAATTGTGGATGATGTGCGTCTTTACAATTATGTCCTTTCCTCGAATGAGATCATCGCATTGATCAATACCACACCGACGCTTGCGGCAATTTCGAATCGGACGATACTTGCCGGAAACATACTGCGAATTACCAACAGCGCCACCGATCCTGATCTGCCGCCGCAATCGCTCAACTACAGCCTTGTTGCGGCTCCGGTCGGAGTGAGTCTGAATGCAACAAGCGGTGTTTTGGTGTGGCGTCCTGCAATATCGCAGGGAGGGACTTCGAATTTACTTAGCTTGAGAGTTACGGATAATGGCACACCGAATTTGAGTGCCACCCAGAGTCTTTGGGTCACGGTGACTCGTCCGTCGCAACCGGGATTGAACTTGCAAACTCCCGGACCCGGCCCGTTCAAATTATTCATTTCCGGTGACGTAGGACCGGATTATACAGTTTTGGGTTCCACCAACTTGATAAACTGGACGACAGTCTGGAGCACAAATTCGCCGCTCACACCATTCCTCTTCACGGAACCCAATGAAACAAATTATGATCAGAGATTCTATCGCGTGATTCTTGGGCCATGAAAAGGAGAACCTTTTTGAAAAACTGCACCGGTCTGGCAGCAGGGCTGGGACTGAGCGGAGAACTAAGCAGTCTGGCCGCGGCACAAGCAGGTGAAGCCAGGGATTCCGGCAATGCAATCGTCGTGGATACAAAACCGCTGTTCGACATTTCTCCTTATCTGTACATGCAGTTCATGGAACCGCTGGGAACAACGGATTCCTCCGTGGAGGCATCCTGGTCGTATGATGCTGATGATTGGCGGAGAGACTTTATTGAAACCAGCAAAGATTTGGCGCCTGATGTGGTTCGTTTTGGCGGATTGTTCAGTCGATATTACAAATGGCGCGAAGGAGTGGGGCCGGTGGAGAAGCGCCCCTGGATGCGCAATTATGTCTGGGGTGGAAAGGAAACCAATCGCGTTGGGACGCATGAATTTGTCGATTATTGCCGGCGCATCGCAGCGGAACCGTTGTATTGCGTAAACTTTCTGAGTGACGGTTTTCAACATTACGCGCACACACGGGAAGGGAATCGCACGGCCGATGCGAAAGAGGCAGCGGAATGGGTTTCGTATGCGAATGATCCGGAGAGCTCTGAGCGCAAAGCACATGGTTACGACCAACCTTATGGGATTAAACTCTGGCAGTTGGGAAATGAAACGAGTTACGGAAAGGGCGGGTTCACCCGGGATCAATCCATTGCAGCAACGCTTGAATTTGCGAAGGCGATGCGTAAGCGTGACCCAGCAATCCAATTGATCGGTTGGGGTGACAATGGGTGGGCAGGGGAGTTATGTAAGCAGGCAGGTGAGCATTTAAATTATGTGGCGATCCACATGATGGGACAGACACCGATGCGCAAGGACACCGTGTTGAACGGCTTTGAGTATCAAAATGCACCGGAACGGGCATGGGAAGAATTAATGGAGATGGTGCACGAGCGCGTCGAAAAGAAGCTTCTGGCGCTCGAAGCTGAGTTGGATGCGCATCAATCCCAACTGCCCATCGCCATCACCGAGGGGCATCTAAGTCTCACACCACACAACGCCAATCCGCTTCTGACCGAATGGCTGACGGGTGTTTATCACGCACGCGTTCTCAACCTCTATCAACGCCATGGTGACCGGGTGAAGATTTGCACCGCCGCTGATTTCAATGGCTCGCGTTGGACCACCAATGCTTTGATCCTTCAGGTGCCAGGAGGCGTCAGTTATCTTCTTCCCGCGGGTGCGATCATGCGCTTGTTTAAAAAGCATAACGGAAAGCAAGGATTGAAAGTCAGGACACTGCCTTCGAGTCTGGATGTTGCCGCCAGCCGGACAGGTAATAAAATCTTTTTGCATGTGGCCAACATGGACTACTCACGAGCGATTGATACGACCTTTGCAATTGATGGAATGGTTGTCACTGGCGGCAGAGTTTTCGAGATCGCGCCGGAAAATCCCCGGCAGGAAATCAGTCACAAGAATCCGGATGTCTTCAAGCCCAGGGAGCGAGTGCTTGCAAAGGAAGAGATTTTGCGCTGGCGTTTTCCTGCACGCTCGGTAAGTGCGGTCGAGTTGGATTGTGTCCCTTCATAGAAGCAAAGGCGAACATTACATTTTTCAGAGGTTGCCGACGTTATCAAGCTACAATTTGGCGCACGCGTTCCAATTCCTGATCCAGTCTCTTGGCGGAAACAGGTACAGCGGTGCCAAGCTCCTGCGCGAAGATTGATACTTTAAACTCTTCTACCAGCCAGCGGAATTCCTCAATCTGTTTTTGAGCTTCGGGTGACTTGGATTGTGAAGATTGGAATTTCCGCAATGCTTCCTGGTAAGGAGCGAGTTGGCGGGAGCGCTCCTGATCTTTGAGAGGATTCAATTTCGCACGTTCGGCACGCGTATGCAGGGCTTTCAAATAACGCGGGTAATGTGCCAGTTGCTCGTACGGAACCGATTCGAGGAAGCGCTTTGGAAATAAAGCTTCAAGTTCATTTGCCAGTGAGGCAGTGCTGTTGGCTGCAGTGGGCTTGGCGCCTAGATGTTTCAAATCCGTCAAGGTTTGCGGACCTTTCGTAATTGCGGTTGAAGCCGGGCCGACTCGACGAAGAACATCCTGCCGCAGTTGAAAAATGTTGCCAAGCCGATCAATCAATTGTGACGCCAGCCCTGGAATGCGACTCTTGACCTGATTAACAGCTAGATTGAAATGGTTTTCAGTCAGGGCCGGCAAGGGTTCGCGTGGAAGAATAAAGCGCTTGAGATTTTCAAAAGCACTCTCCTGTAACTCTTCGACACCACCGGGGGGAAGCAGTGGTTGGAAACGTGAAAAGCCACGCAAATCTTTTTGCAACCATGCGAGATCCTTTTGAAGGGCGAGCTCTACGAGGCGCTGAACGCCGGTCAAGCTGGCACGCCGGGCGGTATCCTGGCTCGGGAAAAGGTGAACATTTACATGATTTTCCTCCACCTGTAATCCTGGCCAGCCGTAGACGGGGACAACCTCACCTTCACTCACGGTAATCCTTTCTGGCAGGTCACCAAAAGTCCAGCCTGTGCGGCCGAATCGTTCCCACTTTGCAGCGGCACTCTTCCAGGCGGGTGGGGCGCCAACAGGTTTTACTTTTACGTTCTGAAATTGTTCGCGGAGTTGGCTGAGATCGCGACCCGCGCCAAGAGTTTTGTGGTCGTTACCCACGATTTCTATACGAGGTCGGAGATGTTGCGGGAGGGCGTCAGAGGGCCAATCAGTTGGAGATACTTCAATGTGATAACGCTCTTTAATAAAATTGGCCAAATCCTGCTTCAACGATTTGCCGGTGGGGCGGAGATCGCGCGTGATCTCGGCAACCTTGGGAGGGAAGGGCATCAACTCGCGACGGATTGTCTTGGGCAAGGCGCGGAGCAGCTCGCTTACCAGGGATTCCCGCAAACCCGGCACCGCCCACTCCGTACTGGCTGGTGATACAGATTCCACAAGCGAAAGAGGGAGCTTCAGTGTGACACCATCCATCTCCTCACCGGGTGCATAGGCATAGGACAACGCGACGGGCTGGTTCGCAAGTGAAACGGAATCGGGAAAAGCCTCAGCATCGAATTTCAATTCCTGATCACCGATAAGGTCGGCTTCAGTGACGCAGAGGTAACCCGGTTCGGGATGATCGCGCAGGAGGCGATTTAATTCATGGAGCGAGGAGACATTTTCGATTCGCCTGGCGTAAAACTCGCACATCGCCTTGTCCAAGTCGGCCAGATCGTGGCGACGCATGCGGGTTTGCCAGGTTTCAATCTTTTGACGAACCTGGCGATTGTTTTCCAAGAACTGATAACGGGCAGGCGGTTTCTCCTTTTCGGCTGCAATCGAAGCGAGCATCTGCGGGGTTGATTTAGCCAGAACATCGTCCTGCTCGTGGCGGTTGCGTGGTGGCTCGGGAAACAAGTTCTCTTCAACCAGGGCTGAGCGGATAAAGATGTCAGTTGCCTCCTTTGGATTAATGTTGCCGTAGACCACCCTGCGGTTGTGGATCTCCATTCCATAGAGCGAAACCTTTTCATCCGCAAGGACGCGGCCGGAGTTGGCGCTCCAATGGGGATTATGATGCGTCAGTTTGCACAGATGCGGAGCGATTTGAAGAATCCAAAGAGGATCAATCCCGGCAACGGTGCGGGCAAATAATTGAGAGGTTTCAACGATTTCGCCCGCAACAATCCATTGTGGTTGATTGGAAGCACGCGGCTTGGGCTGAGTTCTCGGTTGTGATGGCGACGGCTTCTTCGGCTTTTCCGTCCGATCATACAGAACTGAACCCGGGAAGACTGTTAGTTGACGATTGCCGGTGGCTTTGTAGAGATTGCGTTCGGCTTTGGTCGCAACGTGACCGAGGAGCCCCGCGAGAATGGAGCGATGGATGGCATCGTAAGCGGCGTTGCTCTCATTGAGCTTCAACGTGCGTATATCATCCAGAGCATCGTGGAGTTGCGTATATAAATCCTGCCATTCGCGCATACGAGTGTAGGAGAGAAAGTTTGCTTTGCAGAATTTGCGACGTTGATTTTGCGTTCTGAGTTTGTCCCATTGATCGTGAACCGCATTCCAGATGTTCAGCAGGGCCAGGAAATCAGATTGCGGATCAAGAAAGCGCTTGTGAGCTGCATCCGCCGCGCTCTTCTGGTCCAACGGGCGTTCGCGTGGATCTTGAATGCTCAGGCCGGCGGCGATGATCAGCAATTCCTGGGTGGCATGTTCCCGTTGAGATTGAAGCAGCATGCGGCCGAGAGTGGGATCAATGGGAAGACGGGCGAGGTCCCGGCCGAGCGGAGTTAAATCGCGATTCTCATCCAGCGCGCCGAGTTCCTGCAATAGTTTGTAGCCGTTATCGATGGCGGCGGGCGTCGGAGGATTCAGGAAAGGAAAAGATTCAATCTCACCCAGGCGGAAGGCTTTCATGCGCAGGATAACCTCAGCGAGGTTGGCTCGCTGGATTTCCGGCTGGGTAAAAGGTGGGCGGGCGTTGAAGTCTTCTTCAGAATAAAGGCGAATGCAGATGCCGTTCTGAACGCGGCCACTGCGTCCCTTGCGTTGATTGGCGCTGCTCTGAGATACAGGTTCGACGGGCAGACGTTTAGTGCGGGTGCGGGAATTGTAACGGCTGATGCGCGCCAGACCGGCATCGATCACGTAGCGAATACCGGGAATGGTGAGGGAGGTTTCAGCGATGTTTGTGGCGATTACGATTTTGCGTCGTGAAGATGGCGCGAAGACTCGTTGCTGATCGCCGGAACTAAGTCGGCCATAGAGCGGGATGACATCGGCATCATTGCCGAATCGGCCCTCGATTTGATCACTGGTTTCACGAATGTCACGCTCGCCCGGCATGAAGATGAGAATGTCGCCATCACCTGATTCATACATGGACTTTTCCGTCGCGCTAACAGCGGCGTCGATGAAAGTCAGGTCACCGCTTTCTTCAGAGGCGGCATCGAATGGGGCGTAAATAACTTCGACGGGGAAGGTTCTGCCGGAGACTTCGATTATGGGAGCGTTATTGAAAGCACGAGAAAACGCTTCTGTGTCGATCGTTGCGGACGTGATAATGAGTTTTAGATCGGGGCGTTTGGCCAATAACCCCTTGAGATAACCCAGCAGAAAATCAATATTCAAACTGCGCTCGTGGGCTTCATCGATGATGATGGCGTTGTATTCTGAAAGCAGCGGGTCACCCTGGGTTTCAGCGAGCAGGATGCCATCCGTCATCATCTTTATATAGGTGTCCGAACTGGAGCGGTCATCAAAGCGGATCTTGCAGCCGACTTCCTTCCCCCAAGTGACGTTGAGTTCCTCGGCAATACGGCGGGAAATTGAAAGGGCGGCGACACGACGGGGTTGAGTGCAGCCAATCTTGGCTTCAATCCCCAGGCCAGCTTCCAAGCACATCTTGGGAATTTGCGTGGTCTTGCCGGAACCAGTTTCTCCGGCAATAACAATCACCTGGTTTGAACGAATCGCGGTGACGATCTCGTTCCTGCTCGCACTAATTGGCAATGAAGGGGGATAATCGATGCGGGGTAACTGTGAGCGGCGCCGTTCGCGCAGTTCAACCGAAGCCCTGGCTTGCTCCAGCAATCGGTTCAAAATTGAGTTGTGAGCGTCGGGATGATGTTGATCCTTCAAAAGACGCACGAGCCGAGAGCCAAGACGCACCCAGTCAGGTGTCATGGCTTTTGGAAGCAAATTTTTAATTTCTTCGATTCTAGCGTCGTTCATGCCGGTCCAGACAGTGTAAGCGAACATGGGTAAGGGTTGCAAATGCCGTCGGTGGATTTGAAAACTGGCGGTTGTAACCTGCTGAGAGCCGAGGCCAGGAGAGTCGATGCTGATGCACAGACTCTAATGCACATGCATTGTGGCGTGGAGTTCGTTTCCCTTCCTAAAAAAAATATACTTCTTTCAATTACTCACAAACGAGGGTAGTAACGAACAATCATCACTTTAGCGCGTTTAAAAGGCAGTAGAAATAATTTCAATGCGAGTTAATGTAACAAAACTAACGGGAGTTGCAGTTTCCATTTTTATGGCTTTATCGGGTTTGAATACCAAGGGGCAGGTGGCCAAGACGAGAGCAGCCGAGGCTGATGCAAAGAGTGAATGCCTGGTCTATGTGGGCACTTACACAAATGGGAAGAGCAAAGGGATTTATGGCTACCGAATGGACCTGCGCACTGGTGGCCTTAATTCAATTGGTCTAGTGGTAGAAACTCCCAATCCTACTTTTTTGGCTATAGACACCGAGCGTCATTTTCTTTTTGCGGTGAACGAAATCAGCCGTTTCCAAGGCAAGGCAGCGGGAGCAGTCAGTTCCTTCTCCATCGATACACAAACGGGAATGCTGAAGCTGATCAACCAGTATTCATCGGTTGGGAGCGGGCCGTGTCACATTCAGCTCGACAAGGAAGCATGCCATGCCTTGGTGGCAAATTACGGAAGTGGAAGTGTCGCAGTGTTGCCGATTGAGAAGAGCGGTAAATTGGAAGAGGCCTGTGCTTTCAATCAACATGAGGGCACCAGTATTAATTCCGAACGACAGGAAGGGCCGCATGCCCATTGCGTGACGTTGGACAAGGGAAATCGTTTTGCGTTTGTGTGTGATCTGGGACTGGATAAAGTCCTGAGTTACCGATTTGACTTGAAGCAGGGCACACTGGTTCCCAACGAGCCGGCGTTTGCGAAAATTCATCCTGGAGCAGGGCCCAGGCATCTGACTTTTTCACCGAATGGCAAACATGCCTATCTCGTGAATGAGATGAGTTGCACCGTGAATGTGTTTGATTATGACGCGAAACATGGTGTTTTGAAGGAAGTTCAGACGGTGGAGGTTTTGCCCGAGAACTACAAAGGATTTCATTCAGGAGCAGAAATTGAGGTGCATCCTTCGGGCAAATTTGTTTATGCCTCGGCTCGTGGGCCTGATCTGATAGCTGTATTTGCAGTGGATGCCAGGAATGGCAAGTTAACGCTGGTGGAGCGGCAGTCAACTCGGGGGAAGACACCCCGGCATTTCGGCGTTGACCCAACGGGAAAGTATCTGTTGGTGGCCAATCAGGATTCAAACAATATTGTTGTTTTCAGCATTGATGCAAGCAGCGGCCGGCTGACACCGACAGGGAAAATTTTGGAAGTCGGTGCGCCGGTTTGCGTGAAGTTTTGCCAGTAGCGGAAAATGGCGAAAGTTGGCGGCAATCTTTTGCCACAGGTTGAATTTCACGTTCGTTCGAGATTATACCGAATGCCAAAATTAATTTCCGGAATGGGGAAAAGAACCGGAATGAAAGGAGCCAATAAGCCGGATGAAAGTGGAGACTGAAAAAGCCATGGCCTTGGGGATGAGGAAGATTCATTGGTCATTGGCTGCAGGGTGCTTTTGATTTGAGGCGGCGTTGTCGGCCTTGGCGTTATCTTTCAGATAGCGCCTGCGGCCTCCGCCTTGCCTCAAACCAAAATCCCTCCTGCCATCCGGAAATTACTTTCGGCATTCGGTATAACTCGGCTTGAATGAAGCAGTTTTGCGGGCTGAGGAAATTACTTCTTTATGCGAACGGTAAATTTGATGCGTGTGCCTTCGCCGTGGGTACTGCTGATCTCACAGAGGCCTTCAATTTCCTCGAGTCGCTTGCACATGTTGATGAGTCCATTGCCGGAAGAAATGCGATCCTGAAGCCTGGAATCAGCGGACGCGGACAGGGGCGCCTTGGGATCAAAACCCCTGCCGTTATCGGCGACGAACAGATTAAATTCTTTGTTGGAAAGAGTAAGTGAGACCCGCACTTCGGTTGCGGCGGCATGCTTGAGCACGTTGTTCAACGCCTCCTTGAAGGCAAGGAAGAGGTTGTGTCGCACTTCGGCAGTAAGCGGCCAGTGTGGCAGTTCGATAGGCACATCCAAACGGCAGCGGATTCCAGCGACGCTCAGAAAGTCCTGAGCAAATTTACCGAGATAGGAAACCAGGCTGTCGAGAGTGTCGTGTTGGGGGCTTACGGCCCAGACAATTTCGTCCATGGCCTTGGTTAATTCGCGAGCAGTGCGGTAAATATGATCCAGGTCGGCGGCGGCCTGATGAGGGTCCTCGGCATCGGTACGGCCCGATTGGCTGAGCATGGTGATACGGGTAAGGCTGGCACCGAGGTCATCGTGAATATCCTTGGCGATTCGGGCGCGTTCTCTTTCCAAGGCGCGTTGCCGTTCCAACTTTTCCATTCGTTGGCGGAGACGGCGGCGGGTGGCGTAGCGCGCGCCGCCAGCGACCGCACAAATGCCGGCCATAACGCCCCCGGAGGTGAACCACCAGGTTTGCCAAAACTGAGGCAGAATGGTGAGCGGAAGGCTGGCACCGGTTTCATTCCAAACACCGTCGTTGTTGCAAGCAGTGGCTTCGAAGGTGTAAGTGCCGGGTTTGAGATAGCTGTAATAGGCAATACGACGGTTGTTGGCATCGACCCACTCCGATTCCAAGCCTTTCAGCCTATATTTAAAGCGGACTTTGTCCGGAGCGACAAAGCTCAGGCCTGTGTAGCGGAATTCAAAACGTTGTTTGCCGGGCGCGACAGTAAGGCCGGATTGAGTTCCGTGCTGATCGACGGGAGAAAGAGGAATTAAGTCCCCATCAACGGTTACTTCTTCGATCACGACTGGTGGTGGGCGCGGGTTGATTTTGACATCTTCAGGGTCCAGCACGGCCAGGCCCTTGCTGGTTGGAAACCAGAGACGCCCATCGGGTGTTTTGCAGCCCGCGGGTTGGAATCCGCCGGAGCATTCGAGCGTGCTGAGCCCATCTGCCTTGCCGTAAGAAATACAATGGATCAGTTTCTGTTTGCCATCGGCACATTTATTCAACTCTTCCCGGCTGACACGAAAGATGCCGCCGTAAGAACTCATCCAGTAATTGCCATGGCCATCGTCCGCAATATGGCAAACGACGTTGTTGGGCAATCCTTCGCGGGTAGAGATGGTAACGAATTTACCTTGCTTTAAACGGCACAGTCCACTGCCGAAAGTGCCAATCCATAGGGTGCCGTCTGGCTCGGAGTGCAGGGACCAGACAAAGTCGTTGGCGAGGCCGTCAGATTTGTGGAATTGAGTGATCTTGTCGTCCTGAATTTTGCCCAACCCGCCACCCGACATGCCGAACCAGATCGCACCGGTCGCATCTTCAGTGATCGCCCGGACATCCGGCACAGCCAGGCCTTCCTGCCGGGTGAACCAGGTGCAAAGACCCTTATCATAACGAGCAAGGCCGGACCGGGTGCCGATCCAAAGCATGCCTCTGCGATCTTGATGAAGCGCCAGCATGGGGCGGGAAATGTCTTCCAATCCTGGAATGGTTCGAAAACCTTTTTCCTCGCGTATCCGCAGACCGCCACCCCAAGTGCCCACCAACAACTGATGTTGGCGATCCTCCAAGAGGGACCAGACGAAGGAGTTTGGTAAACCGGCGGATTGGTCATACCGGGTCAGTTTGCCATCCAGTAAATGATACAACCCGGCGCCTTCAGTTCCCACCCAAAGGCTGCCATCGTAACTGGGAGTGATGGAGAGCAGAGCACGGCCCTGCCATTCATCGGGCGCCTTGATCATTTCCACCTTGCGGCGACGAAAGGCATCCAAGCCGCCACCGCCCGTGCCAACCCAGAGATTGCCTTCAGAATCCTCACGGAGAGAACGAATCCAATCGCCAGAAAGTCCATTTTGGCGCGAGAGATGTTTGCGGGAGCCATCGGGCAGGATCAGGAAAATGCCCTCCTTAAGAGTACCGACAAGCAGTTCGCCGCTGCGGGCTTCCAGCATGGTGGTGACGGAACTATCTATCGGCGCATAACCGGAGTCCTTGATGACACCATCCGGCGTGCGTTTGACCAGTTTGCCATTGTTGACGAGCCAGAGGCCGCCATCGTGGGCGGCACAGCCGAGTTGAAAATTGTTGGTGCCGTTTGGTCCCGTCGTATCGCAAATAATGATCTCCCGCTTTTCCAGTCCACCAAAGAGGCTGCCCCGAACAACCCAGAGTGTGCCGTCCTTTTCCCTGGCAAAGGAGGGAAGGGTTTCGCCGGGCTCATTGCCCTGGCCGCAGCGAAAACCTTTATTGTCCTTGAGACAGAGGAGCCAGCTGGCATCACTGAGAAGCCAGAGGTCGCCATGCTTATCGGCTTCAATGCCGGTGATAGGGCCGCCGGGCCAGTTGGTGCCAAGCGGGATGTGGCTGAAGATGCCGTTGTGATATTTGGTGAGGTCACCAGTTTCATGACCAATCCAGAGAGCCTTTTGGGCATCCTCGTAGAGGCTGGTGATGCGACGGCCAATCAGTCCGGGAGTATTACTGGTGTCGAAAACCGTGAAACGGACTCCATCGAAGCGGACCAATCCATTGTAAGTGCCGAGCCACAGGTAGCCATCCTGGGTTTGCGCGATCGAGGTTATGGAGTTTTGCGGCAGCCCATTCTCGGTTTCCCAGATATCAAACGAGTAATCCGAACTGGTGGTGGGATGTTCAGCTGAAAAAGCAGGTTGCATTGTGAACAGACAACCGAGAAGGAGCAAAGTGTGCCTGGCGACACGCCAACCAGAAAAGACATTATATCCAGGGAACACGTGAGGGATGATATCAGTTTTACGGAGGGAAGCAAGAGTGGGGCACCTTTAGCCAGCATTAGCGCGGAAAGGGGATTTCGACGGTGAACCGAACACGCAAACACGAATAAGTAGAGGTTTCGGAGGCGAATTCTTCTAGGGGGAAGACCTACCGACGAAACCTTTGACAATTCGACACTTATCACCAGACAATGTCCGGGGCAGAAGAACTCCACTTGTTTGAGATCACGAAAGAAATGGCTAAATTATTCGGGATTGTTTTCCCGGATGCCGGTCAACTTTGGTGATTTCATTGCGATGGATTCGTAATTGACAATACAAATGATTCATGGTTTTAAACGGCGCTTTTAATTCTAGTGCATATGAAGAAATCCGTTCGTCGCGGTGCTGCTCCTTCGATTTCGGTGACTCCGTGCTTTGGAGTCAGTCAGCTTGTTGCCCTCTCGATTGGGATTTTCTCCATCCAGTCAGCAACCGGCACTGAAAATGTTCCTCATGCTCCTTTTGCTCAGTGGGCCGAAGTTCCGGCTAAAGGGCAGATTATTGCCGGACTCTTCTATGATGAATCAGAGTCCTACCATATTTGGGCTAAAAACAGTTATCACAACATTTCGGTGAAGGCTGATGGAGAGACTTACGGCATCGACATCAATCAGGGCTATTTGGCGCTGCAATACGGCATCACGGAAAGGTGGGCAGTCGATGCGGCGGTTGGGTATACGACGTCGGGGTGGCGATTTTTTTCACCCAACTTTCAGCCTCAGTCCACCTCAGGATTCATGGATTTCGCGTTTGGTGTGCGGTACCAGATTTTCAAAGAAGACGAATCAGTTTCTCCATGGCAGCCTACTCTCACCTTCCGGGCCGGGGCCGTGTTGCCGGGCACTTACGCTCAGGATTTTCCTTTTGCACCTGGAACCCGTTCGACGGCAGTGGAACCGGAAATTCTTATCCGGAAGCATTTCGGCTGGCCGGGACTTGGCGTTTACGGCGACGGGCTCTTTCGTTGGAATCGGACCACACACAACGACCAGTACATCGTTTCGACCGGACTGTTCCAACAGATTAAGGGGTGGGAATTGAATGTAGGCTATCGCCATCTGGGAACGATCACCGGTGAAGACATTGTTTTAAACCCGGACCGCTCGATTTTCTATCCCAGGATGCTGCGTGAAAACAGCGATTCAAGTGAAGCCGGATTCAGTTATACCACTTCCAAGCGGCAAATCCAGTACGGCTTCTATACCCGCTCAGTTTGGGGCGGGTCGAACACAGACGGAAAATTTTGGTTTGGAGGTTATGTCAACGTCCCTTTTGGAGGTAAGTAGCTTTTTTGGGAGCAATTGCAAAATCTTCACCTGCCTGGGCCGGCAGAAGTGAAAAGATTTGAATTATGTCTTGGTTTTCGGCAACTCTTCGCGGCCGGCAAATCGGGTATACTTTGCCACCGCCTGGGCTCTGGAACGCACGTGCAGCTTCTCGTAAACGCGGCGAATATAGGTATTCACCGTCGCCACGCTGATGTTTAAGTTTTCGGCAATTTCCTTGTACAGGTAGCCTCGGGCGAGCAAATCGAGCACCTCTTGTTCACGATTCGACAACTCATCAGCTTCGGATGCATGAGGCCTGGTTTGTTGGAAGGATTGAACGACTCGGCGGGCAATATTGCTGGCCATGGGCGAGCCACCACGGTTGACTTCCTGGAGAGCTGCCAGCAACTCAGGACGGGGTGTCTGTTTCAATAAGTACACCTGTGGCACCAGCGGCGAGAGCGTTGAAGATGTGATCCGCATCTTCGTAAACTGTAAGCATAACGAATTGCGTATCCGGCAGAATGCCCTTCAAGCGACGGACACATTCGACACCATTCATTCCGGGGAGGTTGATGTCCATGAGCACCACGGCAGGCTGCTCCTTTGGCAGGATTTCGAGGGCACTTTCAGCTGATCCATGATCGCTGAGAAAGCGGAATCCCTCAGCACGAGCGATCCAACCGGCGAGAACCTTGCGAGCCTGGGTGTCGTCTTCAACGATGGATACGGTCATTGCCATAAATTTTTTTACGTCTTTTGATCAGGGCAGGCGAATTATGGGTTCAAACTTTTATTAGCTTCAGTGCCTGATCGTATAGTCAAGTTGCTCTGTCAAAATCAATGTTGCAAGACTCCGGCGGTTGCAAACAACCCTATTTCAAATCAAAACGCCAGTCGGTCTATCCAACAACACGGATTAAATAGAAGCTACCATGACGTGACGGAAATGTGTTGTCATCAAAATAGACTACAGTTGGCCGGTTGTGACATGAGTTTTGATCACATTGAAAGGCGCCGTTAATACCAAATCTAGATTTCTTCGGAACGATTTCCTTGGGATCAAAGACTTGCAGATTTTGCTGGATTTCGGGTTGTTTTATCCAATACTTAGCTACAAGAGCGCCCCAGATCCTTTCGAAACATTCGTCATGCGTAAGCTTTTGCTGATCATTTGTACAATCGTGCTGCCTTGGATAGGGGGTGGTGGCGCTTTGGCATCCTCTCCTTATGGACTCGATGTCCGTGAGCAGATGGGTGTTTTCCTGAATAATCATCTGCCGCCAGTTTCGGTTGATGCTTCAGGCGGATGGGTGACGGTTCCAGCATTTCCAAACCTCACCTTCGAGGATCCCACCTTTCTGACCCGCGCACCGGGAACAAGCAGGCTTTACGTTTGCGGTCGGCAGGGGATCATCTGGTTTTTTGTCAATGATCCCAGCACCTCCAACAAGACGGTTTTCCTAAATATATCGAATCGCACCCAAGGCAACGATGACTGTGGCCTTACGGCGATGGTATTTCATCCTGAATTTGGCCAACCCGGTTCAACGAACCGGGGATATGTTTATATTTGGTATCAGTTTAGCCCCAGCCCGGTGAATCCAGCTCCTAATCGGCCCGATCCGGACACGCCAAGTTATAATCGACTGTCGCGATTCACGGTTCCTGATGGATCATCAGTGGCAGATCCCAACTCCGAACTTGTCCTTATCAACCAATTTGATCAGAACCTCTGGCATAACGGCGGAGGCATGCTGTTTGGTGAGGACGGCTTCTTATACTTAACCAACGGCGACGAAGGCGGGGGAGATGACGGTTATCGCAACACACAGAAGATCAATAAAGGCTTATTTTCCGGGGTGCTGCGCATCGATGTAGATCAAAATCCTGCGAAGAGCCATCCAATTCGCCGCCAACCGCAAAGCGGCGTCACTCCACCCGATGGTTGGCCCAACAGTTACACTGCCAATTATTATATTCCCAATGACAATCCTTTTGTGAATGCCGATGGGAGTGTGCTGGAGGAATTTTATGCGATTGGCTTTCGCAATCCGTTCCGTATGAGCTACGACAGTGTCAGCAAACATATTTGGCTGGCAGACGTGGGTGATAGTGCCCGCGAGGAAGTGGATATTGTCGTAAAGGGCGGCAATTATCAGTGGGCCTATGGGGAAGGGTTGATTTTAGGACCGCGAGACAAGCCTGCCACCATAATTGGAACGGAAGTCCCTCCCATTTATGATTATCTGCATAGTGAGGGGAATTCCTGCATCATAGGGGGGTATGTTTACCGGGGGTTGCAGTTCGCTGCTGATTTGAGCGGGAACTACATTTTTGGAGACAACTATTCCGGGCGCATATGGGCCATGTCTTACGATGGCAGCAACGCGCCGGTTGTGACGTATTTGTGCAACATGCCCCCGGGACTGAGTTATAATGGACTGTCTGCTTTTGGGCTCGATGAGAAGAATGAGCTCTACATGTGCCAAATGGGGACCAATGGGGCGATATATAAACTCGCACGAACGGGAGCGGATTACGCGCAACCTCCAGCCGTCCTCTCCCAGGTCGGTGTCTTCACGAATCTATCGAATCTTGCGACCGATTCGGGCTTAATTCCTTATGATGTCAATTCACCTCTTTGGTCCGATGCGGCGCTGAAAAGCAGATGGATTGCAGTGCCGAACGACGGAGCGCCTGATTCCAGCGACGAACAAATTGGATTCGCGGCTACCGGAGAATGGAACTTTCCCATCGGGACCGTCCTGGTAAAACATTTCGAACTTGCAGTTGATGATACCAATCCCAATATCCGCAAACGTTTGGAGACCCGCCTGCTGGTCCGGGGGACCAATGGAAGTTTCTATGGCTTGACATACAAATGGCGGGCAGACAATAGCGAGGCTGATTTGCTGACGAACAGCCTGGCCGAAGACATCGTTATTACCACGGGCAGCAGCAGTCGCACGCAGAGGTGGTATTATCCCAGCCGCCAAGATTGTCTCATCTGTCACAATCCTAATGCCAATTATGTTTTAGGAGTCAAAACGCGGCAATTGAATGGGAATTATGCCTATCCAGATACTGGAGTTACGGATAATCAACTGCGCACGTGGAATCACCTTGGATTATTCAACCCCTCCATCGATGAAACGACGATTACAAACTATGCTGCCATGGTGCACGTTACCAATACCACGGCTTCGCTGGAAGCGCGGGTGCGTTCTTATTTGGACGCAAATTGCGCACAGTGTCATCGCCCTAACAGTGGGATTCAAGCGTATTGGGATGCCCGCTTCGACACACCATTGGCAAGCCAGGCAATTACGAACGGAGCGGTGGTCGCAGATTTGGGAATAGCAGGCGCCAGAGTCGTTGCTCGGGGGGATGTATCGAAATCAATTCTGTATACGCGGCTGAATACAACAGGTGCCGTCGAGATGCCGCCTCTGGCGCGCAATTCAATCGATACGAATGCCGTGGCTACGGTGGCTGCGTGGATCAACAGCCTGAAAGTGCTCATAACAAATACACCGCCGACCATCGTCGCCCAGCCTCAAAGTCTGATTCTCAATCAAGGCGCGAATGCTGCCTTCAGTGTGACTGCGTCTGGCACCGTACCATTGAGATACCAATGGCTGAAGAATTCATTCATCATCGCTGGTGCGACGGGCAGCAGTTATGACATTGTCATGGCTCAGCCGGGGGATGCGGCAGCTTACTCGGTGACAGTCACCAACATGGCTGGAAGTATTACGAGCGCCACTGCGAGGCTGACCGTAAACATTCCCCCCAACTTTTCGATGCGGCCACATGATGTGACAGCAAGGCAGGGAACCAATGCCACTTTTATTTCCTCTGCGAGTGGGACTTTACCATTGAAATACCAGTGGCGGCACAATTCATTAGACCTTGCAGGCGCCACCGACCGCGCCATTACCATTTCCAATGTGCAGCCTGCGGACTCGGGAAACTATGCTGTGGTGGTGACAAATATCGCGGGAAGCATTACCAGTTCCAGCGCACTGCTAACGGTGATCACTCCGCCCGTCGTTACCGCCCAACCGCTTAATCTGATTTTAAGCGCCGGTGAAAATGCAACTTTTAGCGTGGGATCAACGGGAACAGCGCCCCTTGGTTACCAGTGGCAGTTTAACAACACAAAAATTGTCGGCGCATCAAGTTCCTTGCTGCTTTTGACCAACATCCAGGCGATCAACGCTGGCAATTACGCAGTCGTTTTGACCAATGCCCTGGGCAGTGTGAGAAGCTCAAACGCCACGTTGACCGTGTTGCCAGTAACCATCCCTTCTCCCCCTGGTTTGGTGAACTGGTGGCCGGGTGATGGCAATGCAAAGGACATTCAAGGCACTAATAATGGTTCCCTTAAGAATGGCACCACTTTTACAAAGGGCATTGTGGGCCAGGCTTTCAACTTTGATGGGAAGACGAACATGGTTTCAGTCGGCATACTCCCTGCTGCGATAACCAATACCTTTACGATTGAGTTTTGGGTCAAACCTCAGGCTTCACGCCGCTCCACTGTCGAAGCCAATAAGGGAATCACGGGGACTACCGGACAGCGCTATGCGATTTTTCCAAGGCATGGGGCTTCCGCTTTTGGTGCGGGTCATGTGGGCGCTGGTGTGTCAGTTGGAACAAATGGGTTAAGTGTGTTTGAACATACCGGTAACTATCTCGGATCGCCCTTGGTGTTAAATACATCCATTAGCGGTTGGAATCATATTGCGGTCGTTTATCAAGGCAGGCGGCCGAGTGTTTACATCAACGGAGTATTGAAGCGTACTGGCGTGACCAGCACCAATATTGTGCATCCGAGTGGAGACATGGGAGGTCCTTATGGATTCTTCAGCGGTGCCCTGGACGAGGTGGGAATTTATAATCGAGCCCTTACTGCAAAGGAGATTCAGTCCATTTACAACGCCGGCACTGCCGGTTTGATCAAGGGAGCTGAGTTCACACGCATCGACAAAATGGCCGGCGGAAAGCTTCAGTTCGACTTGAAAGCAAAAGCTGGTGGCAAGGTGAGGATCGATATCTCCACCAACCTGCTTGATTGGACTTCCGCCACTTTGCTGACCAATACGAATGGAGTGGTTACGTTTATCGATTCATCCACCAATGCGCCGGCGCGTTTCTATCGATCTGTCATTGTGCCTTGACTTGATTTGAAATGGTGTTTTTTTCGATTGCCAATCAAGAATCGATTGGCAACAGAGTGAAACCGTAATCTGGCTTCCGCAACGTAGCGTGAAAACATTCGGTATTCCTTCAGAATTCCTTTCGGTTTCTCCAACGATTTACCTTTGGTTTCAGGAACGAAAAGCGGGATGGTGAGATCCGGCACGCCGTAGGCGACAAAATCCCTCTGCGGGAAAAAGAGGATGGCACCAACCAAATTCTACGAGGCTGCACCAAATCTGGCAGTTTACGCCTGAACTTCCAAGTTACTCGCAATAAGGAGCATGTACGTACAGGAAAAATTTATGTAAAGTTTCTGTTGACGGTGCGTTAGTAGTGTAATACAAAATACTACAAATCCCGCAACCAAAAACAGATAACTGATCGACAATTATCTACAAAACCAACCGATTACTCGGAAAGGGAACCATGCGAAACAACCTATCAACTATAAGAAGCATTAGGGAAATCACCGGGAGGGTGTTTTCCGGAACGAAAACTTTGCGGTGTGTAGTGATTGCCGCCATCTGCTGTGGAGTTGGCGCTGATCTCCATGCAGCGAACGTGTTG